>NZ_CP011542.1:3000000-3300000 GCF_001020985.1 Corynebacterium mustelae
AGTTCCTCCCATTTGGAAACGAAACCGAGCCGTAATAGTTGATACGCGGCGGTGACTGTTTGCGCTTGAGTGGCAGATGGTTGGGTTGCGGACGCGACGAAATACCCACGCCGCAGCATGCTTGCGGTGGTAAACACTTTTCCCCCAAAGTTTTTATCTAAAACGGCGAGGAAAGCAACATCCGAGTCCGAATATAAGAATTGAAGTATCGTCTGTCTAGGGCCTCGCCACCTAAGAATCTACACCCGCCCCCACCTACCGTCAACGGGTGTGGGGAATATCCCCCTGTGCGGTTGCCCGGTTTCTAATACAATTGATCGGAAGATGAACGACACGAAACTATAGGAAAGATCACCACATAATGAGCGAATTGACCGAGCCGTTCACCATCGACCGGGTAGCGGATTACTTACGGGCGCAAGATTATAATTTCACTACAGACCAGGACGGCGATATTTTTACCGGGTTCGACGAAAACAACTTTGTTTTGGTGGCTACCGGAAAAATGCGGGAAATTTACGTGGTTCGTGCAACGTGGAAAGTAACAGCACCTATTGATGCACGGGGGAAATTAGTAGAGATCTGCAACGACTGGAATCGGGAGAAGTTGTGGCCCAAAGCCTATGTCACCGTCGATGACGAAGGCATGGTGCGGGTGCACGCCGAAACAAATACCGATCTAGAGCACGGGGTGGGTGACCGGCAGTTAGCTCAGTTTACTGACTGTGGTATCGCCACAGCGTTGCAGCTGTTTAACCGGCTCGATGAGGAATTCCCGGACACCCGGTTCTCCTAATGCGTCTTGTTATTCTTCGGTGCGGGACCGACCTCAAGCTTAGTTTTCCGCCCACCGCCGAGCTTTTCGACGTCTCCGCAGTGCCGGGTCGGCGCGAGTTGAATCCGCTTAACGTCATTACCGCCGAAATTTTGCCGGTTGACCCAACCCCTAGTCTCACGGATATTGCGCAGCAGCCCGACGTGTCCCACCTCGGCACACCCACGTTTGCTCCGCAGCCTATCGACGAGCCCCTAAGGGTTGTCGTCATCGGATCCGATGCGGCGCTATCGGCCGTTTTGACCAGACTGATGCGCGCCGACACCATGTGGGCAGAAATCGGTTTTGTGCCCACCGATTCGCATTCCAATGCCGCACAGCACTGGGGCTTGAGTGAGCTTTCTGCCCAGGAGCAATTGGATTTCGCCGCCACCGGCCGGGTCCACCCGCTGCCGGTGATTCGGGACGATTCCGCCACGGTTGTTGCTGGCACTGCGACTGTTACTGATTGGGACAATAAGGAAATCACGGCGGAAATAATCGTCGATGATGATGTTCTACTACGGCACCAATCCGGTCGACGTATTCCCCGTTATGGGATTTTCGGCGCCAAATTGGTGCCTATGTTTGACGCGCCTGGAATAGCAGCAGCGGTTTTAGATTCTCCGCTTTCGCGCTCGGCGAAAAAATGGTGGCAGCGCTCGCCACTTCCGACGGCTACCACCGACCCGGACACGGTTCACACCGGCCGGGCGTTGCAAGCTGGCGGTGAAACTTTGCGAGTCACCATCGATGGGGTTTCCCGTAAACGCGCGGTGGAACGAGTGACCTTCTACCGACATCTACGCGACCTCCAAGCGGTTCGGAAAATCTAGTCCGCCACGCTCCCGTCATGATCCCACAGCTCTGGCGGTTGGCATGGATGCTCTGACGTTGGCCGGAGAATTGCCACCGCACTGCGTCTAGACAAGCCACATATCTGAAGCAAGTCCACAATGATGGACCTGGATTGCCCCAAGATCATTTGCGCAGACAGCACCTTGCCCTCCGCCACTTCCAGCCGAGCCTGGTTACCCAATACCCGCAACCGCTTGATAAGTTCCGGCATTTCTTTGTGTGCATCTTCCCCACCGCTGAATAATTCCTGTAGCCGCAGGGAAACGTCGGCAAGCTCCGCTATAATCGCGACCTGCTCGGTCGATACTGTGTCTTTATCCTCGGATAGCACCAATGCCCGGCGCGCCAAGACTCGGGTATTGCGGATCGCGTTATCCACTGGGTTGAGAATACGCATCAAGGAACGAATTTTCGGGCGTTGCCGCCACAGCAGTGGGCTGACTGTGAGGTTTTCCGCACCTGCTTTAGCCGCCGCGATCATGTTGTTAATGCCACCCTGGGTACCGCGCGCCTCCTGCAGCGCAGTACGAATCGCCTCGGTGTCGCCGGTTTTAAGTGCGAAGGCCACTTGGTCTAAGACCTGGGATGTTACCCCCATAAGCATGGATATTTCCTTGCGCCCTTGTTTTAACGGCGACTCTGGAAACACAGCGATAACTGCAAGCCCCACCAGACCGCCAATGAAGGCATCCAGCATCCGGTCCGTTCCACCGCTTGTTCCAGGTGGCAGGATTGTGGCAATCAGCACCGAGGCAAAGGCGGCTTGATTTGCCACCAGCACTCCTTTGTCTAGGAACCTGCCAAATGCGATGGCCACGGCGACCGCGACTGCTATCTGCCAAACCCCTGACCCAATGAAGGCTATCATCAGGTCGCCAATTCCTACCCCGAGGCTTACCCCGACAACTAATTCCAGCGCGCGGCGGAATCGTTCACCACCAGTGGTGGAAAGCACGATGATGGTAGCCATGGGGGCGAAGAACGGGTCTGGGTTTCCCACCAGGTGTGCTGCTACCCAATAGGATAAGCCTGCGGCAACAGCGGCTTGGATGATATACAGCCACCCTTCATTCAGGCGGTGCCAGCCTTCCTCAATTCGGGTTTTAATACGGGTGGCTGTGTTCTTTGTGGCTTTCGGCATGGTTGTAGTGTTCCGTCTCCAATTCCACCACGGAGTTCGACTTTGTTTCTTTTAGATTCAACGTAGCCAGCTCCCATTGTGTTCCCGAATGTTTTAAGGCTATATACCTCTAGATGTGTGCTGCGAAACCTGGCGCGCAGGCGTCGAAAAGTATCCCGAAAACCACGCAACGCAGCACACAGCTAACTGACCCAAACCACCCCGAACCTGTGTGCTGCGAAACCGCATTCAGAGAGGCACGAAATCCCCTAGTTTCCACGCAAACGCAGCACACACCACACCTAGGATAAAGCACAAAAACACCCGCACCTTGATGCGGGTGCGGGTGGAAGATAAGGGAAGAGATTACTTGCTTAAGGTGGTGCCTACAGAGTGCAGGTCCTGGCATGCTTCGACGATGCGCTCAGCCATGCCCTGCTCAGCCAGCTTCAGGTAAGAGCGTGGGTCGTAGGTCTTCTTGTTTCCAACTTCGCCGTCGATCTTCAAAACGCCGTCGTAGTTGGTGAACATGTGGCCTGCGATTGGGCGGGTAAATGCGTACTGGGTGTCGGTGTCGACGTTCATCTTGATAACACCGTATCGCAGTGCTTCTTCGATCTTTTCCTTCTCGGAGCCGGAGCCACCGTGGAAGACGAAGTCGAATGGGAGGGCATCATCGCCCAGGCCAAGCTTCTCACGTGCGACCTTCTGGCCTTCCAACAAGACCTCAGGGCGAAGCTTCACGTTGCCTGGCTTATATACCCCGTGGACGTTGCCGAAAGTAGCGGCTAGCAGGTAGCGGCCGTTTTCACCGGTTCCGATCGCATCAATGGTCTTGGCGAAGTCTTCCGGGGAGGTGTACAGGTTAGCGCCTGCCTTTGCTTCAACGCCGTCCTCTTCGCCACCAACAACACCAATTTCAACCTCAAGAATGATGTTAGCTTTGCGGGCTTTCTCAAGAAGTTCCTGAGCGATGACAAGGTTTTCATCGATTGGGATTGCAGAACCATCCCACATGTGGGACTGGAACAGCGGCAGTTCGCCCCGGTCTACGCGCTCCTGGGAGATGGCGATCAGCGGCCGGACGTACTCGTCAAGCACTTCCTTCTGGCAGTGGTCGGTATGCAGTGCCACGTTGATGTTGTAGTGCTTTGCGGCTTCGTGCGCGAATGCGGCAAGGGCACAGGCACCTGCCACCTTATTCTTGACGGACAAGCCGGAACCGAACTCTGCACCACCGGTAGAGAACTGGATGATACCGTCGGATTCTGCCTCCGCGAAACCACGAAGCGCTGCGTTAATGGTTTCAGAAGAAGTGCAGTTAATCGCCGGGAAGGCAAAGCCGCCTGCCTTGGCGCGATCGAGCATCTCGTTGTAAACCTCAGGAGTTGCGATTGGCATGTGTCATCCTCCAAGAATGCCTGTAGTAATGATTGTTTCGGGAGCCGCAAAACTTAAAAGCAACCCGCCTTTACAATTATGCCAGGATCACCGCGCAGATGTGCGGTTCTAGGTGGGTGAAAAACCACACATTCGGGCATAGGAAATGCCCACTTGCCGACAAAAATCATAAACGAACCTTAGAATGAGAAACCATGCGAAACATTCGACCCTATCCAGCGTTAATTTCCGATGACAATGATGTCGATTTGTTTGTGCAAAATTTTTCTCGTGCTGCTGTTCAACCGTTCCCAGCCCCGATTGTGGGTTTCGTTCCGTTGCTTTTCGTAGACCCCTACCGGTTGCCGCCCGAAGTCGTCGAAAAGCTAGAAATAAACCTGGGCAAGCTGTATTCGCTTTTCGACGACCCCACGCAGCATGCCACCGTCGAACGCATCATTAATACCTGCGTACCAGTGGCGGCAAGCGCCGCTGACCTACGGTATTGGGCTGGGGTTTATCACACAATGTTAGGGGTTGTGCAGGGTTCGACAGAAGCGGTTTTTAACGGTTACACCCAACAGGCCCGGGGCCTTGAGCAGGCGGGGGAAAGTGACTTGGCGGCGGCACTGCAAGCACATGCCGGGGTTGATTTGACACCAGAAACCTCCCGCATTGACGATATTTTCGCAGGAAAAGCCGATTCCACGGTTAGCGATTCCGGGGTCATGGTGTCGGATTTCATCACGGAATTTGCCCACACCACCCCCGCTAAGGTGGCGGAGTGGATGGCTATGATCGTGCCGGTCATGGAGAATGAACTGAAAGCTAACCGCTCCGCCAATATTAGTTTCGTGACGCAATTTGATAGAGAACTGAGTAACCAATTATTCGGTTCCGGGCAGGCGGATCCCGCATTCGATGAGGCGCTTGCTGGCTGGTATAAGCTTTTTTCCGAACAACCAATCCCAATCTTTGAGCATCTGTCCGCCCGGACTACTTATTTCGCGCTACTGCCGTTTGCCCGGGCAGACTACGATAACCAGCGCCCCCTTCACGACGTATTAAATCGACTTGATGTTCTCCAAAGTGTGGCATATAGCCTCGCTGACTATAAAACCTCCCTGGCGGCAGCAAATAACCAGATCCGGTGGGCGCAAACCGCAGGTGATTTCTACCAAGCAAAGAAAGCCTCCGAAGCCGCCTGGGAATACGCTAGCCGACTATTAAAAAATGGGGTTTCCAACATCCACACCGAGGCACTGTGGGCAACCAGAAGCTTCGCCCAGTTGATGTCGCTGGACAATAACAAACATCGCGCTGCGGAACTATTACTCAGCGTGCGGCAAAACTTTACTTTTAGTTCACTGGAATTCAGCGCCCAACTAAACTACATTCTCGCAGTTATTGAGCTTGCCGACCTCTTCGGGCAGGCGCATCAAGATGCTAATCGTCGTCGGCTGCTGACGGAAGCTGCCCAACTTTACGACGACATTGGGCTTAATACCGAGGCGATAAAGCTGCGGCAACTTCACAACCTTCGGTAGAGTACCGCGCACAAGTGGTAAAAACTTGGTGAAAAACATATAAAGTAATCTCAGTTTCGCGCCCCTTACCCTAAGAAAAAGGTATAGTGCTATCAGGCTAACCCTAAGAGGGGTCTGCCCTTCATTGACCTATCGACGTTTGACCCCCGAACAAAAACCGAGCTACATGTCAAATACACCAGCGCATCGCCCCGGCACTGACCCTTTCGAGACCACCAGTTTCCCACCAGTCACCGAGCAATTAGGCAACCCATTTAACACCCATCAGCACCCCCAGAATCCGCAGCAAGCGTTCCACCCCCAACAGCCGCCAATCCAGTATCAACAACCTAAATCCAGTGCTGGCAAAATCATCGCAGTCATCCTCATCATTGTCTTAGCACCGCTAGCCTTGCTGGCCGGATGCATGCTATTCGCCGGATACACCATTGTCGATACGGTGAACAGTGAACTGAAAAGCGCTGGTTTTAGCTACAACGACACCGAAGGTGCAGTAGAAACCGTCACGGTGTTGGAAACTCCAGGTGCCAACAACCGACCAACGGAGGAGAACTTCCCCATCGCGGTCACACCGGTCAATAGCGCCGCCATCAATGATGAACCTGCCGGAAAATTCACTAAATACTTCAAATCTGGCGCCACCAGCGACCCCTTTGCGACCGCCGTCGGAGACCAATTCCGCATCAATCACAACGCGACGGGAAAAACTAGCGACGAACTGCAGGTATTCTCACCTGTAACCAACCAAACCTACACCATGCAGTGCATTGACCAACATTCGTATGTCCACTGCACCGGCGGCAATAATGCCCATGTATATATCTCCTAGATCCCTGTCCAGCGTGTCACTAATCACCTTGGTGAGCCTTAGTGCCTGCACGATTCCGGTTGACCGTAAGGCCTCGATAAGCACACCAGCATCCACAACCACCGTGACCCTAACCGCACCGGCACCCCACCAACAATTGGACGGCACCGACCTTGCAGCAATCGTTGCTAGTGTCGAAGCCGAGACAGGTACGCGCGTCGGCATAGCCGTTGATGGAGTGGTCGCGGGCAGCATTCTTAGCGGCCCGGCCTGGTCAACAGCGAAAGTTCCGATTTCCATCGCAGCCCTGCGCCAATCTACCGGGCACTACGAGGCCATGCGCAGCGCCATAACCACCTCGGATAACGGTAGTGCTCAACAACTCTGGGAGTCCTTGGGAAGCGGCGAACTCGCAGCAGAAGCAACCAACGCCATCCTACGGGAAGGCGGCGATTTAACCACTCGAATCCAACCATTTGTCCAACGCGACGGCTTTTCCGCATTTGGGCAAACCCAATGGGCATTGATCGACCAATCCACCTTCGCCCAACACTTAACGACGATCCCCCACGCCGAGTCAGTATTCGCCGCAATGGCAGAGATAGCGCCAGACCAACGTTACGGCTTGGGGCTAATACCCGGCGCGCAGTTCAAAGGCGGCTGGGGGCCAGAACCTGACCACGGCTACCTCGTGAGACAATTCGGGGTGATTCCCACCCTATCTGGCCCAGTCGCCGTCGCGATCATCGCCAAAGCTGACGATTATGCTACCGGGCAAACCGCATTAACCGCGCTGGCAGTCAAGCTGCACTCGCGTATGAAATAGACGGCTGGCTGTGTGGCTGCGAAACCTCAACCTGGTGGCGTCGACAAGCGCTTGTGAAACCGCGCAACGCAGCACCCACCTCGTACCTCCAACGTCAACCCGGTGTGTTTTATTACAACCTGTGTGCTGCGAAACCATGCCGCAATCCTCTCCAGCGCTGCCCCATATCTCACAATCGCAGCACACACCAGAGCTAACCATTATGAGGCTGCAAGCCACCTTCCACCGTGTGCTGCGAAACTCCGTGTAGATTGCAGCAATGCACCCCGTACAACCACACAACGCAGCACACACAAAAGCCCAAGAAGTTTTATGGGGGTTAAGCTTCTTGGGCTGTAGTAGCGAAAAATTACTGACCAAACCACGCGTTATTGCGTGGTAACCACACCATGCCACCAGCCACGGCCCCGATAAGGCTAAGCGGCCACAGGCTAGTCACAATGTAGAAAAAACCAATGATGCTGGTAGCTGACACCAACCAGCGAGACCAGAACCTAGCCTTAAGCAAACCCACAGCACCGATGGTATTGACGATGCCAATAACTACGGCGATAAAAACAACCAGGTCGCGGGCATTGGATCGAGTGGTGAACTCGTTGAAAAGCAGCCAGAGCATAACGCAAGCAACAAGGAGATACACCGCGGCTGCCAACTTCACGATGAACGGAGCATCCCACATGCGTACGGCGGCGAATGGTGGGTGTTGACGGCTAACAGTGGAGCTACCAACCACTTGGTAAGCGTAATCAGCGCCGGTGTGTAATTCCTGCTGTTTAGGTGGGTCGGCGAACGGGTCACGAAAACTCATCTAGTCCTCATTCCTTACATCAATACCCTGCGTTCTGAGAGGAACCATCGAAGCGGATCCAAGACCCGGTACGGGGCGATTCCTTTTCGATCCAAATTCTCACCACGAGGTGACTCCCCCAAAGCGGAAACCGCAAAGTAGGAAAGCCGCTCGGGAACAGCACGATACGCATGGGCCATCATGTTTAACAGTCGATCAGCTTCCAACTTGATCAGTAACGATTGGATCTCTAAGTGCAATACCCATTGACTGTGGTAAACGTAATTGAAGCCCGTATCGCGCCGAAAGCCAGCACCCAGATTCCCCATGATGCTTTTCCACTCCTGCTTATCTTGCAGACGCTCTAACTCCTGCAAGGTGTCAAACTTGGAGACCGCCACCGCCAACTTCGGCCGAGAATCACCTAAAAGACGCACAATATTGCGAAAAACATCTTCCGGATTTCCACCCAATTGGCGTGGAGTGGGGATAAGCCCCTGCAAATACGTGGCGATGCTGGGGACTTTCAGCGGATCGAAAAGGAAAATTACCAGGTCACAGTTTTTGAAAAACCGCATGGATAAAGGATCAACATTCGGGTTTTCCAAATCCTCACCAGCAACGTCGCGGATAACCAAGTAGTGGTGACGTGATACACCCTCCGGATCTGGCCAGTACCCGAGACTAAAAATAAACGGATCCCGCTGATAGGCGTCCTCATTCACGCTCGTGGGTGTAGGCGGCATGTGCTTGAGCTCTTGATACAGCGGCTTTTCATATTTTTCCTGGTACCGGATCCGCGTCGATTCATCAGCCGGTTCAATGGTGATGTGCGGGAATCGCTGTTGAGCAAGAAGTTCCAATTGCTTGATCACAACCGCAAGATACAGGCTCTTCCCGGAAGCGCGGGCACCAGCCATAGCCACACAAAAGGTCACGGATTCCGCCCAATCCGGCAACAGCGGATTACCAGCATAGGATATTGTTTGACCAGGCTCTAACAATTCATAGGTGTCGGGGCAACACGCATACATGATTTAGACACCCCCATCAGCAAACGGATTAGTGATAACAGCGACAGTCGGCTGCTTCAACGCGGCGGCAATGATCCGAGCATTATCCGCTATCAGACTATGATTCCCCTCGTTAAGCGCACTAATCTGCGCATCATCCCACGGCACAAGTCTAAGCGGATATTCCGAGCCGTAGAGCTGATGGTAGTTACGCACTTCCGCCTGGGCATGCGTGCCGACAACCATGACGATGGGGTCCGGACGTAGAGTGGCCAACACCGGCCGAGGCGAATCCGTAATAATGATCACGGATTGCTCAGAATCAGTAACTACCTCCACATTAGGTCGCCCCACCCGGACTGGCGCATGGGTCTTATAATCAGCAAGCTGGTTATCCATATCATCAGCGACAGTGATGTCGAAGTGATCCGCTATTCCCAACACCGCATGCCATATAGCGCGCAGGGCAGAAACGGAAACCTGCGTGCACATGGCGGCGGAGGCATCAACACGCACCTGGAGTGAGGAAACAAAACATTCTGTAGCCTCAAGTGCCCGCAGAGCAGACACCATCGTCATCGCTTCACGCGGTAAATCAACCGCCACATTCGACCCAATCGCACTGATCGAAACAAAACCTGGCTGCTCGGGCAGAGGCTGGATTTCCCCAATGAGACGCTCACTTGCCCCATCGACACGAACGATAGGAAACTCCAGCCGTATGTGCTCACCAGCGGTCGGCTGCTCCGCCACCACGCTGACCGAATGCTCCGGCGGGAATTGTCCCCCACCAACAGGGCGCACCACGATGCCCACCCGGCTATCACAATCAGTTAAATACACCTGGGTCGGATCCGGGCGATTAAATTTAGCTGCGCCAGGGGTAACCAATTCCACATCGACGGCCGCGCCATGGACAAGCCACGCCCGAAGCCGAAGAAAACTACCAATGGTCAAAACATGCGACTCACCATCACCAAGCGTGATCGTTTTCGGCGCCATCCGCATTCACTCCAATCCAGGGTTTAGTTCATCGGGGGAATCGATTGTGATTGTTGGTTGATAAACCGCTGTCGCACAGCATCAATCGTCGGAGATGCTGGTTTTTCCGCCCGCAGCCGCTGCCGCAATTCACCCAAAACAGCCGCGATGCCAGGATGGGTTGGCAACGGCGACGTTTCATTAAGCGCATGCGCAATTGCGGTAGATTCAGCCGGATCGGTTGTAAGCTCTCCGAACAACCGCAACGCGTGCTCAAAAACCTCTTCACGCTGCGCCGCATCCACTGCCACCACACTATCAGCACCATAAAAATGCGCTGGCAGACCATGAAGTAACACCAACACCAAAAACCCAGCCCGGATGGGAAGATGTTCTGTCAACGACAACAGCTCGTGTGCCCTAACCATCTGCGCAAAAGACTCAGGCCCTGGGTTTTGCTGCAACCTGCCATAGAGCTCCCGCGCTTGAAGCAATTCGGGGGTGGGCAATTCGTCAGGTTGTAACGGCGTCACCCACGCATTCGGCTGAGCCATGCTCGCAGGTGGTGGCGTTGGTGGCAACTGCTGCGATTGTGCAGACGGCAATGTGAGCGAAACTGCATCGTCTTCCGCAAAAAACGGATTCGCCAAGTGCTCGACACTAGGAGCCGTCAAATGCTGCAAAGCCATCGTTTGTGGCAATGATGCAGGTTGACTCATTGCCTCCCGATACCGGTACAGTTCATCCGGGATGGGCTCATCTGTACGAACCAACAATGCCCCCGTGTGTGCCACCACAGGCGCAACCGCCGCGGCAGATTCCAACGGAACAATCGACAGCTTGCAACCAACATGAATGATTGACTGAATACGCTCAGGGGTTTCGTACGTCGAAAAGCTAAAATCCTCCGGCAACCCTAATTCACAGGCAACCGCAGCCACCCACAAGGCTGCTTCTGGCAGCGGACAAGCCAAAACCACGCACCGCCTGGACACCGAGATCGTGGCGGCAATACATTGCACAAATTCTCGCCGGTATTTCGGTTCCACCTGCGAAAAATGAACCCCCAGTGGATTATCCCCCACCCAACCATCAGCGAACGCATCCACCACTTTTTGGTCAATCGGCCCTGGAACCGTCAACTCAGCAGGAATTTCCGCATTATCCACCTGAGTTTTACCAAACGGAGTGGGAATTTCCGGCGAATACATAAACTCCGCCGGGTGATAATCCCCCATGGAGACTTCGCCACAAACCTGGGCGAAAGTAAAAACATTACCTGGTCGACCCGTAGAATCCTGACCAGCTTGAGCAGACGCATAGAAAACGAATCCCGGCTGCGGGCCCAAATCCTGTTCCGCCCGAGGCAGCCACGCGAACCGACGTGGCAGACGGGCAATCACCTCAGCCGATGGATAGTTTCCTGGATTCTCCCCACCAACAATGGAGGAAGGTATCCATTTCCTGAGGTTATTAGCCAGATTTTCATCGACCACACCAGTGCGTTGGCCAACACCCCAACCTCCGGTGCGGTCATCGCGCCGGGAAAACGAAGCGTAACTAAAAGTACCGTTTAACATTTGCCATCACTTTTTATACGAAATCATAAACACAAACCGGACACTGCATCATCGTCAACAACGATGCGTTCACCGAGAACATCTTCTTCCCGGCCATCATCTTGGATAAACAACCGTAAGAAACCACCAGAAAAGCTCCGACAGTCGATCACCCAATGTCGGGCGCTTTCCTCAGCTGCCGTAACCGACCCCATGAGTGTATCCGGCACCAGCAATGAGCCGGGCTCACTGTATCCCGATTCGGTACTCGCGGCGCATTTTACGGGGGTACCGTCGCCGGGGAATAGGGGAAGTCGGAGCGGATTATGCACCAGAATAAACCGTGGTGGTTGTCGATCTTCAACACCATCGCGCCATAGCCACAATCGTGGATAGCGTAAATCGCCCACGATATATGGGTTCTTGTGATCGATGACGTACCGGTAGATCTTCAAACCGGCATACGTGATAATCGCAGGTTTCGCCTTTGTAGTCTGCCCCGCATATATGCTTTTTGGGGTTAAGGTTACCTCATCACCGAAACTGTTAAGATGCAGGCGGATGCCTCCCTGCCGATGATAATTCGCGGCCGTAAGCTCAACCGATTCACCTTGCTTCTGAGTCACCTCTACAAGATCAGCACCGAATGGCCAGTCAAACGTAATCAATTGACTGTCAACGCGTTGAATCAAAGTGGGCTCGTGAATCTCACCAACCCGGTGCAATACTTTAAATTCGCCTACTAAAGATTGATCACCGACCACATTCACCGGCACGCAATACACCTGCGGCCAATCACTGGGCCACATGAGCTCAATAAAAACTGTTTCGCCTGGCTCTGACTCCGTAGTATTTATCCACTCTGTGGCGCCAAGCGCATCGTCGTCCGCCAGATAGCGACTATCGACGGCTTGGTTGATTAGGTCAGGGGCAGGTTCGGAATTGGTGAGATAAATCTTCACCTCACCGGTTGGTGGTGCCACCCATTCCAGGGCAATTCTGTCGTTGTCGTCCTTGGGGACATACACGGCGCTTAAAAGCTCAACCGCCTGAATGTCCGCGCTGATACGCCGAGTGAAAACGGCACTCCCGTCACCCCGAATTGTCTTACCCCGAAAAACAATTTCCGGAAAGATTTGAAATTCATAGGTCCCACCCCGAACTGGCACGCTGCAAACAAAGCTGCGGGAATCTACCCCGTCGCGTAATTGATGCGCCGGGAAATCAATCGGGTTATCAGCGTAGGCTTGACGCATGAACACCGCCATTGAGCTATGTCCCCGAAGCGGGGTCCACGTGCCATTAACGATCCCATTCGATTCCACAATCGTGATGTCGTGTGGCGCAATCGCAATGCCTTGTTCACCGACGAAAATTGGCTGTACTTCCAGCAAACCATCCACAGTTGGCGCGGAATACGCCCACACCATGTAGTGCCGCATTCCGGCACCCGCAGCTATCTCATCCCGATACGCAGTTCCTTGGGTCAGCACCAATTGGGTTCCGGACTCGGGACTTAGCGGTTGCTCACTGTCTGCACCAATAACCAGGTAGACGAGGGAATGTCCTGGTGGGATGGGGATAGGGTTCCAATGAATCAAGGCATGCACGGCACGATGCTTATCGACGTCGCCCGGTGCGGTTTGATCATCTGAGCGTTCAATCTCCACCTGAATCCCAGGAACAACGCTATCGGATGCACCCCACTGATAGGGGACGAATTCATCCCGGCTTATCCCCAAAATGAAATCTGCCGGATTCACAACCCGGTGTCTGGCTTTCTTGCGTTCCGCCGCAGCCTGTAATTTTGCGGCAAGTCCGTCCAACGCTGGAGCAGTTTGAGTTGCCTCCACTACCTCCGCCTCGATACTTTCCGATTCCACCGGCTTTACCGGGCTGTGGTCCGGTTGCGGTAGCTCTTGTTGCAGTACCGCGGATTGGTCATGTACTTCATCCGCTACCTCAGGTCCTGTTTCATTATCAGCTACCGAATCGGCACCAGTATTAAGATGTTGCGCTAAATAGTGTTCGTAGGCGGTTTTATCACCTTGAAGGATCGCCGAGATTGCTTGAGCAATCGTATCGACCTCTGTGTGTCGAATCGCAGCCACGGCTTCTGGGGTTGGGTTGGTTAGTGCGGCAGCCTGAAGCAACTCCTCGGTGGGAATATCCCGCAATTGTTTTCGTAGCACCATGTTGCGCCCTCTATACCAATCCATCGAAATCAGGGAAGACATTTTTGCCTTCGGTTAACAACGAATCTGGTCGTGTCTGCGCGGTTGCCTGCTCAGCATCGAAGACCACGGTGGTGGGATCCAAACCAGCCTGTGACTCCCCTACCAAATAAACCAGTGGCACCGAAGGGCTGAATTGCGTTACCGTCACGCTTTGGTTCAGATTATTGCTGGCTGTTCCGCTCACATCAACGGTAGACAAATTAGTGTCAATGCTGGTGGCATTCCTGCTTACTCCCGCCGCGTTGACGCACGCGTTGGAAAACCGCGATTGGACGGGGTCAAAATCGTGCAGTGGGCTTAAGAAGTCGTCGCGGCTGCTGGTTTTGACGGTGTTGTTTTCATAAAACTCCACGGTATTCACCGCCTGTTCAATACGCTGGGTGACCGACCGATTGTTAATGGTTTCCAACCACTTGTCTGCTATACGGTTACGGTCTTCTAACCGCTCGCTTACCGCGTAGTTGGCTACTTGATCCAAGATCGAGTTCGTGCCAGACCCAGGTTGGCCAAAAAGCTCAGCCATTCGGGTTGGGTTGGTTCCCTCGGCACGCTTCATTTCTGTGAAGGTATCGTCCACAAATGATTGCAACGCAGCCCCTGCCCAACCGGGGCCAAAGAATTCTGACCGAACCTCATTGACCAATTCTGTCATATCAGAATCGCCAGCCACCGCCCGACCCAGTTGAGTAGACCTGGGCAAGCCAGCCGTTGGAATACTCAGTGCCTTACTGGATTCGTCGGGTTTTCCAAACGGCCGTTCAAGCACACGCCCGATGATGGTATTCCAGCTTAGAAATTGCAGGTACGCGCCCGTGAGCCGGGTGACGTCTTGGATCGCGTCACAATAGTTCTGAGAACAAATCTGGTGGTTTTCCAGTAGCAATCGTTTTCGTTCGATCCCATCAATGATTCCGCGACGCGCCGACATGAACACCGCCATTTGGGTGCCCAGAATCACCCCGGTGATAATCAGCAACAACAGCACGTACCAGCGCCAATCAATTCCTGGCCAGCTTGCGAGAAAGAAGCGCCAATCCGGCTTGTAGTAGCGGATCACGAAGTAGGTTAGAACAAGAAACAGCGGTAGCCAGATGAAACTCAGCATGCGCAGTTTCATTGCCAATGCGCGGTTTTCCTTTTCGTAGTCGCGTTCATGGAGCGTGGCTACGTCGGCTTGAATAGCCTGCAACCTGCTCCAGGATTCCCCTACTCGGGAGCGAGCGGTATCTAAACGTTCCAGCAGATGGTTGCCCATCGCCCAGGCGAAACTAGAGGAATGGCGTTGCCGCCACTGCGCGAAATCCTCACGGATCCGTATGATGGAAGAATCGGTGGATTGGGTCGCCACATAAGTGAGTTCGTTTTCAAAGACTCGGGCTCGATACACATCGAATGGCAGAATATGGGCATCGGACTCATTCATACCCACTAGATCTTTTAGGATCGGGTGATACCCATTGAAGGCTTGTGACGTGTCCGGAACCACATCGCCCGGTCGACGGGCGATCATGGGGTTACTGTTGTTGTCGCGTGGTCCGGCTAATTCGCCGTCTAGCCGCTCAGCCCCGTCGACAAGCGTAACCGCCGCTTCTGTATAGTCTTGCCACAGCATGGATAAACTAGGTTCGGGCTCGACTGTAAAACCATTCCGTTGCACCTGTTGCTGAATGCTGTGGGATTGTTCGCGTAACTGCGTCATCGACGCAGGCCGACCGGAGCTGGAGCCCACAACGACCTCCACAACGGATTTTTCACCATACAATCCACGTTGGATAGCCGAGGCTGCATTGTCAGTGACTGTACCTTTGATCGAATCCGCCCACCGGCGCGGGGTTCCGAAGACCGCGAGGGAAAACTCCCGGATGAAGGATTTCACCGCGGCAAATCCGTCTTGCCTGATACTGGCTACATGTTTTTCTGCCTGTGGCACAGTGGTTAAGTTTGCCTCGTGCTTGGCAATAATCCCGGTGGTATAGCGGCGTGCTACTTCGGCGGGATCATTGATGAAAACAGTGTAGCGGCCGTCCCTAAAAGCCGTGAGGGGCAATTGCTCCGAAATATCAACCACTCGGCGTACCAATTGATCTTCCAGCTGGCTGGCATCTATGGTGCGATGGTATGCCCGGGCCAGCCGAAATGCGGATTTAGGGCCGGTGGATATTGCGTGGCCCGTGTCGTCTAACACGGGGATCGTCGTTGAACTGCGCCACAGTCCGCATAGGCTACTGAGCGCTGGTGCGAACACTTCAGCTGCGCCGCTAGGATCAGATGCGCGGTAAAGCGGGCTTAACGACGACACCGGGCTGTCGGAATCCTCCGGAGCCAGCGCTATGGTGGACCAGCCTTCACGCTCTATGGGTGGATGCGTCGGGTGCGGCAATCGAGGCAGAAGCATACGAATCCGAGAAACACGGCCCGCAACTCGATTTTCAACTTCGGCCAGCCACCGATCTATCTGCGAAAAACTGGTTTCAGCCGGATCATTGGTTATTTCTTCCAACGCAACCACTAAAACGGTGCCGCGTACTTCCCGCAGCGCGGCATCAATGGTGAGCAACGGTTCGGCCGAGTAACTTCCTATCATCCGCACGGCGGGAGAAAACACGTCGCTTACGGTGTCAATCCACATAAACTGCTTCAACCGACCAAGGGTGGCCATGTCGGATAACGTATGTCGCATTTCGTCAACCACGAGGCCGTGGCCTAGAACCACCACTTGCGTGTCATCTTTGTTGCTCATACCAAACCACCAAATTCACCGAAATCAGCAGAGCCACTGGACCTTTCGTCGTTTAGATTTCCAGCATCAAATACTGGTGCCGAATCAGCTGGGGGTCGGGCAGCTACAATCTTCGCCTGATCTAACATGGCCTTTAGTTGGCGGATTACCGCCAACACATCCGGTGCAAAATCCCGATAAAACGGCATATTCGACGCATGTTCCCTGCTTGGCGGGTTTGCCCAGACTTTTTCTGCAGTTGTGGCACCAGGGAAACCATTGCTGGGGGTGAGCACGAATTTATCGGCTACTGCTCCCGCTCTTGTCAGCGCCTCGGTTATCATCTCGGCGCGGTCTTCAATACCATCACCTACCACTTTATTGTCCCCAGCCGGGAACACTCCGTCGCGGAGGAATTGCGCAATATATCCCACTGCGGGATGCTGAATACCGCCCTGGCTATTCGTTGGGTGTTGAGCGGAGTCATCATAGATTCCACGCAGTGCCCAGTATGGGCGCAGCGATTGCGCTAGCTTTCCGGTTGCATCCTTGTTATGCGATTCAGCATAGGCCAACAGAATCGACTCTATGACAGCGGGCATCCAGTCGACTGAATTTCGCATGTGCGACGGTGGCGTCAGCATCGGCTGTGGGAATGGTAACCATTCATTGCCGTCAAAGACCCAGGCACGTGCGTCTTTTTGCCCTTGATTGTGTACGTATACTCGCCCGGTGGCTAGGCCCAGAATCCAGCCTGCCACCAACGCCCGGCGTTCGTCATCGGATAGCGGCAGCGCTGCAGGCAGTGGCCTGGCCCGGCGTAGCATCCATGCGTTTTCTTTGTCCATTCGGGCGGACCAATCATGGGAAATCGCGGGCAATAGTGAACTGAACACAATTGGTGAATAGTTCGGGTAAGAGCCGAAAACATCGATGCGCTGCACCTTTTTCGCGTCGGAAAGCGACTCAACGAATACTGTCTTGGTTTGATCATGCAGGTGCGGGACGGCATTGAGGACGTCGGAAAGCGTATCGGCGGCGGTAAGGTGCTGGAATGGAATCTCCGAGAAACTGTACCTGTAGGTTACATCCGAGCCGTGCACCAGGCTCACCATCGCCGCATTGACTCCGGCAAGCGGCCGGGCCTGGCTTAATGCGGTGGAAAACGCCGAGCGGAGCCGGTTGAGCCGCTGTTGGTATTCCACATCGTTGACCGACTCATCCTGGGTCATGTAGGAACGCAGATCCATCGAGATAAACCGCTCGAAATGATAACCCGTGCGGTTAATCCACAACCGAGCTCGGCCAAGCAGATCCGCCGGGCGAATCTTCGCCGCAAATACCGCCGGGCTGGATTCCCGGATCTCACCACCTCCGGGCGGGCTTTGGAGATGTTTAGAAACCCAACCTGCCCGGTTACCGGACACTTCCGCGCGAATCGATGGTGCTAGTGTGTCCTCCAGCGCTTTAACCGCATCAGTGCTTTCCCACTTACCAACAATCACGGAGCGAGCCGCCAATCGAACCGCTTGGCTTAAATCAAAAACCGAAGGGTCGGAGACCTTGACCGTTTCTATCAACTGATTGGCGTAGTCGATTGGGAACGAGTCCACCTCGGTAATCAAAATCTCATTGGCAGAACCCCGGAACCGGTCGCTGATCCGTTCATCAGTATCAGTAGGCCACGCCACCGGGTCCGTTGTGGACACGTCTGCCAGGTGTGACACGGTGTCTTTCTTTCGGGCAGCTTCGGAAAGGTCAACGTGGGCGGTTTCCAACTCCCGCATTAACCGTTGCAACGCAGTGACCCGAAAGTCCTCTAACACCGGGTGTACCACACGCGCCAACGCCACCAGCATGTAGGTGCGCAATTGCGGCCGGTATGCAGCTGCAACCGCGTCGAGGATTTCCCCGCCACCGTGCACTCGTTTATTGCCGCTTAACGGATGCAACAACGTGTCAATATCCGCAGGCTTGGCTGCCGGGTTCATACCAACAGCATTCCTCACGGCGTTGTTGAGTGCCACCGAAATCCCCTGCTGAATGATGTCATTAATCTCACCCAATGCTGCCTCAACAAACGGGACCCCCACAACGGATAGTTCCCGCTCTGCCGCCGCGACGACGCTGTCAAGTAACCAATCGGCGTATTCGTATACGGCTGCATAGGCCGCGTTATTAAGATTTGTCGCTAGGGTATGTGAAATATTCTGGTGACCAAGACGCTGCTCAATTTCACGGGCCCAATCCCTACTTTGTTGTCCATCGCTTGGTTGTGGCAGCGCTTGGCGCAGCCAATACACTGATGCCGAAACTGCGTTTGTTATTTCCGTTTCGAAATTAGCTTCCAACCAACCAGATATCATGGAGCCGGTAGGCTGTGTACTTCTGAATTCCGGGTTAATGCGCAATTCCTGAAGAATATATGGCATCCGTTCCGACAATTTCGCCTTTAGCTGTTCTTCGCCAGTTGCGTGGTTTGTTGGATCGATATGCCCGGTTAGCAATCGGTCGAATGCGCTTCGTGCCAACCGTTGTGCGGAATATTCCGCATATTTATCTCGCCCCATACTTAATTGCGCATATCCCATGGAACCCCATGGGATACCATCCCATTTCAGCTGTGCCGGATCAGCCCATCCCAAGTAATCTCGGTTAGCTCCTGGCGATCCGGTATTTGCTAGCGAATACTGAACGAAGCTATCACTTGCCTGGTCAGAATACATCAACGCGCTCAGAGCCCGACCTAAGCCTCGGTACACCCCAGTGGAGCTGCCGTCACCGAATTTCGCGCCTTCCTCCCCCATCCGGTTACCGATCGGAAACATGCGACCGAAAGTAATAGGCCGGTTGGCGCCATTAATCCCCAACGCTTCGTATAACTGTGCGTCAGAAGCTGCTGCGGCTCCGGTTTGGCTGGCGATCGCTTCACCAAACATCGCGAGCGAATTAGGCCACGTGCCCACCATCATTTCCGGCGGAATTTCGGAAAAAACCTCCGGGGTAAGCATGAAAACCCCAGTATGTTCTGGTTTGGCATTGGGAAGGGTGGATAGGATGCGGCACACATCCAAAAACATTGAAGCGCCCGCACCGCCTGCCATAGAGGAGATGATGAGAATCACTGGTGATGTGTTGTGTGAATGCGAATTCTTGCCAGAAATCGCGAAGTTGAGTTCGTCTAGTTCAATGTGCGCCTGCGTGGTGTTGAGCGCATCCAGTGCACGGTTTAACCCATCTTGGATTTTCTTTATCGCAGGAATGGTAAGCATCCGCCCCAGCGCCCGATACTGGCCTGCACCTTCGGATACGGGGGTAGTAATCGCGCCAGGCACTCGTGGTGCCCAAGTTGCTACTTCTTTCAACCCGCCGTTGTGGATTAATTCGCTGGTGGTGCCGGTGTCAAAGGTGGAATACCGTTGTCTGCTGCCAATGCCAATGTACTTACCGCCGCTTTGTTGCACATTGGGCAGATTATCTGGCCCGGCTTCTGGCGCTATGGGAACGTCAATGGTAACGAATTGCCAGCACTCCGGCAGTCGTGTGCGATCCGGTTGGATCGTGCGAAGCAACGCCTTGAGCTGGTCGATCATATAGGCTTGTGTTTTTGCGCCAGAGCCGCCACAACCAACTACCAAAAATTTACGCATTAATTCTCCTCAAAGGATATTTCGTTCTAAGCCACGACCGGCTCCTTCATATTTCACGGTTGTGTGTGGCACAACCGTCCAAAGTAAAAGGGCCCGACATCGATGCGATTGTTAATCTGCGAAGGGGTCTCGCGCACCACCTAGTGGCGGGTCTTGGGGTTTTATGACCGGATTACTAGTATCGGGAATCTCCGACTGTGGGCGTTGGGTGCCTAATCCGTGCGAACCACCGTACGGCCCGTTGCGGTCACCGGCTGTATCCATGCTGCCACCTGTGCCGGTATGGTGCGTTACGACGCCACCAGACCGGATGGTTCCGCTATCCCCGAATGGGTCAGCCTGTGCCAGATTCTGTTCATCAGTCGCATCCAAGACCACGGATGGAACTGCTGGTCTTAGTTTTTCGAGGAAATCTGGAACTTTCTCGGTTATGTCTTGGGATATGCGCTGTAATTCTTCATCGCTGATATTGTGGTCGACAATAACTAGGATATGCCCTCGGTTTTCGTCATGCGCATTGCCGAACAACACCCAATTTCCGCGCAGCGCCAGCGGCAACCGGGCAGCTTCTCCGATCTGTTTACCGCTACTTGCAATCGCCGGGCTATCGACGGTCACTGCATAAGCTGCGGTAAACGGATTTAGGTCCCGGCCTACGGTTATCTCTTTGCCTGCCAATACCACCCGGCGCGGCTGTGGCGTTACACCAGTTGTATTCAAAACTACGGATTGATAATCGAGCTGAACTCGGCCACCAGTGTCTTCGCGCACCACCGCCCCATCGGGTGTGCGTGTTATGGGGAAGCTGTATCCATGCAATTTGGTACCTGCCAAAACCCCGGTGACGTGTTTAATGATGTACAAAATCGCTAATGGAATCAGAATTCCCAACAAGATGGCGATGATAAGCACCGCAACGAACACTGGGGGGTTCACCGGCGCGCGCATGCTGCCGCGCATATCCACTGACACTTCGCCGCTAGCGTTGTCTTCCAATGCCATCATTTTCACCAACGCATCGAAAGCAAGCGGACCGTCCCGCAACGAATCCACGGTTATGGTGATGGGCAATTCACCACGATCGCCTTCCTTTAGTAATAGCGCTGAATCAGCACTATCGTGTTTTGCGGCTACGTTAACTGCGCCAACATTATCCGGGACAGTCATATTCTCTTTGATCCCTGCCGGATCGACCCAAAGCCTTCCTGGACCTTCGACGGGGATTGTGATGGTGGTTTCTTTCTCCTCAACCGCAAAATTAACTGTGCGAGGGGCTTTTGGTAGATATGCGGGGGAAATAACTATTGGATATCGTGCCACCACCGGCGATAATTCGGTGCCGGGAGTCTCTTTGATCCCTTGAGTGGTAATGGTTGTACTCAGAACAATCTCACCCGTGGTGGGTTCAGCTACCTCAGCCAGGGCAAATTCCACCGACTCGCCGTTTATTATCGACTGCGGTTGTCCCATAGCCACCGGCGCACCAGCGGCTGGTACGAACTGTGCAGAGATTGAAGCTTCCCCGTCCAATGCGCGGGGTTGACCATGCCTATCGACCAAGGTGGCGTGAATCGTATCATTGGTGGACAACCCAACGGTCTTGGTGTTGCTTAATTCCTTGACGACAGTGTTAAGGCCAGGGAATATCTGCATTTTCGCACTGTAATAGGTGTTCTTTTCACCCGTGGTCTTGTAACCAAATGCCCACTGGCCAGCCCAATCGTCGGTCTTGGTTTTTTCCATAGCAATATCGACCATCCCGGGGACACTAGCGCCGAGTTCTGTTTCGATTGTGGCGCCATTGACAGTGTGCTTCGGAGTTGTTAATTCCAGGGTTTGACCACCTGGAGTAATCAAAATCGGAATTAACGTTCCATCGGCGACTACCTCTTCTGGTTGGGAGGAAATACGCACCTCAGTGATGGAATTATCGAGTACAAATGTCAGCTGACTTTGCGTATCGCCTCGGTGTTCCACGGAGGCGGAATCTGGAAGAAGCGAACGAAACGCCGCGAATAATCCCGCCGGGTTGGATTCTGCATTGAAAAACGCGCCGTTGGGTTCCTGCCCTGCCGCACAGTCGCTTCCTTCGGCCATTGACCTCAGTAATTGTTCTGGTGAATCTTCCCCTTCGGGAATCAACCCGACAGTGAATAGGTGAACACCCGCGTCACGGGCCTTGGACACCACTCCATCACCGCTGCATACAGCTTCTCGGGCGGCGATGTCCGCTTGGCTGTCACCAGGAACGGTAAGCAAGCCATCGGTGAAAAAGAGGATGCTGCGACAGGAATCCGGGTCTGGTTGCGCAGCAATATCCGCCAGCGCACCGGATAATGCGACCCCGTAGTTGGTGTAGAGATCGTTATTGCGGTTTTCAAAACCAGAGATTGCGGTATCCAGCGCGGCGGGATTTTGCGACACGTTGGTCCATTCCCCGTAGGTTTCGGGGTTGGAACGATACCCCTCGCCGAAGCCTGCGAGTTTGACGTTAATGTCCGCGTCGATGTCGGCTGCGGATTTCCCGAGTTGAGCTACCAAATCCTCAACCGCAGCCACCCTAATGTTTTTCGGGTCCGATGCAGGTCCACCGTTATGTCCCCGCAGAGAGGCCGACTCGTCGATGACAAAAATGATGTCCGCCTTTTTCTTGGTGGCGATACATGAATTCAATCGTTCCAGATTGCGGACACCAGTTTCGGAAACGTTGTTCTGCTGCGCGAATGCGGCTGGGGCCGCGACCAGCCCGGTTAAGACCGCGGCGGCTATAACTCCTATGGTTTTTTGAACGGTGTTGGCAAAGTGTTTCACAGCGATGTCCTGACGTTAGTTTCCGATGGTCTTTGACAGCCAGAGGGCGATCTCAACGGCCGTTATGACGACCGCGATGGAACCAAGCGCAAGCGTTGCCCGCACCAAAAGGGTCTGCGTTGGGTTTTCGATATACAGTCCCGCCGCTTTTCGACGATTATCCGCGCCGATGTGTAAGCCCAATAAAATAAACCCTGCGATTCCTGCTAAAAACCACCCGATGATCGCCATGATCCGGAAAGCATCGTCTGTCGCACTGCCTCCGATGATTGGGGCCAATACCCCAAGCACCACGGCAATTCCCACACTTAGTACCGCAGCTAGTAGAAACGGCCACGGGCCAGTCACCGGTGTCGGTAACCTCCGGGGTGATGCAGACATGTCCCCAAAGTCGCCGGGGACCTCGGTGCCGAAACCTGGTGCACCTGATTGGCCAGGTTGATTGGAAGCAAAAGGGTCAAAAGCGGCCGGGCTAGAGCCAAAATTTGTGGACATCGTGAAGTCCTCCTTGCGACGGAACCCCTCATTCTGCGGGGTTTCCTGTGGTTTTTCTTAACTGACCGTGACGCGACTATCGCCTAAAAGAATATCGGAACCGTCCACCATCGGTGATCATTTGAACCGCATCAATCAACCACCACACGAATCCCACAAAAAGCATCGGTAATCCGATAATGCTTAAGAAAATGGTGCCGGTGAGGACAGTCCCAAAGAAGAACAAACAAATCTGCGTAATGGCAATGGCGTTAAACCCGGTGTAGAGATTGTGGGCGCTGATAAAACCGAAGAAAAACCACAACAGAACCGCGATGGTTTTATCTTTAGTTGGTTCCATGACACCAGGCGCGAAGCCATATTGGGGTATTAATCCTGGTTGCGCGTATGTTTGCTCGACTGGAACCGAGCCGTAGTTCGGATCATGCATTCCTGGGGTGGTGCTGTAATTAATTGGGGTCTGATAGGACGTCGGCTGCGAGCTATATCCATCGGTGTTATACGGTTGCCCATCACCATAAAAAGCATCGCTCGAACCTGTAGGGGTTGGAAAAGGATTAGACAGCGGGTCTGGGGAATTATGGGCGTTCGTCATCGAAAACGTTCCTTCGGTCATTAAAGTTGTGCCGTTTCTACACCAGGCAATCTTAAATCTTACCTACAACATCGCGACCCAAATGGGGTTAGCGATGCCGTTTTCCTCACCCCCACTGGGTGAAACACGACGTCAAGAAGGAAACTGATTGCCCGATTTACTCCCCCAACCTCCCCCGGTTTTTCACTTTTGGTAGCACAAAACTAACAACCGGAAGTAGGAAACGATCTACCGGTTGCTGTGTTCAAATCCTAGCCACGACGCTCCTGCTTAGCGTCGAAAAGCAAAACTGCCGACGATCAGTTTACGCTTCAGCTGTTGCTTCGGCACTAGAAATACGGGCAGCAGCCTCTAACAACATCCAGCCAGAAAGCTGAACTGACAGATCGCGTTCATCAATACGCACAAGCCGAACATAATCGGTAATGGTAGAAGTAGCAGCTAACCCGAAGTTGTGTGGCAATTTCGCATCACTGAGCCAGTCTGAGGAAAACACCGGCAACCCATCAACTTCAAGCCGATGATTCCACACGCTTTCGGCGCTGGCCATGACCATCTTTTTGGCCAGTTTCTTCGTTGCGATATTCGCCTCAGTATCGTCCGGCAGGCGCACCGCAATATCAGCCAAGTACCGCACCAAGATACCTTTAAACAAACCGCCATCACCGTCACCAGTACGCCAATTGATAACGCCGTTAGCATTAGCCATTTCTTTGAACACTGCGGCTACCACGGAACGAATATGAGTAAGGTAGATTACGGCGTCCTCAGCGGTTTCAGGCGATTTACGCAGATGAAGTGCCAGCTCCAGGCATGCCCCGATCATCACCCCCTGGCAATAGGGGTGAGTAGGTTTGACCATTTCTGGGCCATTCATGGACATGCGAATGCCATCCATGACCAACCCGTTGTCGTCGATAAGTTCATCAAAAACCCAATCCACCAAGAACCGCGCCTTGGCAATCCGGCCGGTGCGTGCCATCATGATCGCCGCAGGCCCATTGGTGGGCACATTGAAGAATGTCTCCCCCACTCGCCACGGCAAAACTGCCGTAACTGGATCGATTCCATCCAGAATATTTTCTTCCAGCACCTTAAGATATTTGCGCTTGGTTTTCCCTGGATACAAAATCTCCGATGCGCGGTTGAGTGCAAGGGCAAGCCACAGCTTATCGTCGTAGTAGTTATTGCGGGTAAATTGCCCGAAATTGCGCAATCGAATGCCCCGAATGGTTTCCTTGATCCGAATCTTGCGGATTTTTGAGGGACGCCGATGCGCGGCGTCAATCAGACAATCTAAATAGTGTGCCTGCCACCAGTAATGCCAGCGGTAGAAGAGTTTTTCCTTGGTGTGCGGCGGCCATGCGGCTACCGCGAGATTGGTTCGGGGTAGCCCCCATAACTTGCTGGCATGACGCTCATTAATCGCGGATTCTGCCAGGTCAGCCCGGTGCAGCCACATCTCGTTCACTTAAGGTTCACTCCGCTTCGCGTCATGGATTTTACTAGCTTTTGAAGATTATAACGTACAGATAACAACGTTTATTACATCCATGCCTGCGAAAGATCGGCATGTTGCCTAATCCACGCATGCATCGCAATGCCAGCTGCCACCCCAGCATTAATGGAACGCGTGGAGCCAAACTGGGCAATAGAGCAGGTCATACTGGCATTTTCTTGCGCCTGTTGCGTAACACCAGGCCCCTCCTGCCCAAACAACAGAAGGCATTTTTCCGGCAATGTGGCAGTTTCCAACGGGACGCTGCCCGGCGTGTTATCAATGGCAACAATGGTCAACCCCTGTTCCGCCGCCCACGCTACCACCGAATCAGTATCCGGATGGTGCATGAGGTGCTGATACCGATCCGTCACCATTGCGCCGCGCCGATTCCACCGTTTCTTCCCCACAATGTGCACGGTATCCACCGCAAACGCATTGGCGGTACGCACCACGGTGCCGATATTGGCGTCATTTTCAAAATTTTCAATCGCAATGTGCAACGCGTGCCGTCGGGTGTCAATATCCGCTACGATCGCTTCTCGACGCCAATAGCGGTAGGCATCCACCACATTGCGTCGATCCCCGTGTTCCAGCAGCTCCGGATCATAGTGTGGGTCGGTAGAGATAGGCTGATCCGGGTGTTCTTCCCGCCACGGACCCACTCCGTGGCGACCAGCGCCCCATTCGGTGGGGCCAGCTACCTCGTGATCGTTTTCTGCCATTACAGTCCGAGATCCTCAAGCCCGATGAGGTACCGGTATTCCAAGCCCTCAGCGGCAATAACTTCGTCCGCCCCGGTTGCCCGATCCACAACGGTGGCAATTCCGACAACCTCGGCACCGATTTCACGCAGCGCTGCGACTGCGGTCAGCGGGGAATTTCCGGTGGTGGTGGTGTCCTCTACTACCAGCACCTTTTTCCCTGCCACGTCCGGACCCTCCACGCGGCGTTGCATTCCGTGCTTTTTCGCTTCTTTGCGCACCACAAACGCGTCGATATCGCGACCATCGGCGTGCATGATAGCCGTTGCCACCGGGTCAGCCCCCAGCGTCAACCCGCCCACAGCCACGTATTCCCAATCTGCCGTTAGTTCCCGCAATAATTCCCCAATTAACCGGGATGCTTCGTGATGCAAGGTAGCCCGCCGCAGGTCAACATAGTAATCGGCTTCCATGCCTGACGATAAGGTGACTTTGCCGTGGACTACCGCCAAGTCTTTAATCAATTCGGCGAGTTGGGCTTTTTTGGACTGGTTCAGCATCTTTTCGTTCTTTCCGATGGTTGGGGTTGAGTAACACCTTGTTCGGCGCAGGATTACTTCCGGGTAGTTTAGTCGGTTTCCGGGGTGTCGTTAAATATGTGTGCAGGTTGGGTCGGGTCACGCAAGATTCTGGTTCCGTGGTAGTTCGATTGCCGTTTCTCCAGATCATCCGCGATGGGAGCCACATCATCTGCCCCGATCTCGTGGGGAATCACCACCCCTCTCATATCGCCACGCACCCGGGTAGGCAAAACAACATGCTCTTCCTTGGGTTTTATGGTGGGGATTAGCTTCAATGGTGTGGGTTCGATAGGTTCATCCTCACCAAACGTCGCTGTGGGCATCACCCGGGTTGGATCCGCATCTGAGTAGTCGAGAAGCTCCGCAGGCCTATCTGGCGGTAAAACGCATGCGGAATCTGCCAGTAGCACCAGTGGTTCAAGCATGTCCTCCCACTCGCTGGCGCTGCTATTTTTCTCCGTTTGCGCCAATACCCAATTTGCCTCTGCCCACACCGCAACCACGGTTTCCGGCAATGCGCCCAGCGCGGCAGTAACCCGACTATCGATAAAACGCTGACCAACGCCCGGTTCGGTGGCATAAATCTCAAAATCAGCTACCGACTGGATTTTCACAAGATCGTTGGTTGGGTGTGCGGTTATGCCACTACGCTGCGCCACGATTACCTCGTTGCTGATTGCTTTTCGACGAATCGCCATCACCGGATTGCCATGCACATCCGCTAAATGAACCTCATAACCATCAACCATGCCGCTGACAACATCTTTAGCTACCGCACCGGCCGCGGTGATCCCACGGGACCACTCATCAGTGAGAAAATCATCTGATTTGCTGTAATCAAAATTGCGGTGATGCGCCCACAGTCGCCGCCGCTTCCGATTTTGTCCTAGTAACCCCGCCAGACTGTTACGCTTTGCAGTCCTATGCTCAGGTTCTATCGATATTTGCTCCGCAGAATCCTCGGCTACACCGGTGGTTTTTGGTTCCGCAACTACCCGATCAGTGTCGTTTGGCTCTTCCTCTGGTCGGGCTTCGGGTGCCTCGCTATCCGCCTGAACGTCTTCGTGTTCTTCGCTGCGCGGCTCTGCGATGCAGCCGTTGCTCTTGGTAGTAGAGGCAGCTGTTACCTGGGCATCCGCAGTGCTTTTTTTGGGGGTGCGGCGCGGTTCCATTAGCAATAATGCCACCCCCAAACCTGCGCATATCGCAGCGATTAGGAAGATCATGCTCTTAGTCTAAGTCAGCGGTCTAACATGGCACCAACAGATTTATCTGAAATTGGGCACCTTTAAAGTTCCCTAGTAGTTTTAAAAGCCTCGTTCTACTGGATTGCGCGGGTTAGCACACCACTGAGACCAGCCACCAATGTAGTGCCGTGGAGTTCCAATCCCGGCTAGATTCATAGCGGCAATAAGTTGCGCCGAATGGTTTCCGGATCCCGAATACACGATTGCATCCGTTACAGTGTGTTCGGTTATGCCGTGCCTCATGAAGATCTCACGCAGTTCATCGGGGGTTTTAAAGGTGTAATCGGGATTCATTACTTCCCGGGTTGGGATATTGATAGCTCCTGGAATGTGCCCGGCTTTTAGGTCCAAGTATTCTTTACGCCCTGCAAACCGATTAGGTTCCCGAGCGTCGACAAGCACCCCTGCATACGCCTTGACGTCTTCAATCGTCGCTATTGGCATTCCGCCCAACACTGGTGAGTTCCCCTCAACCACCCGGGGGTTGCCGGGGCCACCGATGGTACTAAAACCGGCGGTTTCCCACGCTTTTTGCCCTCCATCGAGGATACTTACCTTCGCCACCCCCGCCCATTTCAGGACCCACCAGGCACGCGCGGCAAACAATCCCCGGTGATTGTCGTAGACCACTACATCTCGATCTCTGGATAACCCCCACCGCTTGAACCACAGTTCTAAGGTGGATTGGGTGGGCAGTGGGTTTCGACCAGTAGTGGAGCTCGGGACCGAGGCTAGTGCTTGGGCAGTGTCACAAAATCGGGCTGTCGGAATATGCTCAGAATTGTATTGTGCGTAGCCGCCGCCTTCGTGCGCCGACCATAAACTTGCAAGAATAAGTGGCTGGCGACCAGAATTAATCCGTTGTGAAAGTTCGCTAGCAGAAATGGTGACTGTCATGGTTGTTGATTGTAAATCCCAACTGGTCGTTTGAGTAGTTGGCTAGGACATAGCCCGCCTGACCAGTTTTAATTCTCTTCCGGCCCCAGCAAAAGATACTGCGCTAACCCGTACGTTGCGATCACTGCGAAATCTAAGCCCGGATGCGGGTGCTGGTGATTTACATCTATCAACGCATCAGAAACCATAAATAACGGCCCGCCAAGTGAATGCGACACACTGCTATATGTCGCCAACAACGCACCATAAGCCAATAGTCGCTTGTCATGCACCATCGGTGCCGCCACCGCTACTGCCGCAAGATGTGGAATAACAAAACCAGGCCGATAGCCCGCCCGCAGACGTCGCGCAATAAACGCCACGTGGCCTAACCCGAAACACAGTGCACCACGGCGAAGATTCGCATCGTTGCGCAATAATACGATATCGCCTAAAAGGTGCGCCACAGCCCCGGCAACAAACAACGGATCGCGCAATCGCCGTGGTTGCGCCGCCATGAGGGCGGAGACTATCAGTGGTTTCGCTAGCTTTTCCGCTGGTGTTTTAGCGCCGCACAGCTTTGCGACGCTTGTAGTTGCGGTAGCTGCCAACGATAAGGCGTTATAGAACTTCACACCTTTATGCTAATCGACTCGTTTCAGTTGTCACGTCCAACGAGCCTGATTCATTCTTGGCGACCCGAACCGTATCACCATCCCAAATTTCACCAGCAAGCAGTTTCTTAGCCAATTGATCACCGATCTCTTTTTGAATCAAGCGACGTAATGGGCGAGCACCGTAGGCAGGATCGTATCCGTGTTCTGCCAACCACTTCTTGGCATCCTCGCTGACATCAAGCTCCAGCCGACGATGTGACAGCCGCTTGCGCAAATCAGCCAGCTGAATATCGACAATGCTGGTCAATTGTTCCTCGCTTAATGGGTCGAAGATAACGACATCATCGAGACGATTGACGAATTCCGGTTTGAAGGCCTGCTTGACCGCATCCATCATCTGCTCACGAGTACCGCCAGCGCCGAGATTCGAGGTGAGGATCAACACCGTATTCCTAAAGTCAACAGTTCGACCCTGCCCATCAGTGAGCCGCCCCTCATCCAGCACCTGCAGCAAGATATCGAAAACATCGGGGTGCGCCTTCTCAACTTCGTCGAAAAGCACGACGGTATATGGCCGCCTACGCACAGCTTCGGTCAGCTGACCACCTTGATCGTAGCCAACATACCCTGGAGGAGCACCGACGAGGCGAGCAACGGAGTGCTTTTCACCGAATTCGGACATATCGATGCGCACCATCGCCCGATCATCATCGAACATAAATTCTGCCAATGCCTTAGCAAGCTCCGTCTTACCAACGCCCGTCGGCCCTAGGAACAAGAAGGAACCAGTTGGGCGGTTCGGATCAGCAACCCCAGCGCGGGACCGACGAACCGCATCGGATACCGCTTCCACAGCCTCGGTCTGCCCGACTACTCGCTTGCCAAGCTCGCCCTCCATGTTGAGCAGCTTCTCAGTTTCGCCAGCGAGCATCTTCCCAGCGGGAATTCCGGTCCACGCTGAAACCACTTCCGCAATCGTGTCTGGGGTCACCTCTTCTGTCAGCATGGTCGGAGCTGTCGAGGTGGCTTCTGCGTCCGCAAGTTGCTTTTCCAATTCAGGAATACGCCCATACCGCAATTCCGCTACCTTGCCATAGTCGCCATCACGTTCTGCGATCTCCGACTCCTGGCGCAATTGCTCCAGCTCTTCTTTGGCTTCCCGCACCTTGTCAATGGCGGCTTTCTCGTTGTGCCACCGGGCTTTTAGTTCTCCCAATCGTTCCCGCTCGTCGGCCAACTCTTGCTGCAGTTTCTCCAACCGATCTTTAGAAGCCGCATCGGTTTCTTTGGTTAACGCGACTTCCTCAATTTCTAGCCGACGCACGATCCGCTCAAGTTCATCAATTTCCTGCGGTGAGGAATCGATCTCCATACGCAACCGAGAAGCGGCCTCATCAACTAAGTCGATAGCTTTGTCCGGCAGGAACCGCGAGGTGATATACCGATCGGACAGGGTTGCAGCTGCCACCAGTGCCGAGTCCTGAATGCGAACTCCGTGATGCACTTCGTAGCGTTCTTTCAAACCGCGCAAAATTCCTATGGCGTCCTCAACTGAGGGCTCACCTACAAATACTTGCTGGAACCGCCGTTCCAAGGCGGCATCTTTCTCAATATATTTGCGGTATTCATCAAGAGTCGTGGCACCGACTAATCGCAGCTCCCCTCGGGCGAGCAACGGCTTAATCATATTGCCAGCATCCATCGCGGATTCGCCCGTAGCACCAGCACCCACTATGGTGTGGAGTTCGTCGATGAAAGTAATAATTTCGCCTTCTGCTTCTTTAATTTCATCGAGCACAGCCTTGAGTCGTTCTTCAAACTCGCCGCGGTACTTTGCACCAGCGACCATGGATCCAAGATCCAGGCTAATCAGCGTCTTTCCACGCAAGGATTCCGGAACGTCGCCCGCTACGATACGACGTGCCAGCCCTTCAACGATCGCGGTTTTACCAACACCAGGTTCACCGATCAATACTGGATTATTCTTTGTTCGGCGCGACAACACCTGGACAACGCGGCGAATTTCCGCATCGCGACCGATTACGGGGTCAATCTTGCCTTCCCTAGCACGGGCGGTGAGATCTGTTGAATACTTTTCTAATGCCTGGAAGCTCCCTTCCGGGTCCTGGTCGGTAACCTTTTTAGTCCCCCGCACTGTCGGGAACACACCTTTAATAGCGTCGTAAGTTGCGCCGCGTTTGGTCAACAACTCGGCGGCATCGGATTTTCCGCGAGCTATACCGGCTAGTAACACTTCAGTAGAGACATACTCATCACCTAATTCACCCGCTAGCTCCTGAGCCGCGGTTAGCGCATTCAATGCATCACGGTTAAAGGTGGGATTTGCCATCCCCGAGCCTTCAGCTCGCGGATAGCCGTTAACTAAAGTCACGGCTTCTTGCCGCACAACTTCTGGATCAACACCGGTAGCCCGAAGCACTGGGATAGCAATGCTGTCTTCCTGACCTAAAATCGCTGCTAGCAAATGCGCAGGGCGAATATCTGGATTACCCAGAGCCGAGGCCTGCTGCAAGGCCATTTGCAATGCTTCCTGCGTTTTTGTTGTTGGGTTAAAAGCGTTCATTTTTCTCCTTTTGGTTTCAACTTCCCTAAATTGAGTAAGATACACTCAACTTTGGTACCAGCATACACTAAAATTCAAAAAATGTTTAGCCCCCCAGGCTCAAGTTTTAAAATTTGACGGAATTCACATGCCCAATTTTAAACAAACCCCTCCCACTAAACCCGCTCCCCCCTATAATTTTTTGACCACATTTGCAAAAAATTGCGGCCAGACCAATCAAGATCCGACCGCAATTCATTTAACTTAATTACAATTAAGCAACTTCACACTCATCCCAATGTCCATCGTGCTCACGATGCCGATGTCCATCGTGGATATAATCCACATGATCACCATGCTGGACGGCTTCATGTCCACAGCCCTCGCCGTGGATATGCTCATGATTCTCATGAATCTTGCAGCTCATTTTCATTAACCTTTCTGGGTGCCGTTGTCTTTCATGTCTCAATCTACCCGATTTCTGCACGTTGTAAAGATTTTGGCGCAAACTTTTTCAAATGAAAGCATTTTCAATAACGACGCGCCGATAGTGGGAAATTTCAATAAAGAAAGCTTAATGAAAATAGTGCCACTAAACTGGAAATATTAAAATTAACGATCCGATTTATATGTTTTTCTAAGGAAGGTTACCCCCTGTATAGACTAACCACATTCGGGGTTACCTGTTCGACCCAGAAACAGGGTTAAAATAGACACCGTGACTGTAGAAACCCCGTTGAATCAAACCGTTGAGAAGCTACGTGCACTCAGCGAGGAATTCTCACGGGACGTTTTCCACTCGTTTTTCCGAAGTCACCCCCACGAGCGCCTCGTGATTAGCCCCGAGTTTCCCGTTGCCGCCGCAGTTAGCTTTATCTGCCACGGCGCAGACGCAAACGGCACGTTGTATCCTGAGACGGAAAATCGGCTCCGGGAATTAGCTGAGATCATCACCGCCCATGGATTCCGATCCATCCTGCCGTTCGCCGATGCAATCACCAAATCGATTCGACACTACTGCATGCGCGATGACTTTTTTGGCACTATTGCCGCAGAACGAGCAGTAGAACAGGCTGCGGAAATTCTCAATCACCAAGCCCTGTCGTCGATAAGCCACCCAGTCATGGCGGAAGTCGTGGAGGTAGAAAAACGGTGCCGCAATATTTCAGTGGTACGAGTTCTCACCGACTACCAGATCGACTACCGCTCCGGGCAGTTTCTCACAGTTAATTCGGACTACACCGGGGGGCGTTGGCGTGATCTTTGCCCAAGCATCCCATCCAACGAAGCCCGACAAGTCGAATTCCACGTCTACGCTGGTGACGAAGCCACCTCCATCCTGGGTGCATCCCGTGCTGGTGACCGGCTCCGTATCGGGGCTGCCGGTGGTGGGTTCACTATCGACTATGAAGAAGACCTCCTTCTTCTCGCACACGGCACGGGACTAGCTGCGGCTCGCGCCATCATCATTGACCTGCTAATGCGATCCAACCAACCCCGCACCCATCTTTTCGTCAGCGCAGACTATCCCGGTGAACTCTACGAGCTTCAAGGGCTCTGGCAACTTGCCAGCGCCGCCCCGTGGTTATTTATCAAACCTATCGTCCGCAATAAAACCGATGCCTGGTGGGTCGGCGCCACCGAACACAGCACTGCTCCGCGGGGTCTGCACTTGATGGAGGTCGGTAAACTTGGCGAAGTTGTTTCCAGCTACGGAACCTGGGAAGGACACCAAATCCTCATCACTGGCCCGACCGATATTGTCACCGAAACTCGGCTCGCACTGCTTCGTGGCGGCACTCCAGACTCGATAATCCAAACTCAAGGTTCCAGCCGCGATTATTTCTGGGACTAGCAGACTAGCACCGCCTGATATAAGCATTCTCCCCTACCCACGACTTCTCATAGATCCATCAAGTCGGAGATTCAGGTTCTGGAGGCGTCGAAAAGCACACGTCGATTGCCACTAAAACTATAAATCTCCGACTTCACCCCACGTGTAAAACCACACAGCCGCCAACAGCTTTCCGAGCGAAAAGGAATTGGCGGCTAGTTAGGCTACTTATGTGAATAATCTTGCGGATAATCCACAACGGGAAGCTTTTCACGTACCCGTGCCACATCAGCGATATCGATGTCAAAGAGCAATAGCTCCTCCTCAGCTCCCGCTTCAGCCGCGATCCGACCATCGGGGGTCGTGATCGTAGAGCACCCTACACCGCGTGGTGCAGTGCCGGAAGGCTGCGTTTCAGCCTGATCTGCCGCTATTACCCAGGATGTGGAATCGAGAGCACGAGCTTGGCTGAGCAGGTGTTTTTGCCGGAGTTTATCCGCGCCACCTGCCCAAGAAATAGGTACCACGATAACCTGCGCGCCGCGTGCTGCTAGCTGCCGGAAAAGCTCCGGAAACCTCAAGTCGTAGCAGATAGCTAGGCCGATTTTTGTATCGGCGTAGTCGAAAACCACGAGCTTTTCGCCTGGTTTCACGGTGTCCGATTCACGGTAGCCAAATGCATCGTACGTGTGGATTTTATCGTAGTGGTGAACCTCGCCGGTGGGCAGAGCGGCAATCGCGGTGTTTGTTATTCGATTGATCGTTTTATCACCGCGATGTATCGAATCAGCGGGGCGAAAAATGCCAGCAATTATGGCGATGTTTTCTAATTGTGCGCAATCAGCAATGGCGGTGACAAAATCACCTTCAAGGGGTTCGGCAGCTTTATCGAGACGCCCGGTGCCAAACGCCTGCATCGTTGCTTCAGGAAAGACAATCAGCCGGGCGCCTTGCTTGGCGGCAGTGGCAGCAAGGGCACAAACCCGAGCGAGATTGTCGGGTTTATCCACAGATGAGCGAATTTGACCGATTGCAACTTTCATGGCTCCCAGCATAATGCCTGTTCGCATCCGAAGTTATCCACAGGCGAAAATTATTTTTTAAAGTTTTGCCACTTTTGGTTGCACTGTTGTTGCAATGGAGCTATGAGTACTTTCACATCTTTTGATCGAAACGTTGAGTTTCCCTTCTCTCCGCCACCGCAGCTACCCGTTAGCCACGACGTTGGGGCAGCTAACAGCACAAACGCCGCACTGGCGCAGTTTCACTCAGTCACCCTTGACGCATTGTCATCTAAAGAGGCTGCGTTGGCGGACCATATTTCCGCTTTACGACGATTCACTGCCGCCCAAATTCAGATTGATTCCTCCTTCGCTACCAATCTGGAGGAAAAATAATGCTGCCACTAGATTCCACTTTGCTGAAACAAGCTGCAGCTTCCCATCGGCAATTTGTCGCTGCTACAGAACAATTCCTGACCGAACTTAAGCCACAATGGGCTAAGGCTTTCAACGTTGCTACCGGCATGGCATACGACGCAGGCAAAGACACCTTGGGGGAAATCGTTGAATCGATGGTCGCTGAATGGACGAAATCCCACAAACTAGCGACATACTTGGAGCTTACTGCCGATACACAACGGGACTTGGAGCGAAAACTCCATCTCGTTTCTTCAATGGCCCGCGCTTTAGGTCTAGCAGTGGAAGGCCCAGTTGTAGTTCCAGTAACACCTGCCGCAATTAACCTAGTCGCCATATTTCAGCAGATAGTTAGTACTATCTACGCTTGGGGGAAGATGCTTGATACCGCATGTGCATGGCAGGTCATGGAGCTGTCGGGGTGCTCGCTGACGCCTGATCCGAAGGCGAAGCTGCTGGCGGAGTTGGAAATGTCTGAGTTACCTGAAAACCGGTTGTCCAAACAACATAGCGAGGCCATGACACAAGCACCCCCTGAAATCACCCAGCTATTGGCCGATAATCCGGAAGCTCAATTACTTCAGGTATCGAAAAATAATTTCGCAGTTGTTTTAGGGGATCCCTATACCGCAGATGTAGTCAGTACCGTATATGGTGGGGTTGGCTCAGCTGAACCCAACCAGTGGGCTGGAGATCTTGGCCGCTTGAAGGAATTCCATGGAACGGTTGCAGGTGCAGTGGCACCGGAAAAGATCAGTACGGCAACGGTAATGTTTGTGAATTTGGATTCTCCATCAAGCTTGCCCGCTGGGGCTAGCCCGATACCGCCGATCAAGGGAGCAGAGCAGGTTCAAGTGTTCCAACAGTCGTTAGCAGCAGCTAATCCCCAAGCCAAACAGCTAGCACTGGGGCACAGTCTAGGTTCAGTCACACTAGCATTAGCTGGCCAACGTCCGGGCGGATTAGCAGCGGATACCATGATTAATGTTGGTAGTCCAGGAAACCGTGCCCCATCAGCCCATGCTATTGAGCTGAAAGGAGAAAACCCCCGGATCATTTCTGCGATCAATGATGCAGACCCGATCCGGATGGTTCCTGATATTCATGGGCCAGCCCCTCATTCACCAGAATATGGTGCCGAGGTGTGGAATTTGCACGGCGATCATTCCTCCTATTTCCGTGACTCCGCATTCCAACACCTCGTAGCCAAGGAGGTTCGCAGGCTTGCGCAATCAGACTAGTTGTTAGTCGTAGCGGATTGCCATGCGGCCATCAATCGCACCGTTGCGCATGTCTTCAAATACCGAGTTCACGTCACCGAGTTTGCATTCGGTGACGGTGGGCTTGATTAGACCCCGTGCATAGAAGTCCAGTGCTTCTTCCAGATCTTGGCGGGTTCCCACCAAAGAGCCGCGAATTGTCAAAGCCTTGAACACAATGTCGAAGATTGGTGCTGGGAAATCTCCTGGCGGTAGACCATTGAATACGATCGTTCCGCCCTTGCGGGTCATGTCGATCGCCTGACCAAAAGCCTTAGGGTGAACCGCAGTAACCAGCACACCGTGGGCGCCACCCTTGGTGTATTCGTTGATGGCAGCAGCAGGATCCGTTTCCGCCGCATTGACTGTGAATTCTGCACCGTGTTTCTTAGCCAGCTCCAGTTTTTCCGGCGCAATATCCACCGCAATGACGCGTAGTCCCATCGCAACGGCGTACTGCACCGCGATGTGGCCTAGACCGCCAACACCGGAAATAACCACAAATTGCCCTGGCCGGGTGTCGGTTACTTTGAGTCCTTTGTACACTGTGACACCAGCGCACAGGATTGGTGCGACTTCTACGGGGTCGGCTCCCTCGGGGATGCGAGCACAGTAGCGAGTGTCAACCAACATGTACTCACCGAAGGAACCATCGACGGTGTATCCGCCATACTCAGCTGAATTGCATAGCGTTTCCCAGCCGGTACGACAGTGTTCGCAGGTTCCACATGCGGACCATAGCCACACATTGCCCACCATGTCGCCCACTTGCACGTCATGGTCACCGGGGCCTAATTTCACTACCTCGCCCACGCCTTCATGCCCTGGCACAAATGGGGGTTCTGGTTTGACTGGCCAATCGCCTTCCGCGGCATGGAGATCTGTGTGGCAGACACCGGAGGCGAGGTTTTTCACCAGCGCTTGATGCGGCCCTGGTTCTGGCAGGTCCAGGGTGCCAATTGTTAGTTCTGGACCGAATTCTTCAACGATTGCGGCATTAAATTGATCGGACATAGGGGGATACCTTTCTCCCAAAACCGGTAATAACAACAGTTTTCAATAACTGCTCAAAATGCCGAGAGACCGGGAATACCCGGTCTCTCGCTCGCCTATTCGTTAGGATTTTTTGTTTTAGTTACTTCCTAGAACAGACCCGTTGGATTCTCATCGTATGAAACCAGCATACACTTGGTTTCTTGGTAGTGATCCATCATCATCGCGTGATTTTCACGTCCAATACCGGACTGCTTGTAACCACCAAAAGCGGCGTGTGCTGGATAGTTGTGATAATTATTGACCCAGATACGCCCCGCCTCAATAGCACGGGCAGCACGGTAAGCATTATTTTGATCGCGACTCCACACTCCGGCCCCCAAACCGTAGATGGTGTCGTTGGCAATCTCCATGGCCTCTTCGAATGTCTTAAAGGTAGTGACAGCCAAAACCGGTCCGAAGATTTCTTCCCGGAAGCAATTCATTGAGTTATCGCCCTTCATGATGGTCGGCTCAATATAGTAGCCACCCTCCAGGCCTTCAAACTGGGCAACTTTGCCACCGGTAAGCACCTCGGCGCCTTCTGCAGGGCCAGATTCTAAGTATCCGGTGATCTTTTCCATCTGTTCCTGCGAGGCCTGAGCGCCCATCATGGTATCCGTGTCCAACGGGTTTCCGGTCTTGATTTCTTTTACCTTTTGCACTGCAAGCGCAAGGAATTCCTCAGCTATGTCCTCATGAACCAATGCGCGGGAAGGGCAGGTGCAGACTTCACCTTGGTTGAGGGCAAACATAGCAAGACCTTCAATACACTTGGCCCGGAAAGCATCATCTTTATCCATGACGTCTGGGAAGAAAATCGACGGGGATTTTCCGCCCAGCTCCAACGTGATAGGGATGATCTTGTCCGAGACTGCCTTGTGAATAATCTGGCCAACTGCAGTGGAACCAGTGAAGGCAATCTTGCCAATCCGGTTCGATGCGGTGAGCGCAGCGCCTGCTTCTTCACCAAAACCGTTGACTACATTGAGTACGCCAGTTGGCAGGAGATCTTCAATGAGCTCAATAAGCACCAAGAGGCTAGCTGGGGTCTGCTCAGCTGGCTTTAAAACGATGCAGTTTCCAGCGGCTAGCGCAGGTGCGATCTTCCAGGCGGCCATGAGGATAGGGAAGTTCCATGGGATGATCTGCCCCACTACCCCAATGGGTTCCTTGAAATGATAAGCGACAGTGTTCTCGTCGATTTGCGAGATTCTCCCTTCTTGGGTGCGTGCCACACCGGCGAAATAGCGGAAGTGGTCGATAGCAAGCGGAATGTCTGCCGCCAATGTCTCCCGGATAGCCTTGCCATTTTCCCAGGTTTCAGCAACGGCGAGCTTTTCGAGGTTTTCTTCCAACCTATCCGCGATCTTATTCAGGATTAACGCCCGCTCAGCCGCCGACACTTTTGACCACTCCGCCTTGGCGGCGTGCGCCGCATCCAAAGCCAATTCGATATCTTCGGCGGTTGAGCGCGGAACCCGGGTAAAGACCTCGCCGGTAACTGGGGTAATGTTGTCGAAATATTCCCCTGCAACTGGCGGCACCCATGCACCCCCGATGAAGTTTTCGTATTGCTCTTTGTAATCAAAAATGGCGCCTGGGGTTCCAGGATTGGCGTAAACAGTCATGAAGATTCCTTTCGGTAGGAATTAAATCTTTTGGGGCATTACCCCGCCGTCACGCATGCGTTACCGCCACTATAACCGTGACCTGAGTCACTGTAAAGGAAAAGAGTGACAGCAGCTATATGCAAAGAGTCGAATGCATATCGACCATGCAGGCTGTCACCCTTTTTGCTAATTTGGCTATATCCCCCGTTTGCTGCTCCAGGATCAGCGTTTCCGACTCCGGCGCGGTTCCCACATCACTACCGCCGTGGATCTAGGAACGTGGACGATTTCACCCCGGGGGCGCCCTCGTTTCAGATCCTCGTTTTCTTGTCTAACTTCCGCTAATTCCGCATGTAGTTTTTCGTTTTCCTTTTTCAATTCGATAATTGCTTTAATGCCCGCCAAATTAACGCCATCTTCTTGGCTGAGACGTTGCACGGTGCGCAACAGTTCGACGTCGGCACGCGAGTAGCGGCGCCCACCGCCGGTGGTGCGCTGCGGGGTCACCAATCCCATGCGGTCGTAGGTGCGTAGCGTTTGCGCATGCATTCCGGATAGTTCCGCCGCCACGGAGATCACGAATACTTCTTCTACTCGGTTTTCTTTCTGTGACACTTCCAACACCTCCTTTAAGCGTTAGTTATTTCCGACCCAGCCAGCACGAGGATCGAATCCGGATTCTTTTTCGGTTTCAATGTAGTGCTTAAGTGCACTAGTTGCAGCCGCCGACAGGTTTTTGGGGACTTGAACCTTCACCCGAACATGCAGGTCACCAGATTGACCGTCTCGTTTTGGAATGCCTCGTCCACGGACTCGCAGCACCCGCCCATCCGGAGTTCCAGCAGGTATTTTCACCCGCACTGGCGAATCAAGCGTCGGCACGGTGATCGTATCACCGAGGGCTAATTCCCCGAACGATACCGGCACTTCAACTTCTAGGTCGTCGCCTTTACGGCTGAAAACTTTGTCGTCACGCACATGCACTATGACAAAAAGATCCCCAGCTGGTGTGCCATGCGGCCCGGCTTCACCTTGTCCGGCTAGCCGCACCTTTTGCCCATCAACGACACCGACGGGAATACGAACGGTGATGGAGCGAGAACGACGCACGGTACCGGTTCCCCGGCAATCGAGACAGGGATCCGGGATGATTTTTCCGGTTCCTTCACAATCGCTACAGGGCGCTGAGAAACCAAACGCCCCGCGGTTTTCCGAGCGATAACCAGATCCATTACAACTTGGGCAATTGACCGCTGCGCCGGATTGCGAGCCTGAACCGTGACAGGCAGCGCAGGGGGCATCACCGGTGATTTGCAGCGGGATTGTGGTCCCTCTTGCCGCTTCCCGGAAATCTAAGGTTATTTCCGTTTCGACGTCCGCGCCCCGCGTCGGCCGAGCTGTCCGGCGAGGACTGCTCCAAGCACTACCGAAGATGTCGCTAAAACCGCTGGCAGCACCACCTCCTCCAAAAATGTCAGAGAAGTCTTGAAACTGTGAGTTTCCACGAAACCCACCTCTTAAACCACCCCCTGCCCGCAACATGGCTTTAAATTCGTCATATTCTTTACGTTTGGCGGTATCCCCTAATACATCGTAGGCTTCCGCTACCGCTTTAAAGCGCTCTTCGCGTTTAGTATCCCCAGGGTGGGAATCGGGATGGTTTTCCCGCGCTAATTTTCGGTATGCTTTTTTAATCTCGGCATCTGTTGCACTTGATGCCACACCGAGATCTGCATAGTAATCTTTGTCTGCCCATTCGTTTTTCGCAGCCATTGCATTCCTCCAGTTTTATAGTTGAGTCTATCTCACTAAAGTTTAGCGCGTTTTCCCTTTGCAGACACTATCGGTTCACCCACAGCGAACTAGTTAGCACACTGTTGATGCAACCAGTCACGCGCGTCTACTTCCGGCTGCTCGGAAAGCACATCGGGATCGATGGGTTCCTCTGCAAATTCTTCTCCAGTTCGGGCTACATCTTTGGCGGTGGTGATCATTATTGCCGCACCATCGGGCATATCAAACACGACATTTGCACTAGCATAACCGGCCGACGGCTGACCGAAAGTTCGCACATTGTCTAGACCACGGAAACTTAGCACCGTAGCCTCACCGGAGCTGCCCGTATGCTCGTCGAAAAGCACGGCGATGGGGCCATTAAATTTGCTTTGCGACGCCACAGTGATCGGTGAACCACCACCCTCAACGGAACCGCCGGATATCGTAACATCGCTGCTATACCGCCCTTTGAAAGTAAGTACCACCCCATCCGGCAATAGTGAACTCACCCCGGCCAGCATCGGCCCCATATCGCCACCAGTGTTCCCCCGCAGGTCGACGATCACCCCGCAGGCTCCCGCAACATTGTCTTTTAGCCCCTGCGCCAAACTGTCAGCATATTGCTGCGCAACCGGCCCTCGCGCGACATGTGGAACCGTTGCAATCACAATATCGCCATCCCTAGACACATTCGGCAGGGTTGTATCCTGGACTGTTCCTGGCTTATTGCGTTCTGGCGGGATAACCCCCGAATGCTTACCACCAGCGGCTTTGAGGACCCGTTCGATAATCGGATGGGTTTGTGCGACCGAATCCACATCTTTTACTTCCTCCTTAGCCTGGGCGAGGACCTTGGCAAATTCCGGCGAATCCGCGTACAGTCCCTGCATTTGCGCCACATCAAAGGCGAAATTCGCGTATCGCTGCGGGGTCGCGACTACAAATATAGGGCGCCCGATCAGCCCCGCCCCCAAGACCGGACCAAAGAACCACGTGACAATACCAGCTAGAACCAGTACCACCACGGCAATAATTCCCAGAATCTTTCTCATATTCACTACTCCTTCACGCTGAATAGGTCACCCGGCTGGCATTCGAGTGCCGCACACAACGCAGCCAGCGTTGTAAACCGCACAGCCTTTGCCCGGTTATTTTTCAGAACCGATAAGTTCACCACGGTGACCCCCACTTCGTCCGCAAGGGCGGCGAGGGTCATATCCCGACTCTCAAGCAAGCTGTCAAGATGACATACCACTTCGGCCATCTACACCAGCCCCTCTTGATCCTCTTGCATTTGAATACCTTTCCTTGTCACCAGCCTAAAGAAAAACAATGTGACAAATACCCCGTACACAATGGCGACCTCCTGGCCACCGAGTCGAAATTCCCACCAATCCGCAATTTCAAACTGGGCAGCCACGTAATTGGCACCCATGTTTTGAACGAAGATTCCACATAGATACATCACAAATGCAGAAATCGTGACCGTGAAATATGTGCTGTTCTTCGCAGTAAAGAACTGCCCACGCAGCGCTTGCCCTATCACCAATGCCAATGCCGTAAAGCCACCAATGATGGCGAGCCATTTGATCACAACACCAGCCACCAGAAACCCTGCGGCAGCTGGCTCCACGCGTGAAAGAAGAATCATTCCAGCATTACCCGCGTCCCCAATCGCATATGCGAGCTTGTGAGCAACTTGACCGCGCCACAAAAGATCAACGAAATCACCAATGGTAAAAACCACCGCCAGCCCATATGCCACCAGCAGGAACTTTAAATCTCGTTGTTCTTTTCGCAGTTCATTACCTGCATTTACCATGAGGATCACCTTTCAACAACTCAAAACATATCGACTTTCGATATATCGTTAATCGTTATGCTATATCGAAAAACGATATGCCGCAAGGGGGAAATGCAATCCCACCCCTTGCGCCAAGTCGGAGATTGCGCTTTTGGGCCGTCGAAAAGCGGGATCAAGACATCCAAGATGCACCAATCCCCGACTTCACAACCCGCAAGCGGCCACCCATCCCCCACCCCACGAACCAAGCACCACACCCCACAGGCCCGCCCGATCCCCAAGGTCGGAGATTGCGACCACAGATCACAAAAAGCCCAGACCGCCCAAGCCGCAATACTTAAATCCCCGACTTGACATACGCTCACCCCACACCAGAAAGCACCCCCGAAGCTTATGGAAAAATCCATAAAACTTACCCCCAAATAAACCTAGAATAAGAAAAAACACAATCAATTGACAGTAAACGTGTCATATTATTTTCATGCGTAAGACAATTTCATCCTTAATCTTCGCCACGGCAGTTGCGCTTAGCGCGCAGCCTGCACTGGCTCAGACCTCCGAAATCCCGGCGACTCCTTCCATTACCGAAACTCAGCCGAGCCCCAGCCAACCAGGTACCAATCCTGAAAATCCTGAACAAGAGCCTCAGCAAGAAGGACTCTCGCCCGGCCAGATCGCTGGCATCACCGCCGGTGTCGTTGCCGTCGTCGGCCTGGCTGGCGCAGGCGTTCATTGGGCAATGCAAGAAGGTTTGATCCCCAACCCGTTCCAGCCACCAGCTCCACCTGCGCCGCCCGCACCTCCGGCACCACCAGCACCTCCGGCACCACCAGCACCTCCGGCTCCGGCTCCTGCTCCAGCACCGCGTCCAGCTCCGGCCCCAGCACCCCGCCCTGCTCCTCGGCCAGCCCCAGCTCCAGCGCCCGCACCACAGGCATTCCGTTATGAGAATTGCCGCGCCGTGTGGCGGGACCTCGGTCGGCCAATCCGCAGCAACGATCGTGGCTACCACCGCGGCTTAGACCGCGACGGTGACGGCGTCGGTTGTGAGCGTCGACCACGGTAACTGTTACAGGGCTCGCCTCTCCCTTAGGGCGAGCCCTTCATATTGCCCCCAATACATTTTTCTCGATTACACCACAGCAATGAAGTCGGAGATTGCAATCCCAAGGCCGCGTTTCCCAAGGCCAAATCTTCATTTTCAGGCGGTGAAAACACAATCTCCGACTTCATACAATCTTCTAGAATCCACAGCCTCCACATAATGAATTCCCACACATTACGCTCATCCAAAACACGCCTAAGCTGCCTAATTACAAGCTCACTAGTAACTGTCGCCGCCTGGCAATCACCAGCAATAGCACAGCCGCACCCCTCAGACTCCCCTGCAGCAACAGCTGAGCAGCAGACACAGCTTGTACACCAATCAGAAGTCCCCGAGACTGACGGTTCCGGTTCTAGCATGTCAACGATTTTTGATGGACGTGGCCCAGGCGAAATCGCAGCCATCGCCACCACCGGTGTCGTGGTGGTTGGTTTTATCGGCACCGCTGTGGGGTGGGCGATTTCAGAAGGACTTATCCCTAATCCCTTACCAGGTGTCATTCACATCGGGCAAAGCCCCAACCGTTCCCAGCCAGGGCAGCAAAAAGTGCAACAACAGCCGCCGCGGTTTAAGAATTGCACTGAAGCACGTGCTTATTTTCAGGACGACGGCAAATATCGGCCTGGGCATCTTGGATACCAACTGCATTTGGATGACGATAATGATGGCATCGCTTGCGAGTAGCTAAACGCTCGTTAACCCTCCAGCAATTGCTTTAATTGCTTGGGATAGTCCGTGATCAACCCGTCGACACCTAGCGAGATGAGTCGTTGCATGTCGGCCAGATCATTGACTGTCCACGGCACCACCCGTAATCCGGCGTCGTGTGCTCGATGGATCAGGTCGGCGTCAACAAGGTTGTAGTCTGGTGATAACACCGCGATATTATGGTCTTTAGCTGCCGAAATAATATCGGCGTTGTACGGGCCCCATGTGGTGGTTTCGTGCCAGGTTGTCTCGTCCCAAAGGGCAACCAGCGCAATATTGGGATCGATATCATGCACCAGGGGGAAGGTACGCCAGTCGAATGATTGGATCATGACTTTGTTGCGTACTCCTGCCGCATCAATCGCAGCAAAGATGGCGGTGACGAATTGCTCGGGGGTGGCGCAGATCTCGGGTTTTTCCGCCTCAATCTTGGTTTCGATATTGAACCACACGTCGTGTCCTGCGGCGATCTCGAATACCTCGGGCAGGGAAATGATGTGGTTATTGGGTATTACTTCAGCGTTAGGGAAATCCGGCAATTGTTTGGAGCATTCGATTTGGCTGAGCTGTGTAAAAGTTAAGTCGTGGACAGTTTCACCAATACGGCTGGAGCATTTTTCTTCTAGAATAATCGGGTCGTGCCAAACCGCTGGTACTAGGTCCTTGGTCAGCACAATGTCGAGTTCGAGGGTTGTTACCCCTAGCTGGAGGGCATTTTTAAATGCGGTTGCGGATTCTTCGGTCCAGTGTCCGCGCCCGCCGCGGTGGGCTTGAACATCAAATGTTGGTAGTGGATACACGGTTAAATCTTAGCTTTTCGACGCCGCCTCCGGCCGCTATCAACCGTCGTGTGCTTTTTGCGCGACGCGTGCCACCGGCACCATGGAGGCCACACACACCACGGATCCGAATAGTAGGCAGAAGATAAAACCCATTTCTTCCCCAACCTTGAATATCTGTGCCACGAGAGGTGCCGCATAGGATAAGACGAATGGTACAAAGAACCCGATGTATGTCAGCGCGTAGAATATGCCGATCAAGGCACCTAGATTGGAATTTCCAGCGATGTTTTCTACCTCTTTTAAACCACTAACCATCATGATGCCGTAACTGGAACCGAGCAGAATTGCACTGGGGAAAACCAGCCACATGTTTGCGGTATAGACAGTGAGAGCCGAGAAGAGTAAACCGACGCAAGCAGTCGCTAATCCTGTGATGGCCAGGGGTCGTGTGGTGCGAAGTCTTGCTGCAAACGGCTGGATACCAACACCGGATAACAGAGCAGTCGCAGCAGCTATGCCAATAAAAGCTGTGGGGTGCGCAGTGGTTGCATACGGCGGCAAACTAGCGAAAGCAACAGTGACTGTGCCGAAAACCCACGGTGCCCAAGCGGCTACCGCCCAGAAAAATCGGGTGGTTTTCGCTTGCGGCGGAATCCATACGTGGTTCGGTTTGTGGCCTGTGGCTCGAGACTGGGTTTCGGTTACTGTCCATATCAAGGGCACAATTATCGCCACTAAACCAATATGTATCAGATACGGCAGCACCTCGGGATATGGCAAAAACTCAGCTATGAGACCCGCGCATAATGGGCCTATGCCGAACCCGGCTGAAACCGCCACGGTTGCTCGTCGTGGCCCGGCGGCTGGGTTGTCGGTGGAGAGTTGCTTGATCCATGCCGCACCAGATGCCATAGCCATTCCGACGGCTAGCCCGGCGATGAATCGCCCTAGGAAAAGGATTACTTCCGTACCTACTGCCCACGCCAATATCGCTGAGCCTAAGGCAGAAAGGAATAGAGCAGGGCGAAGCACCGCTTTCCGGCCTATATGATCGGAAAGCGGGCCGAAATACAGCAGTGCTGGCACTAGCCCTAGTGCATAAATCCCCAGCATGGCGGTAACTGAGGAATGGCTCAACCCAGAATGGGTGCGATACACCTGGAGCATCGGCGCAAATAGATTCGCGCCAAAGCCAATTGCGAACATCGCGCAACCGACACGTATCCATTGAGTGGCAGGCATGGTCTTAGCTTACGGTAGGTTTAAGTCGAAACGTAGGGCGTCGAAAAGCTCAAAAGCCGACTCGAAGCCAGCATCAATCCATTCCTGCAACTGTTCGTCGCTAGCACCATTGCGGATAGGGAATGCACAGTCGCGTCGCACGAAAACTCCACTATCTGCATCACTACCAACGACCGTTTTACCAAACATACTCATGCGATTGCTAAAACCTGACCACGCTTCTAACTCGGGGAATCGCTCCGCTGCAATGGGCACGTTTTCCCGAATGACCGCCATGCGCATTACCTGCGGGGCCTGAATTTGCATGAGCAGAAATAAGCCGTCTAGTTCTGCGGCAAGATAATCACCATCAATCTCCGGAACCACACCGTACCCTGCCAAGATATGGGTTAACCGCTCGGGTGTTACTAACGGAAACTCAGTGGACATTAGCGCTCCTCCATAACAATGAGCTCGGGGAATTCCTCCTCCAACGCAGCGATTGCGCTGCGGATAAAATCGATGGATTGGCTCATGAAATCCGCAAGTTGCACATCACTGAGCCCACTTGCACACGCCAATGCACATCGCCCACCGACGATGAGGGCATGTGTTTCTTCAAATTCAAAAATGAGATCCGGCTCAAGATAGTTACGGTTATAGTCGTGGACAGCCGCTATGACTTCATTTTGAATAGGACCACGAATTAACGGTCGCCAAATACCGTGAATATCCAGCACCTGCTGTTCTTCAAAGTATTGGCATTCAATAACTACCGTATCGAACCATATCCGGGTTACCGCCTCGTCATGGGAAATGTTGCCGCCCAGAGCATAGGCGACATCACGCAGCCGCTGCGCAGTAATGGTTGCTAGCCCCATCGTGCTCCTTATGTGTAATTAATGTCAGCGTCATAATGCTACGCCACAACTGGTGTGGCTTTCCTACCCTTTTCAACTTCCGACACATGGTTATGCCGAATCAAAGCGGTAAATCGCAGGTGTTGTGTGCTCGACCGCCATAAAACCAGCACGGCTAAGAATCGGACGCGAGTACGCTGAACATTCGCTCATAACCACGGTTGCCCCTACATCGAGGGCTCGTTTCGCCCTCGCCGATAATAAAGCGCGGTAGATACCCCGACCTCGGTACTGTGGTAGCACCGCTCCCGAAAACAACCCAACGATACCCGCACCCGATAATTCCTCCATCCGGCCAAGCCCAACAATGTGACTATCAGCAACTGCGGCGAATAACCCCGCCCCTTCAATATCATGCCGGGTGCGCTCGACGAATTGCCGGGTTCGGGTCTGGTTAAGTCCGAAGATTTCGCTACGCACGTTACTTGCTGCCTCAAGATCTGATTCGGTAAGTACTTGGTGGACCCGCACCCCATCCGGATTGGGCCACTGCGCAAGAACCTGGGGATCACCCATCATCACTGTTTCTTCCGGCTCGAAACTGAAACCAAAATTATCAAGCGGCAAGCTCGGGTCACTTCGCCAGGTCTTCCACTCAACCGACCGGATACTCCCGCTGCTGGCCAAAAAATCGATCACATCTTGAATATGCGACGCACGTATTTCCCTAGCTTGTTCCGGTGAATAACTCACCAATGCCCAGCCACGGTTGCTGCTCTCCGCTACCCACACTGGCCCCATCCTATGCACCTGCATGTCCGACATTCCGCGCACGTCAGCTTCACCACGCATGGCAGATTCATACATCAAGCGATACTGGGAGACCTGATCCATAGTCATAATTGGTAACTACCTTCCTGCCATAATCAAAACCCCTTAACCTCGTTGTTACAAGGTTAAGGGGTTCGAATCACTAGCGGTTATTTCTTAGGCGTCCTCGGCTGGGGTTTCCGCAACCTTCGGGTCTGCAATCAGAACCATAGCGGTACGCAGCAGGCGACCATTTAATTGATAGCCCTTACGCAAAACGGTACCGATTGCTTTTTCATCACCAGTGGAAAGGTCCTGAACCGCCTCATGGCGTTCCGCATCAAACGGATCACCTTCAGCACCGAACGCTTCCACCTTCATCGACTCCAATACGGTGTGGAACTTATCATGGAATGCCTTTAAGGGGCCTTCCGCTAAGTCGCCGTGCTGAGCTGCCAATTCGAGGTCATCCAAGATAGGAAGCAATTTGGCCACAACCTGGCCTTTGGTGTGTTCGACCACCGCTTCTCGTTCTTGAGCTGTTCGACGCCGGTAGTTGGCATATTCAGCGTTGAGTCGTTGTAAGTCCTCAGTGCGCTCGGCTAATTCCGCCTCCAGGGGGGTAACTTCACCGTCGCCGTCAACGTCGGGTTCAACGTCAGCGGTCTCCTCGGTGATTACCTCCTCGACCTGCTCGACCTCTGGCTCAACGTTGTTTTCTGATGTCACTTCTTGTCTCCATCTTCTTCAACTACCTCAGCGTCAACAACATTGTCGTCAGCTGGGGTACCGGACTCCGCATCTGCCTGTGCCTTAGCCGCCTCCGCTTCGTAGATGGCCTTACCCATCTCCTGAGCCTCAGTGTTCAGCTTCTCGGCAGCAGCACGGATAGCCTCCAGGTCATCGCCCTTGAGAGCTTCGTCTACAGCGTCACAAGCCTCAGTTACCTTGGTCTTGATCTCCTCACTGACCTTGTCGGAGTTCTCATCCAAGAACTTCCGAGTCTGGTAGGCGGTGGACTCCGCAGCGTTACGGGTCTCCTGCTCCTCACGACGCTTCTTGTCTTCCTCAGCGTGAGCTTCGGCGTCCTTGATCATGCGATCGATTTCTTCCTGGCTCAGGCCGGAACCATCCTGAATCTTGATGGTGTTTTCCTTGCCTGTTCCCTTATCCTTCGCGGTAACGTGCACGATACCGTTAGCATCAATATCGAAGGTCACCTCGATCTGTGGAACACCACGTGGTGCAGGGGCAATGCCACCAAGTTCGAAGGAGCCGAGTAGCTTGTTGTGCTGCGCAATTTCCCGCTCGCCCTGGAACACCTGAATCTGAACCGAAGGCTGGTTATCCTCAGCGGTGGTAAAGGTCTCGGAACGCTTGGTTGGGATCGTGGTGTTACGTTCGATCAGCTTGGTCATCACGCCGCCCTTGGTTTCGATACCAAGCGACAGTGGGGTGACGTCGAGAAGCAAAACGTCCTTGACTTCGCCGCGCAAAACGCCAGCCTGCAACGCAGCGCCGACAGCAACAACCTCATCTGGGTTGACGCCCTTGTTAGGCTCGCGGCCACCGGTTAATTCTTTAACCAGATCGGAAACGGCAGGCATACGGGTGGAGCCACCAACCAAAACAACATGATCAATGCCGGAAACAGAGATACCAGCATCAGCAATCACCTGGTTAAACGGAGCCTTGGTGCGATCCAACAGATCCTGGGTGATGCGCTGGAATTCAGTGCGTGACAACGTCTCATCCAAGAACAGTGGGTTCTTGTCCGCATCAACGGTGATGTATGGCAGGTTAATGTTTGCAGACTGGGAGGACGACAGCTCGATCTTTGCCTTCTCGGCAGCCTCACGCAGCCGCTGCATCGCCATCTTGTCCTTAGACAAATCCACACCAGTGGAGGTCTTGAACTTTTCTACCAACCAGTCAACGATACGCTGATCCCAGTCATCACCACCGAGCTTGTTATCACCAGCGGTTGCGCGAACCTCAACGACACCATCGCCAATCTCCAACAGGGAGACGTCGAAAGTACCACCACCGAGGTCGAACACAAGAATGGTCTGCTCCTTTTCACCCTTCTCTAGGCCGTATGCCAAAGCAGCAGCGGTTGGCTCGTTCACGATACGTAGAACGTTCAAACCTGCAATCTGACCAGCTTCCTTCGTTGCCTGACGCTGCGAGTCGGAGAAGTAAGCAGGAACGGTAATAACAGCATCAGTAACTTCGTCACCAAGGTATGCCTCAGCGTCGCGCTTGAGCTTCATCAAGGTACGAGCCGAAATTTCCTGTGGCGTGTACTTCTTGCCATCAATGTCGATGCTCCAGTCAGTACCGATGTGGCGCTTAACGGAGCGGATGGTGCGGTCAACGTTGGTAACAGCCTGGTTCTTAGCGGACTGACCAACAATCACCTCACCATTTTTTGTAAAAGCAACCACAGATGGCGTGGTGCGCGAACCCTCAGAGTTAGCGATAACCTGTGGCTCACCACCTTCCAAAACCGCTACGCATGAGTTTGTGGTACCTAAGTCAATACCAACAGCGCGTCCCATATCCAATTCCTCCTTGAAGTTTTTATGCTTATGTACTGCGATTTTTAATGAAGTTGATCGGAAAACACTCAACTTCTTACAGATAACCTACCAGAGCCCGCGTCGAAAAGCTAGTACCTTGAGCGAAACTCGCTCAACTTTTTTCTGAACTGCCGTTAAGCTCCGGTTTATGGCAAAGTAGACTCCATGAATGAACACGATGATGACATTCAATCTGTATTAGACAACACCGATCTTGACCTCCATGTGGTGGAATCTGACACCGAACCCAACGTCGCCCACACCGACCGCGCCGTCATTTTAGGCAGGGACGGGCGCTGGGCCGCCGGTTGGGCGCTGCGCTTTATCATCATGGTTGTCGCAGGTTACCTCCTATGGCGCGGATTCGGCGCCATTTGGACCGCACTGCTTCCGGTGCTCCTCGCCCTGCTCGTTTCCACCGTCATGTGGCCGCCAGTGCGCTGGTTACGCAACCGCGGTGTGCCAGCCGCACTCGCGGTAATACTCGTTATCGTCGGGTTCTTCGCCATCCTCGCCGGAATCATTTCCGCCATGGCGCCACGCGTGGCCGGGCAATCCAAAGACCTGGTGCAAAAAGCAACGGAAGGTATTGAGAAACTCCAGGAATGGGTGCAAGGCCCGCCGCTTAACTTGGACCTGGATCAATTCGACAACGTCATCAAGGAAATCCAAGGTTTCGTACAGAACCGCTCCAGCGATATCGCATCGGGCGTCTTTACCGGACTTTCCACCGCAACATCAATAGTGGTGACTCTGGTCCTAATGCTGATCCTTACCTTCTTCTTCTTAAAAGACGGAACCCGCTTTCTCCCGATGATCCGCAAAGCAACCGGCCCCAACGTCGGCTGGCATCTTACGGAACTGCTCACCCGCGTGTGGAACACCCTTGCTGGATTCATCCGCGCCCAAGCCATCGTTTCGCTTGTCGACGCAATCTTCATCGGCATCGGCCTCATCATATTAAATGTCCCGCTGGCCCTCGTGCTGGCTGTCATCACCTTCTTCGCGGGATTCATCCCCATCGTCGGTGCCTTCACCGCCGGTGCCCTGGCAGTGGTTATCGCCCTGGTTTCCAACGGACCCACCAACGCGTTACTGGTCGTCGGCCTCATCATTCTCGTGCAACAGCTCGAAGGAAATGTCCTGCAGCCAATGCTGCAATCGCGCGCCATGAACCTCCACGCCGCAATCGTGCTGCTGTCCGTGACCTTAGGCTCCACTATTTTCGGTGTTGTTGGCGCCTTCCTGGCTGTTCCCGTCGCAGCAACACTGGCGGTACTCGTGCGCTACCATCAAGAACTCGTGGCGCTACGCGCGGGCGAAATCACCATCGACGACATAGAGATGGCCACCACCTTGGAAAACACCACATCCGTTACCGCCAACGACGCGTTCAAAATTTTCACCGACCGGTTGGCGAAACTCGGCTTTAAACAAGGCATCGGAAAAGTAACCAATAGCGGGAAGAAAACCACCTCCAAAACCAAAACAACAGAAGCAGCCACCGAGGATGCTCAAGAGGAAACCAATACCAACTAATCACTCGTAGCCCGCTTACACCCGGACACCGCCGGGGAGGAAATGCTCAATTGCTGCCCTCCCCGGCTTCTGCTTTTTCTGCCCAACAATACCATTCAGCTGTGCTGGTTCTCGGTTTTTATCAAGTCGGAGATTCCTTATTCCTTGCCTTTCTGCGCCCAATTTTCCTGGAGATTTTCGCGCCCCGATTTCAAATCCCCGACTTCATAAAAACCTCAAGTCCCGATCCAGATTGCAGACTCGCCTTCGTGTCTCACGACTCACAGGGAAACACCATCGGTCTAAAACAAAATCAGCTTGCTATCCGCCACACACCACCCGACCACCCCAGCAGCCGACACCCGCTTATTTTTATGACATATGAAGTCGGAGATTCCACATTTTTACCCCGCTTACCCCACCGCTATCCTGCGGTTTTCTACCCACAGATTGCCAATCTCCGACTTCATATAACCACCAGGCATCGTCTACCTCAGCCTCTCATCTCCACGATCTAGCCTGCTGTGGCACCCGCCAAACGCTCCTTGCCCATTCTGGGCAGCCTTGACGTACATTGAGCATATGGAAAGTTGCCATCGCACAGATTTGTTCCCACAGGAAACCCACGACTTGGTTTCAGAGCTTTTCAGTGCACTGGGAGAGCCGGAACGCGTGTCGCTAGCGGGTGATTTCGAGCCCGAAAAGAACCTCAAAGGTATTGATTCAGTTTTGATTTTGAACGATTTTGGCGTTCATTTTGTGTTTGGGCTCCTGGTTCACTACCGGGGAAACGATCAAGGGGATGCCAACGTTTTCGGATTCGGGAATCGAGGTGATTTGCTTATGGTTCCGGGGTTTACTGAGGATGGTGACATTCTGGCGATGTGTTTGTGGTTTAGTAAGGGAGATTCGTTGGCGTCGCTGCTCAAATGGCCACCGCCTGCGGAGGAAACGACAAAAGCCGACCACAGTCGGCTTTTCGCACTCCTTAAAAGTCACGAGACTAGGTGACCAGATCCACACCTATCCCCAGATTGCGTTGAGCGCCAGCACGGCGACTGAAGCCACGCTGGCGGCGGCGGGCAGGGTGATGATCCAGGCCAGGGCGATCGGTTTCATCAGTGACCAGTTCGCTGCTTTATTCACAACCCCCACGCCTAATACCGCACCAATGAGAATGTGGGTCGAGGACACCGGAAGGCCTAAAAGCGATGCCGCCATGACCACACCGGCGGCCGCCATTTCTGCAGCAAACCCGGAGGCTGGGTGCATTTCGGTGAGCCCAGAGCCGACGGTTTGGATAACGTAGCGCCCAATGAACCATAGTCCGGCAATCAATGCCACACCACAGGTGATCATGGCGGCGGTTGGCACGGCGGCTTTTTCATTGATGGCGTTGGTTTTCAACACATCCAGGACTGCGGAGAACGGGCCGATGGCGTTTGCGATATCATTGGAGCCGTGGCTAAAGGCGAAAGCCGAGGCTGTGAATACCTGCATCCAGGAAAAGAGGATGAAGGTCGCCCGGGAGAGTTCTTGGCGTTTGAGGGTGCGGGAGAAGATGAAGACTGCCATCCAAACTACCGCCGCGATCATGGCGATGATGAGGATGTTTCCTAAGTTGGAGAGCTCGAACTTGAGGTTTTTAAGCCCCTTGAAGATCATCATTGCACCGATGACTGCGGCACCTGCCGCCGCGAGAAGCGGAACCCAGTTTTCCAGAGCACGGTGGGTGTTGAGCATGTCACGGCGTTCGTTAAGGCGGTGTAGGTCACGGTAGTAGTCGGATTCGAGTTCGTTCGGGTCGAAGTCGCGTTCCGCGATCAGTGCGGCGTCGCGGGTCATGGCGTTGGTGTATGCCAGCTGTTGGACCTCCGAAAGGCGCTCAAAGGAGGATTTGAAGTCTCGATGGAGTTTTATCCGTTCTTCCTTGATCGAGCGCAGCTCTTCGTCTGCTTTGTCGTTGAAAACTAGGATGTGGCGTTTAATGGCGCCGAAGAGGAGGTAGGCGGTTATTCCACCAAGCACTGGGGAGAGCACCCACGATAGTGCGATGCTTCCTATCTGGTCCCATTGCACCATATCGGTTCCTCCGATATCGAGGAAGAATCCGAGGGTAAGCGAGGAGCCGACAATTCCGCCGATGATGGAGTGGGTGGTTGATACTGGCCAACCCATCCGGGTGGCGACTAGCAACCAGATCGCTGCACCTAACAGTGCGGACATCATGATGAAGGCGAAGTGTAGTGGGTCAAGGTCGATGGCGTCGAGGTCGACGATTCCGGATTTCACGGTATCGGTTACCTCACCACCAGCCAGAACCGCACCAGAGACTTCGAAGATGGCGGCTACCACCAGCGCTTGTTTCATTGATAGAGTGCCGGCGCCAACTGATGTTCCAAACGAGTTGGCAACGTCGTTGCCACCAATGTTAAAAGCCATGAATACACCGAAGGCGATGGTGGTAATCAAGATGAGCTTGTTGGCTTCGGGACCTACGTAGTCAAAGGACCAGAGTAAGAACACAATGATCGTGACGCTCAGCAGCCCGCCGAAGCTGATGTGCCACCATTTATCGTTGTTTGGTGGGCCTGGTGGAGCGACCGTCATGGTGGAGTTTGTCATGCGTGGTTCTTTCTTTTAAAAGATTGATGCAGAAAAAAGCTTGCAATCTAAAAGTGAACACTAGGTTAACCCTACCCCCGCTGGGGGTGGCTACAGCGCTTTGACCTCGGCGTATTGATTTTCGATACGTGGTTGGGTGCTGACAATAATGTGGGTGCGGCGCGAGCGTTTAATGCCACGTCGGGTCAATATAATCCCAGCGACCACTGCCACTGGCCAAAGCACCGGCAGGTTCAGCGCAATAAGTGCTGTCCCAACGAAACCACCCAGGATAATCGGGTTGACCTTGGTTACCAGCCATGCTGCCACTGGTGCTGCAATAACTCCACCGAGCATGAGCTGACCAATCGCAAAAAGGTGGGTGTCTAGTTGATCCCAGAGCCCAATGACAAATCCGATGGTTGCCGCGGTGGCGACCAGGAATTCTGCGGTGTTTACGGTTCCGATCACCCGACGTGGTTCGTCCTTTCCTAGTGCAAGTAGCGTCGAGGTTGTCATCGGCCCCCAGCCGCCGCCTCCGGTGGCGTCGACAAGCCCACCGACGGTGCCTAGCGCAACAATCATCGGGGTGGAATATTGCCTAGAGCTGGGTTTTCGGATGCGTCCGCGTGAGAACCGCCACAGCAAATTCGCACCCACTAATGCAAGAATGATGGCGGTTATTGGTTGGGCTGCGTTGGCGGAGATATGGGATAGCACGGTAGCACCGACACCTGCACCGACGGCGCCAGGAAGTCCGAGTCGGAAAACGATACGCCAGTTAACGTTGCCGAACCGCCAGTGCGCAAGACCGGAGGCTAGCGTTGTTCCCACTTCGGCTGCGTGCACTACTGCGGAAGCGTGGGCGGGGGTCATGCTCAGAAGGAGGATTGTTGTGGAGGTGACGCCGAATCCCATGCCCAGGCCGCCGTCGACAAGTTGGGCGATCGCGCCGGCTATCACTATGAGCATTGCATCCGCCTCCTTATTACCTCGGTCAGTTCTGTGATAAGCGGCGGCGAATAACTTATATCTGCACTCGGCGGGTGATTTTTCACCAACGCATCCAGCAATAAGCCGTGCGTGACAAACAATGGCACAACGTGCACCCGCCCGCTCGGTAACCGCCCGCCACGCCGGGTTGCAAACACTGCGGTGCCGCCAATGGTTGCAGCAAGCTTTTCGACGCTCACATTCGCCGCTTCATCGCTAGATCCCACTGCATAAACCACTGGTTGGGCTCCGGCCGGGACCCGGCGCGCCAACAATTCCGCGATTTCTGGACCGGTTCCTAAATGTGGCCGTAGGGAAATCGGTAGATCGCAGGAGGAAATTATTTCTGGGACGTCAACCCGATGGTGGTAGGCATCGGTGAATAGCAACGGAACAACCTGCGCCGAGTCGTATCCAGCTCGCGCGATCTTTCGGCAGATGACAGGCAATGTGTCTTCATGAAAATCCAGGTAAGAGGCGTATATCGGCGCTTTAGTGCGTCGGCTTACAGCTTGGGTGAGTTGCTGTATTCCCTCTACTGCTTTGGGGTGGCGGGAGCCGTGCACCAGCAACACGGTGGCAGTCATGTCACTAATCCCGCCGCTAACGTGTCACCCGTTACAGGGTGGATCACTAGAAAAGCTCCGACTGCACCACGCCCAGCATATGGTTCCACTGGCAGCGCTGCTTGTAAGGCGACTGTGGTGGGCACGATTGCGTTGTGGGCGATGTCATCCGCAAAACGGGCTTTGACCGTTGCTGTGCCATAGCGAAGTTCCACCACCTGTCCGGCTGCTATTCCGGTTGCTGAGAGCCCCACGATTGTTGCCGATAGTTGGTTAGTAGGCTGCGGTGGGTTGATTGCCACCAGGTCCCCTCGGGAAAGGTCGAGTTCGTCTGCAAGGCGGAGGGTAACGGCGTCGCCGCGACTTGCGCTATTGACCGGCCCGTCGCTGGTGTCAATGCTGGTGATTGTAGTGGTTCCTGATGGGGTGGCTACTTCTTGCCCCACCTGAATGCTTCCGCTGGCGATGCTTCCTGCATATCCACGATAGTCGGTGCTGCGGATGACGTATTGGATGGGGAACCGGAAATCTGATTCTTCGGCTTTTACATCAATGGTTTCTAATAGTTCTAAAATCGTCGGGCCGGTGTACCACGGGAGGTTAGGTGACGTTTCCACCACGTTGTCGCCGTTTAATGCTGAGATCGGTACCGCATAGGGATAGGTAATACCTAGTTGCGTTGCAATGGAACGGAAGTCTGCGTCGATGGTGTCGAAAATCGCTTGGTTGTAGTCCACCAAGTCGATTTTGTTGACCGCCAGAATCACCGTTTGTACTCCAAGTAGCGCGGCGACCGAGAGGTGGGTGCGGGTCTGTTCGATGACGCCTTTGCGGGCGTCGACAAGCAAAACCACTACATCTGAGGTGGAGACCCCGGTGACGGTATTGCGGGTATATTGCACGTGGCCTGGGGTATCGGCGAGTATGAAGTTTCGGTGCGCCGTTGCGAAATAGCGGTAGGCGACATCAATGGTGATCCCTTGCTCTCGTTCGGCACGGAGGCCGTCAACAAGCAACGAAAGATCCAGGCCGTCGAATCCTCGGGTGGCGGAACTGCGTTGAATAGAATCGAGCTGGTCCGTCAGTATGGATTTCGTGTCGTGCAGAAGGCGCCCCACGAAGGTGGATTTGCCGTCGTCGACGGAACCGGCGGTGCAGAATCTTAGGGTATGCATCAGAAATAACCTTCCTTTTTGCGATCCTCCATTGCGGAATCGGATAGTCTGTCGTCGGCGCGGGTCGCTCCCCGTTCGGTGTGAGTCGCGGTCAGAATCTCCGCTATCACCTCGTCCACCGTGGCGGCAGACGACTCCACCGCGCCGGTGCAGCTCATATCCCCAATGGTGCGGTACCGCACCGTTTTGGTTTCCACTGTCTCGTCGCCGCGCGGCCCACCCCAGTCACCGGCGCTTAGCCACATGCCGTCGCGGTTGAATACATCGCGGCGGTGGGCGTAGTACAAGCTAGGCAACTCAATATCGCGGGCTTTGATGTAGCGCCAAATATCTGCCTCTGTCCAATTAGAAATCGGGAAAACCCGGATGTTTTCCCCCGGCTGGTGCCTACCGTTATATAAGTTCCATAGCTCGGGGCGTTGACGGCGTGGATCCCACGCGCCAAAGCTATCCCGGACGGAAAACACACGCTCTTTCGCCCGCGCCCGCTCTTCGTCCCGGCGCGCCCCACCGATAACTGCCGTGTAGCGGTGCTCAGCGATGGTTTCGTTTAGCGGTACCGTCTGTAACGGATTACGGGTGCCGTCGGGGCGTTCTGCCAGTTCGCCCCGGTCGATCCAGTCTTGGACTCGTGCTACCCGAAGGCGCGCACCGTGTTTTTCGACGATCGCGTCCCGAAACTCAATCACCTCGGGGAAGTTATGACCGGTATCAATGTGCAGCAATTCAAATGGCATTGGGGCAGGATGAAACGCACGCCGGGCTAATTCGAAGACCACGACGGAATCCTTACCGCCGGAAAATAACAGGGCTACCTGGTCAAATTGTCCCGCTACCTCGCGGAGGATGTGGATGGATTCGTTTTCTAGGTCTTTGAGGTGTTCGGACAGGATCGTGGTGGTTGGGCTGGTCATGTGTGCTCCTTAACGGTTAGGTGTGTAGGCCGCATTCGGTTTTGGTGGATCCTTGCCACCGGCCGGACCGGGGGTCGTCGCCGGGTTCTACGGGGAATGTGCAGGTGGCGCATCCAATTGAGGGGTAGCCCTGCGTGGTCAGCGGGTGGGTGATTAGCTGGTTGTCTTCGATGAATTTCTCGGTGTCGGCAAGGCTCCAGGTGACAAGTGGTGAGACTTTTAGTCGCCCAGTCGCATCGAGGCTGAGCGCCGGTGCGGTCGTCCTCGTTGGCCCATCAGCCCGGCGCAGACCCGTGACCCAGGCAGCGTAGTTGCTTAACGACGCCGCCAGTGGTTCCACCTTCCGCATTCGGCAACACGCTGTCGGGTTGGAAAGATACAGGCTCGGGCCATATTCCTCGTTTTGTTCGGCGATACTCAAGATCGGGGTTGCGGTGAGCACATGCTGCGGGTACCTCGCCGCAACCTGGTTTTTCACGCTAAGCGTTTCCGGGAAGTGGTAGCCGGTGTCTAAAAACAACAAGTCGGCTTCTGGCAGGTGCCGGTGAGCTAATTCCGCCAAGACAGTGTTTTCCATCGACATGGTCACTGCCACCGGTCCGGGTGCGTGTTCGTTGAGCCAGGTGAGGATTTCAGCGGCGGGGGCGTCGAAAAGCGAATCCGCGTATCGGTTGACCAGGTCGGCGTTTACTGCCGCCACCTCAGGAGCAAGTGGAGTGGTGTGGCGGGTGCCAGCCGGGGAAATTGCTGGGTCTTTTTTCGTAATATTGAGCAGGTTCATAGTAAATGTCCACGGGTCGAAAGGGAACGATGGAGCGCCTGGCTTGCCGATAACGCCGGGGCGGGTGAGTGCTGTGCATCGTTGGTGCCGAAAAACTTCACCTCAAACACTCGGCTGCAATCTATGCAATGCCAGGAAAACTCGGAGTCTTCTGCTGGGAACAACACCTCGGCCGCACAATAGGGGCAATGCAGCGGATGGTTACGATTCGGATTGGGTTTTCTTCGCATTCTCATTGCAGATCCTCCTCCGCTGCCCGTACCACCCAGTCCCGAAACTGCTCACCGTCGCTGCGTTGCGCCTGAAACTTTTCGACCACACGCACCACATAGTCACCCAGTTCAGCACTGGTTACCTTGTGTCCGCGCAGCTTGCGGCCAAAATTCGGATCCAAACCCAGGGCCCCACCCAAATGCACTTGGAATCCCTCCACCCGGTTGCCCGCATCGTCGGTCACCGTTTGTCCTTTCAAACCAATGTCCGCCACCTGGGACCGCGCGCACGCATTCGGGCACCCATTGAGCGAAATCTTCAACGGGACATCCAGCTGACCCAGCCGGTCTTCAAGCTCATCCACCAATTCGATGGCCCTCGCCTTGGTGGTCACATGCGCAAGCTTGCAAAACTCCAAACCAGTGCAAGAAATAATGCCGCGCCTAAATTCCGATGGATTCGAATACAGTCCCGTCGCATCCAACGCCGCCGCCAGCGCGGACAACTGTGACTGATCAATGTCTAGGAACAACAATTCCTTATCGGTAGTAGTACGCAACCGACTGACACCAAATTCCTCGGCCACCTCAGCGATAGCGATCAGCTGCTCACCAGTAGCGTGCCCAACCGTGGGTTTTACCCCTAGATAAAAGCGGCCATCTTTCTGCGGATGGATGCCGAGATGATCCCTGTTACCTGGGTTAATTGCTGCAGCTGGGCCGTCGACAAGCGAATAGCCCAAATACTCTTCTTCCAGCACTTGCCGAAACTTCTCAATCCCCCACTGCGCAACCAAAAACTTCAACCGGGCGCGATTACGCAACCGCCGAAAACCGTAATCTCGGAACACCCGGGCAACCCCGGCCCACACCTCAGGCACCTTAGCCAGCGGAATCCACGCACCTAAACTTTGGGCCAGCATCGGATTCGTGGACAACCCACCACCTACAAAACACTCAAAGCCGGGGCCGAACTCGGGGTGAACGCTACCGATAAACGACACATCCTGAATTTCATGCGTCACATCCTGGCGCGCATGGCCGCTAATCGCCGACTTAAATTTACGCGGCAGATTCCGAAATTCCTCCCGCGGCAAATACTCCTGAATGATTGCGTCGATTGCGGGGCTAGCATCAATAATCTCATCCGCAGCAATCCCAGCCACCGGCGACCCCAAAATCACCCGTGGCACATCACCGCACCCAAGCATCGTAGATAACCCATGCGCCTCCAATTTCTCCCAAATAGCAGGCACATCTTCGATCCGAATCCAATGCAATTGAATATTCTGGCGATCAGTAAAATCCGCTGTCGACCGGGCATAATCCCGCGAAATCTCCCCCACAACCTTTAGCTGCTGTGGACTTAACCGGCCGCCGTCAAAACGAATCCGCAGCATAAAGAATTCGTCCTGCAATTCCGTATTGCTTAACTGGCCGGTGTGCTCACCACCTAAATCCTGACGACGCTGAGTGTAAAGCCCAAGCCACTTAAACCGGGGCGCAAGATCCTCCGCCGAGATCGACGAGAACCCCTGCTTGGAATAGACCTCAATAATTCGTTCTCGCGCGGCTAGCACGTCTTCTTCTTGCTTAATCCGTTCATCGTCATTGAGAGGGGTGGCACCGTCAATCTTCCACTGCCCTTCAGGCTTTGCTTTTCGACGAGTTTTGGTCGGCGTTTTGGTTGGTGCAGTCATATCCACTCCTAAAAAATCGAATTATCTGAACGCTAACCGCACCAAGTAGTCTATTTCAAGCATACTATTTAGTTTTTTATTTATACGCTGCTAAATAGCATATTTTTCCGTGAATCAAATTATCTAGCTCCATTGCTTGGAGGCAATTAAATGTCATAACAGACCAAGCTGTCTACAATATCCCATCGACGCTTCCCTAATTTCAGCTAAACCTCCCACTCAACAACACACGCCACCCGCACATCCAAGCATCCCAGTCACCGCAACCTTGAGAAGGGAAAACCACGCCGACAACAACGCACATCGCCCCGCGTCGACAAGCGACACCGCCAACCCATTACGACAGACACGACCACCACGATCCTTCAAGTCGGAGATTCCTTCCCCAACGCCCAGAATCCCCAGCGACACTTACCTAAAAACCCCCAATCCCCGACCAAAAACAACACGCAGGGAAAACCACGCCGACAACAACGCACATCGCCCCGCGTCGACAAGTGACACCACCAACCCATTACGACAGACACGACCACCACGATCCTTCAAGTCGGAGATTCTCCTCGCGACCACACAAACCCCAGCGGCCGCATCCCCAAAACCCCCAATCTCCGACCGCAAGCCTGACCGCGACCACAACCTCCAACCCAATGCACCATAGCCACCCCCGCGCCGCAGCTTTTATGCCCACGTAGAGGAGGCAATGACGCGATGCGCTACACCCGTTTCGGAAGCTGTGTCGGCGTCAGGTGCGATACTTTTTGCATGTTCACAGATGCACAGAAAGATTTCATTTATCTACGTTCACTATCTCGTAATTTAATGCAAGCCAAGGAATTGGCGGGCCGGTCGCATAGCATTGTCACGCTTAGCTCAACCGTGGCGATGCCAATGAGATCGTTCGCGAATTTGAAGAGATGGCAGCAGTTTGAGACGCGAGTGCTAGCAGTGGCACACTCGACAAAACGAGCGGTGTTATGCGGAGTTGCGGCTGCGGCGGTGTGGGGAATTCCATATCTAATGCCGAGCAAGAATTTCAACATGGTGGAATTGTGCCTACCGGGCAATACCTCCCCAAAGGCAAAAAGTCGATGGCAGCCTGGGACTTTGTACCGTTACGGAACATTGCCCGCCGAGCATATCACCACAGTCAATGGCATGCGCGTGACAACCATTGAGCACACTTTCATTGACCTCTTACGACATTTCGGCGAGCTCAACGCATTGGCGTTCATTGAGGCGGCGATGTATAAGTTCAGATTGTCGAAGGCGAAGATAGTGCGCAATTTGTTGTCCATGCGCAATATTGACGGCCGGTCTCGAGCAATCGTACTCATGAAATCCGCCCGGGAAGGAATACAAAGTATATACGAGACGGTTGCACGGTTTTCCCTTGAAAAAGCTAACCTACCAGGCATTTCCTCGATTATTCCGCAGGCAGTTTTGCCGGAGCCGGGCCAGATTTACATCCCAGACCTACTGATAGATGGTTGGCTAATCATCGAGATTGATGGCGCCACAAAGTACCAGCAGAACCCCACCGTCACCGTCATGGCAGAGCGGGAGCGAGAACGATTATTACTGCGCCGGGGTTACACAATTCTGCGCTTTAGTCCCCGGGAGGTTTGGCATGAACTGGTACCGACAGTTCAAAACCTCCTGGAAAATCGGAAGAGAAAGGAGCTGCTGGCCGCTTAAATCAAAACCAAACAGACAGATCTGTCTACAATTAAATTCATGCTAAAAATAAAGCATAATGCGATAATTGGAGAATTCTACACACTGAGTACATTTACTTATCAGACTAAGCGGTCTATAGTTTTGAGCATATCTACCAAAGCTCATTACCACCGAAAGGGTTGGATCGATGTCTCCACTTCGCATCGCAGCCGTTAGCGCCAATGCTGCTGGCCTTTATGTCGCTGACTTACTGATGCGTTGTGCCATGCCGATCACGGTAGACATCTTCGACCAGGCCCCCGCCCCGGTGGGGTTGCGCCCTAACGCGGCGCAGGCAAATACCAAGCAAACAAGCCGAAGCTCGGTGCGCGTCATTGGCAATGTCACCATTGGCGCCGATGGCGACCTGTCGATTGAAAGCCTCAAGCCTTTCTACGACGCGGTAATTGTCGCCGACTTCGCTTCGGAGGCGCAGGCTCACGGCGCGGTAGCGGCTGCGGTTGGTATCGCAAAGTCCAAGGCCAAGCAGGCCCTTAGCGACATTACGCACGCGCTTGACGCTCACGGGGTGGCGTTTACCGAGTGGCGCGATGCGCTGTCGCTGCCGACCGATCGGACTTTGGCACAGTGGCAGGAAGTGGTGCGGGTGGCACGCGGCGTGCCGGTTTGCGTGTAGTTGGACAGGTGATTGGTTTAGCCGCTGGTCGTATTAGAGTATGACTCGGACATATTCTTTATCAGTTGAAAAGGTTTGCTCATGCCGTTTACCGCCAGCGTATCCACGATCCTTGGGGTAGTGGGTATCGTATTGTCGATTCCTGCGTGGTTATATTTCGCGCGGGCGGTGTACCGGATTTTTCGCCTCATTTCCGCAGGCCAACCTTCACCGAATCGCACAAATCGCCCGCTTACTCGGCTCAAGACAACAGTTGTGGAAATCTTGTTCCACACCGAATTGCTGCGTAAACCTGCTGTGGCGGTGGCGCATTGGTTCGTGATGATGGGATTCGTACTCGGCGCCGTGGTGTGGTTTGAGGCATACATCCAGACCTTTAATCCTGCTGGCGGCTGGCCAGTACTTTCTCATCTGCGGGTTTATCATTTTGTCGAAGAAGTCCTGGCGGTTGGTACCATCCTTGGCATTTGTTTCCTTTTCGCCGTTCGCTTTTCGACGCACTATCGCCGCAAGTTGTCCCGGTTTTACGGCTCCAACATGCGGGCGGCGCTCTTTGTAGAGTCGGTTATCTTGCTAGAGGGCCTTGGAATGCTCGCGGTTAAAGCGGGCAAGATTGCAACCTACGGTGATGGGTCACGGTGGGCAGATTTCCTCAGCATTCACCTGGCGAAGCTCCTACCTGCTTCACCTACTTTGATTAGTGTGTTTGCGCTCATCAAACTACTCATCGGTATGGTGTGGCTTATTGTTGTCGCCCGCAATCTCAACTGGGGAGTAGCCTGGCATCGTTTTTTGGCGTTTTTCAATATCTTCTTCCGCCGCGAGCCCGATGGCGAAAAAGCCTTGGGTAAACTTCCACCGCTAATCTCTCATGGGGAAGCTGTCACCCTGGAAAGCCTGGAAGAATCCGACGAAGAACCACAGTTGGGCGTTGGAACGGTTACCGATGCGTCGTGGAAAATGCTCCTCGACGTCACAAGCTGCACCGAATGCGGCCGCTGCCAGGAACAATGCCCCGCGTGGCACACGGATAAGCCGCTATCGCCGAAACTCCTTGTGCAAGGACTACGCGATGCCGCCGTCGAAAAGCCAGCATATTTAGCCGACGTTGATGTCCTCAAACTCGTCGGCGCTGGCCTGACCGTCGAACCTGATGTGTTGTGGAGCTGCACGAACTGCGGTGCCTGCGTCGAACAGTGTCCAGTGGATATCGAACACATTGACCACATAGCAAACCTGAGACGCTATCAAGTGCTGGCCGAATCCGAATTTCCGTCCGAGCTGACCAGCCTGTTTAAAAACCTTGAAGTCAAAGGCAATCCCTGGGGACGAGGTAGAGCAGAACGCCGCAGCTGGGTCGACGAAGCCCGCCGCGATGGCATCGAAGTCCCCATCCTCGGCACCGATGTCACCGATTTCGAATACCTATTCTGGGTGGGCTGTGCCGGGGCTTTCGACGACGCCGCCAAACGCACCACCCGCGCCGTCGTCGAACTACTACACACCGCTGGCGTTAACTTCGCTGTGCTGGCCCACAACGAAACCTGCACCGGCGATCCGGCCCGTCGCGCTGGCAACGAATTCCTCTTCCAACAACTTGCCCTGGAAAACATCGCTACGCTTAACGACGCCTTCGACGGCTACCCCAAAGGACAGCGCAAAATCATCACCACCTGCCCGCACTGCCTCAACACACTGCGCAACGAATACCCCGACTTCGACGGTCACTACGACGTATTCCACCACACTCAACTACTCAACCGACTCGTTCAGGAAAAACTACTCACCCCAATCCCACGCAGTCCCGAAAACCGCAAACCGATCACCTATCACGACCCGTGCTTCCTAGGTCGCCACAATAAAGTCTTCGACCCGCCACGCGAACTCATCGAGGCAACCGGTGCCAACCTTACCGAAATGCCACGCAATAAAAACGAAGGATTCTGCTGCGGCGCAGGCGGGGCACGGATGTTCATGGAAGAAAAACTCGGCACCCGAATCAACGAAAACCGCGCCGCCGAAGCCACCGCCACCGGTGCCGCCGAAGTTGCGGTCGGCTGCCCGTTCTGCAACACCATGCTCACCTCCGGGCTCAAAACCGTCTCCGACACCGCCCCCCAGGTCAAAGACGTCGCCCAAATGCTACGCGACTCCATACTTATCGACGGCAACCTGCCCACCCCACAACCCAAAAAACCAGTCAGTATCACCAGGCCACCGAAGAAACCCAATCCCCCACAATCGGCAGAAAATATACGCACAGCTTCCGCCGCCAAACCTGCAGCTAGCGGCGTCAGCGCACCAAAACCACCAGCGATTCCGATGCCCGGCCCGGCGGCTGTCCCCCCACCAGGCGTTGCGACGCCGGGCGGTGCGCAACCACCAGCGGCGACGCCACCTGCCGTGGTGCCACCTGTAGCGACCCCTCCTACTGCGGCACCACCAGCGGTCGCCCCACCGACTGCACCGGTCGCTTTCCCACCAGTTCCTGCGCCGCCCGCGGTTGCACCCCCTACCGCTAGTCCGCCAACAGCGACTCCGCCAACAGCGGCACCACCCGCGGCTGCGCCGCCCGTCGCCGGTCCACCAGCAGCGACGCCACCAGTTCCTGCGCCGCCCGCAGCTTCACCGCCCGCTGCCACCCCGCCGTCCCCAACGCCGCCCGCGGTTGCACCCCCTACCGCTAGTCCACCAACAGCGGCACCACCAGTGGCTACACCACCAACCCCGACCCCGCCCGGCCAAAGCCCGGAAGAATCTGACTAACCACAGTCATCCGAGAAAGTAGGATCATGTACCGCGTCAAGCTGAGCCCTATGCTGCGTTCATACCTTGAGCAGGCAGGTTACGAGGGCGATTACTTAGTGGATGTGGTTGGTAACCCTACCGTGGCAGAGTATCTTTCGTGGGGGTTTAAACTGTCGCAGGAGTTAAAAGACGTGTTGTTGGTCTGTGCGGGTTGGCGGATCACGGTTCCGCAATCCGCTTCCGGCCAGGCAGCGTTTGATATGGAGTTTCTCGATTCTGCGCGCCTTAATGATTTGTTTTCACCAGAGATCATCCAGGATTATGAGCAAGAGTTTGGGCTAGTTGGGCTTGTTCCGTTTGCGGTGTCGCATGGCGGTGTCATCGAATTGTTTAAAGATCATATGCAGCGGGTTGTCGCAATCGCATATCGCTCTGAGGTGATCACTTATGGTGGTCGCTCGTTTAAGGCTAGTGTGGACGCATGGTTGTCCCATGAGCAAAACTCCACATAAATCAGGGCAAACCCTGAGGGACAGCTAGTACCCGGATGGGCTATTGTTATGGGTATGAGTCACCCGTTTAATCCCGATTATCGTATTAGTGACACGGAGCGGCAGCAGGCCATGGAAGACCTCGGGGCGCATTTCGCGGCTGGGCGGCTGACCATGGAGGAATACGATGAGCGGCTAACCCAGATTGCACAATCCGTTATGAAGTCGGATTTGTATCCGGTGTTTGATGACCTCCCGACATCGATTAGCCCGATTGGTGGCACTGCGGTGGAAGCTAGCTATTCCGTACGCGAGATTGATGAGCTCCGGAGCCGAGGCCGCAACGTTCGGTTGGGAATTTTGGGGTTGGCGGCGGTTCTTGGTTTCACATTGGAGGCGCTTGTTATGCCAGCTACTCCGATTTTTCTGTTCACGATTGTGCCAGTGACGTTCATTGTCTTGTATGTGTTAAAGCTTGGGCCGAAGGAATGGCATACACCAAGTTCAGCGAAGTTGGAGCGGGCGCGACTGCGGGAATTGAAATTGAGTCAATCGAAAAGACTTATGGAATTGGAAATCGCGAACGCGCAGATGCGTGCGGAGCAGAAAGCAATTCGACAGCAGCGGCAGGCGGAGTTGACAAATAATGCGATGGACTTGGCTAATCAAGCTATAAGGAAGTGGCGGCAACGTAAATAAGAACAACTTGTGTGCGTGATTGGCTAAAACGTGGCAAAATTTAGCGGGTGAATAAGAAAGCTGCACCTAAACGCTCCCGGCGGGTATTTGACCAGTCGGAGAAGATGAAGAATGTTCTGTATGAAATCCGTGGCCCGGTCGCGGAAGAAGCGGAGCGGCTAGAGCTGGACGGGCACCGGATTTTAAAGCTTAATACTGGTAATCCGGCTATTTTTGGCTTTGAGGCGCCCGATGTGATTATGCGCGACATGATTGCGTCGTTGCCTACCTCGCAGGGGTATTCCACGTCGAAGGGTATTATTCCGGCCCGGCGCGCTATCGTGACCCGCTATGAGGTGATTCCCGGTTTTCCTTATTTCGACGTCGATGACGTGTATTTGGGTAATGGGGTTTCCGAATTAATTACGATGACTACCCAGGCGCTGCTTAACGACGGCGACGAGGTCCTTATCCCTGCACCGGATTATCCGCTGTGGACTGCTGCTACATCTTTGGCGGGTGGCAAGCCAGTGCATTATTTGTGCGATGAGGAGGATAATTGGAATCCTTCGATAGAAGACATTCGGTCGAAGGTTACTGAGCGCACGAAGGCAATCGTTGTCATTAATCCCAATAATCCGACGGGTGCGGTGTATCCGGTTAGTGTACTGAAGCAGATTGTTGAGATTGCCAGGGAACACGATTTGCTGATTCTGGCGGACGAAATCTACGACCGCATACTTTACGATGGCGCCGAGCACACCTCAATTGCCACTTTGTGCCCCGATCTGTTGTGTATCACTTACAACGGCTTGTCCAAAGCATATCGGGTGGCTGGCTACCGGGCTGGCTGGATGGTGGTCACCGGGCCCAAGGCCCACGCTAAGGGTTTTATTGAGGGCTTGGATTTGCTGGCGGGAACCCGGCTGTGTCCTAATGTTCCAGCTCAGCATGCTATTCAGGTGGCGTTAGGTGGGCGGCAGTCCATTTACGATTTCACCTCTGAAAGCGGCAGGTTAACCAAGCAGCGCAATGTTGCGTGGGAGAAGCTCAATGAGATTCCTGGGGTCAGTTGCGTTAAGCCTATGGGTGCACTGTATGCGTTTCCGAAGCTGGATTTGGAGTATTACGACATTCATGACGATGCCCAGTTGATGCTGGATCTGCTTCGTGCCGAAAAGATCCTCCTTGTGCATGGCACTGGTTTCAATTGGCCAAAGCCGGATCATTTCCGGGTTGTGACCTTGCCGTGGGCGAGCGAACTTGGTGAAGCTATCGATCGGTTGGGCAATTTCTTGTCCAGTTACAAGCAGTAGGGGCTGGTATGGGTAGACATTCAAATAGGCCAACCGTACGGGCAGTCGCCGCCCCTCCTCCGTCGAAAAGCAAAGAAACAACCATGACGCTCTGGCGCTGGTTATTGGTTGGCTTTCTGGCGTTGTGGGTCTTAGGTACCGGTGTTGGCTTGGCGAAAATGTGGCCCGGTGATCAAAAACCAAACATTGCGCCGGAGTTTTACACCAGCTTCAATTTGGGCCACAAGCAAGTTGGCGGCACGGTGCTTTTCGTGCAACCCGGTGCCTGTTCGGCGGCGGAAACGGGGACGCTTTTTGATACCGCACCTCGGGTGGTGCTTGGCGCGCCGGAGGAATGCGAATGGTACATCATTGAAATCAGCGAAGGTGCCGGGGCTGGCATGCGAACCCTGATTATCAATTCAAATCAGCCTGGCGAACCCACCTTGGAACAAGGCGACAAGATTCTTCTTTTAGAATCCGAGGGGGAAAACGGGGCACCGCTTTATGCTTTCAGTGACTTGGAGCGCACTATGCCGCTGTTGTCGTGGGGCATTCTCATCGCGCTGGTTATCATCGCCTGCGCGTTGCTGCGCGGTGTGCGTGCACTTATCGGTTTGCTGATTACGATGCTAGTCGTCGTTTTTTTCACGCTCCCGGTGTTGCTGCTAGGTGCCCCGCCTATCAGCACGGCAGTCGTAAGTGGCGCAACAATCCTGCTGGCTGTCGTGGTGCTTGTTCATGGGTTTAACTGGAAGTCGGCCTCCGCGCTGGGCGGCACACTGATCGCACTGGGGATCGCTGCGTGGCTGGCCAGCGTGGCTATAGACAATAACCACCTTAGAGGGTTGGGCGACGAAGATAATCTTTCGATCATTCTTTACTTACCCGATGTGTCGGTTCGTGGTCTTATGCTGTGTGGTTTTATCATCGGCGCGCTTGGTGTTCTCAACGATGTCGCCATCTCCCAGTCCTCGACTGTCAACGAGCTAGCTGAGCTTGATCCCGAGGCGGGCCCCATGCGCATCTTCGTTGGTGCAATGAAGGTCGGTCGCGATCATATTTCGTCAATGGTTTACACCTTGGTCCTTACCTATACTGGTGCTTCTCTGCCGTTGTTGCTGTTATTGACGATCTCCGAACGGCCCCTGTTGCAAACCCTCACCAGCGATACCGTTGCCACCGAAATTCTGCGTTCCGGGATCGGTGCCTTGGCTCTTACGCTCGCAGTACCTATCACAACACTGATCGCAGCGTTTACGGTGCCAGAATCCAGTCGGCGATAACGATCTGTTCACCGCTGCTCGCCTACCGGCCCAAGAAGCTGGTAGGCATTTTGTGTTCTAGGGTCGTGGGTTTTCCTGAAGTCGGAGATTGTCTCCCCCGCGCGGGGATTCTTTTGGCACCACGGGTAAAAATCCGACCTGAGCTTTTCGACGCCCCACGCCACCGATCCCATTACCAACGACACGCAGGTTTCCGTTCAGTAGCTTATGAAGTCGGAGATTTCCAAGCGGCGTTACTAAAGCCCCATGTGAATGTCGCCCATCGATAAGCGGAATCCGGAATCTCCGACTTTGACTGGTCACGTTCCAATCAGCTATTCAGCGGTCACAAAAGCTATATTGTGCAGGTGCTAGATAGGCCAGAAGCCTGCCACTTTCCACGGCGGCAGGCTTCTTTATTTGCTCGTTTCTTCTTGTCGGGAATCTGTCGTGCCCGACGTCGGAGTTGCAGATGGGCTTCCAGTCGTTCTGGATTCATTTTCCACATCCGCCGGTCGGCTTTCTTCGCCATGGTTGCACCCCCTTCTTGTGTAATTGGTGCGGGTTTTATCTTAGCTGTCCACGTCGCCGATTGCACAGGGAACTTTTCGACGCCCCAGAACGCAGGATCACCTATGTTTCTAGCAATTATTGGTTAAAGGTGCACTAACAAAACCAAAAACACAAAGTTAAATTTAAGTTTTCTTAGTTTATTCCAAGATATGGTAGCATGTTGTTTACATTTCAACATTTCTCACTTGCCAAGGGAAACTCATGAAAAATCTGCCATTTAACCCCCAAGCGCTCACAGCAATCGCCACCGTGCTTGGACTCATTATCAGTGTCCTCAGCCTTTTGTCCATAGGGTTAAGCCTCGGGTTCGCCGGATCCTCGCACCTACAGCAGTACGAACCCAACCTCAAACCACAAGGCAATGTCAAAGTCACTCCCCTTAAACCAGGTGAAACGATCAACGTCGCCCAAGGCGATACAGTTTTTACCGCCAGCACCAATAAATTTGGCATCTGCACACTTGGTTACGTCAACCCAGCCACCCGCACCGGACTATACCCAGCACATTGCACCACCCAATTTCCCGTCGGTTCACCGGTATACCTCAACCCCAAAGGCACCACTAACGCCATCGAAATAGGAACTTTTACGGGCACAAACACCAACTACAGTCCACTCGGGGGCCAAACAGCAGCCAATAATGCGAACAATCTCGCATATATCACCTTCAACGATTCAGTCACGTTCACTGCAAACCCTAATCGACATTCAGGTGATTTAATTCAAACTCATGCCCCCGATGAGGGAACTCGCGCCTGTGCACTATTGACCGGCACCGATACCCCTAAGTGCGGAACAATCATCTACACCACATACGGAGATTACCCGGTAATAGCGCTTGACGACGCACCCGCAGGCGAAGCTGGTGGGCCAGTATGGATCGAGACGGGCGGAATGATTGGCCTGGCCACCCTACCTATAGCCGGAAATCGGTTCACCCCCGAAAACACCATCGAACCATTTTCTGGCTACCTAGTAACCACCCTGAGCCACGCCTACGATAGAGACCGCGCTAGCCTGCCGTTTCACTAACGGAAATTCAAATACGCCCGAGAAGGAGTCGGCCCCCGCTGCCCCTGATACTTTGACCCCAGCGTTCCAGAACCATAGGGAACTTGGGCTGGGCTAGTCATACGGAATAGCGCCAGCTGCCCCACCTTCATTCCAGGCCACAAGGTGATCGGCAAATTTGCCACATTCGACAATTCCAAGGTGATATATCCGGAGAAACCGGGGTCGATAAAACCAGCTGTCGAGTGGGTTAACAGCCCCAACCGACCTAAAGAGGACTTGCCCTCCAGGCGGCCAGCCATGTGCGGTGGCAGCGTAAACTTCTCCAACGTTGATCCCAACACGAATTCCCCTGGATGCAGAACAAAAGGCTCATCTTCGGGCACTTCCACAAGACTCGTTAAATCATCTTGTTGCAGCTTGGGGTCAATATGGGTGTACTTGGAATTGTTAAATACCCGGAAGAATCGATCCATGCGTACATCTACACTCGACGGTTGAATCAACGCAGGATCGAACGGTTCAATGGTCAGGTCGCCAGCTTCGATCGCTGCACGAATATCTTGGTCTGAGTAAAGCACGCCCTCAAGTGTAACGCCCAAACCTAGTAGTATGCACGACAACATACAGGCTATTTGCACCCACAACGCAGGACAGTGCTAATATGTTTTTCGTTGCCCCAAAACAACCACTGCCGATGTAGTTCAATGGTAGAATTTCTGCTTCCCAAGCAGACGGCGCGGGTTCGATTCCCGTCATCGGCTCCAAAACACCTCCTTGACCATATAGTCAGGAGGTTTTTCTCATCAATAACCATGCCTAATCTATCAATCGGCGAATACGCCTTCCCCGGACCACTTCGCGATCAATTGGTTGCGGCGATAGTCGCGGGCGAAAAAACGTCGACAAGCAGTTTGGTGGCGGAATACGTAGATTCACCACTCCCAAAGATCGGCGACAGAGAAATCGTCGTCGACTCAAACAACCAGCATGTTTGCATAACATGCGTCACCAACGTCTCCGTAGTCCAGTTTGCCAACGTGCCACTGTCGCACGCCCTAGCGGAAGGGGAAGGTTTTCGCACCGTTGCAGACTGGGCCGCCGAACATCGCGACTTCTGGCAATCACGTGAATTTCAAGAATCCCTACCGCAGCCCATCAGTATCACTGATCACACAGAAGTGGTCTGCGTGAGCTTTGTCGTAAGCCATATTTTTTAGCGCCACCACCACGCCACGCCGATATTTTTGAAAAATTTTTTTCAGCAAAAAGCCACTTCAAAGCTTATTTTGTGTCGCGAATCCCGGGAAACAAACAATCATTGGTTTGCACCAAGGGTTTAAGCGTGTAAGGTAGACGAAACTACATCAATTTTAGTGTGGCTACTTTGCCACCCTCTCACCTTGAAAAGAAAGGAGCATGCTGGACATGACACTCACTATGAAAAAGACCACCAAGCTCTCGACTCGGTGGGGGCAGTTATTCAGCAACTTCCTTCTGTCCCCCGAGGAACAGAAGACCACGCACGAACCTGCCGGAAAAATCGTTGAGACTGACACTCCGCAGTCGCTGCATGCTTTCATGAAGCAAACCCTGCGGGAGAACCGCTCCGCCAAACCCGCCGAAGGGGCCCCAACTTGCAGCATCCTCTTCGTTTCCGAAGATAACGCGGCCCGTACCCAGATCGCATCTGCCTACGCTCGCTTCCTAGGCGGCGAGCAGGTATTCGTGCGTTCCGTAGGTACCACCCCGGCGTACCAAGTGGATCCGGCGGTCATTGAAGTACTGAAAGAGCGTGGCATCCCCACCGAAGACCTCAAGCCGAAGACTTTCAACCCCCACTCTGTTAACAGTGTGGATGAAATCATCATTTTCGGTGAAGGCACTAATATTGGCGACGCTGCCCAGACATGGGACATCACCAAGCATACTGATGACAAAACACACATTCATGCCATGTGTGACGCGGTTGAGGCACATGTGCGAGAGCTTCTGATTAAGTTCAACATCAAGCCCACCCCTCACGACACCGTGATTCCGGAGTTCCTCGCCGCATAGCAGCTTGCAGGCTCCGAAGCCCACCGCCTACCTCCTTGACACTAGAGAAGGTAGGCGGTTTTTACTTTACGACGCCCCCACCGCCTCGGAACGTCGTTGTGAAGTCGGAGATTAATCTATGCCGTGCGGAAGATTCCTGGAGTTTTAGCGCCAGCAACACGAAATCCCCGACTTCAAAGGGCGTCTATGGCAAAGCTACAGCTATGCATGTATGAAAAGGATTGAGCTGATACAAAAACGCCAGTGGTGTCGCATCTACAGACGCACCACCACTGGCGTTAACAAGAGCAATTAGCCAAGACGCTTAATTGCTTTGTTTGATAGCCGCTCCACAACGAATGCAATGTTCGGAAGATACGGCGCCAGGAAGGCCGCCACAGTACCAACCAATGCAAGGAGGGATACACCTAAACCAGCTACCAAACCATAGAACTGCTTCTGGTGTTTAGCACTGTCTTGCTTATTCTTTTCTTCCAGTTCCTTCGCCTTACGCTCGGCATTCTCTTTCGCAGCAATGGCGGCTGCTTTATCCTTTTCAGCTTGGGATTGCGCAAGCTCTGCTGCAGCTAACGCATCTTGTGCACGCTTTGCTTCAGCGGTTTTCTGATCCAATTTCCGCTGAGCGTCATCGGCCTTTTCCTTAGCTTGCTTGGCAGCTTCGCGGGCTACTTGAGCCTCTGCTTTCGCTTTGTTCGCTTCAGCCTCAGCTGCCTGGAGCTTGGATTCCAAGTCGTTGACTTTTGTTTCAGAATCTTTCTGCGCCTTTTCGGCTGCAATGAGCTTGGTATTGGCTGCTGCTAGCTTTGCTTTAGTTTCCTTGAGTTCCGCATTAACTCGTGCCTTGGCTTCTTCAGCATCTTTCCGCAACCGTTCCGCCTCAGCTAGCCGTGTTGCCAGATCATTTTGCCCGTTTTGGTTTTTGCGCTTGAGTTGATCAAGCTCATTGGTTAGACGCTCAATAGTCTGCTGTAGGCGTGCATTCTGCTGTTCAAGCGCAGTTTTTGCTTCGCGGACTTTCCCAAGTTCTTCGTTAAGCGATTTAGCTTGTTCACTCAGGTTGCCGTTTTCAACTTTTAGGGAATCTAGTTGTTTTTGCAGTTCAGCTTGGTTTTGTTCGGCAGTTTGCTTATCGCGTTCAAGTGCCTGCTTGTCCAGGTTCAGTTGTTCAACTTGTTTTTGTAGCGAGTCGCGTTGTTGAGTCAGAGTTTCATTCTGCTCATTAGCCTGAGCTAGTTCGGCTTCTTTTTCCTTCAAATCCTTGTTTGCGAGTGCCAAGAGGTTGTTCACAGTGTCCAGATTTTCTTGAATGCCATTAGCCCTGTTGGTCTCAGCAGTTAACTTCTTTTGAAGTTCTTCCTTTTCAGCGGTTAGCTGGGCGATGGTGGCATCTTTGGTTTTTGCATCCTCTAAGGCACGGGCAAGCTCGGCTTCTTTGTTAACCAGCGATTGCTGGGCTTGATTCATGTCAATCTTAGAATCAGCCAGTTCCTGCGTCAGTCGCGCCACATCAGCCTTGGCCTGGGTCAATTCGGCCCCGTCTTTGACGGTCAGCGTGGTTAGGACATTTTTATAAGGATCGAAGGTGCAGGTGATCTGAGAGATTCGAACTGGGTTAGCTTTGGTTTCCGCTTTTTGGGCATACAGGTCAGCGGTAAGTGTATCAAGGGTAACTGGAAGCTCACCGACGGTTTGTGGCACTACCTGTAGGTTCCATGCACCGCCGAAGGAGACGGTGAATTTACTTTGGTCGCCGCGTTGCTTTGCAGCGCCTAATTCGACATCACGTGGTTGCTTTAATTCCGATAAAAAGCCCTGTGAATTTGAGTTTAATTTAAGGTTTTTAAGGCTAAAATAAGGTAAGCCGGTTTTAGGGTCCAAACCAAGCGCCCTGTTTGCCTGAAAGGCGGATTTTTCCACACCAACGGAAGGCAGGGTGGCGGTAATGGAAACAGGCTTACCCACCTCCACAGCATCGGGGACGGTAACAGTTACCGGCAAATCAAAGGACCCCTGCAGGTTCGTATTGCCACCAGTTGCAGCTACATTCTGCACACACTGAGAAACTTTAAGGCTTCCAGCCTCTTCTTTTGCGTGAGCAGACGGCACTTGAAAGCCACCAAGTGCAACCGCAGCCAAGGTGACTGCACTAAAACCAGTACGAAACTTTTTCGCCATGAGGTTATTAACTCCTGTGCTTAGGGTGAGCAATTTTCACTAAAAAAAGTTACCTAAATCAGGAAAAGCTGAAAGTCGCATAGATGCTTTTTTAGCTTTTTAAATGGAAACCCAAGGTCGCATTAATTCCGATTAGCCGAATTTAGGGGTAAAAAGAAACTGGTTTTAATCATCAAAGTAATCAAAACCAGTTAATAGCAAAATAACTACATTTAAATTAGCTAATTAGCTACATTTAACAATTGGTGACGGATCGTACACCGTGGTTGTAGTTTTTCGCGAAATCTCATTTCCACTTAGATCACGCACAATCCGAGTATCTGAGGTGGTGAATCCTGGGGCACCGCCAGACGGACTGCAATTAGGGCCTGGCACACTAACCGTATGCGGTTGGGTGGTTGCCCATCGACCACCGCTGATGGATTCCACCTGCACCGTCTTGACACCCATTAGTTTGACCGTAACATTGCCGCCACCAGCGGAGGTGACGATCCGCACTGGGTGCGGTGAAGTGTTTTTGAAGATCAGGTCGATTTGCCCTTCAAATACGGTCGCTTCCCGCCCCGCCGGATACCGGGAAATGTAATAGCTGTGCGGTGTGTGCGCCACATCCTCCATACCAGCGAAATAAGCGGCGTTATATAGGGTGGTTGCAAATTGAGAGATGCCACCACCAACTGCTTTATCCGCACGCCCGTTGAGAATGATCCCAGATTCAACGAAACCTTGGGCTGCACCACGCGGACCGGTAAAGCCGTTAAGACTAAAGGTGTCACCAGGTGCAACAATCGCGCCGTTAACCATTTGTGCCACCCTGGCGATGTTCACACCAGATGCTTCGGAGTAGCCGCCAGTGGTGAATTCGCCGACCACCTGGTCGAAGGTGGCAACTTCAGCCATTTCAGTGGTGAAGGTCGCAGGTTCATCGATGTAGATCGCTTCAAAGTCCCGAGGTTGATCCCCAATGATCCGGTCATTGATGTTTTCAAAGGTTTTCTCCCAATCAATACGCACGCCATCCACGTGGGGGGTTACCGTACGGGAGGAGCCGGAGAAGCTTATGTCTGCGTTTCGTTTGGGCCGCTCAGTTTCATGCAGTCTTTCTAGGAGGATATTGCGGGCGTTGTCGTGATTGACATCCACTCGAAACTCACCGTTTTCGGGGATGAAGGTCACCACCTCTCCCATCCGTGCGGTTGGGATTTCACCGGCGATATCGTTGCGTCCATGCAGAATCACGGGGCCAGCAACTGCTTGTTTGGCAGCCCCCTCAAGTATCGGTTTTACCTGCTTTTCCCCGTATTCTGGCGGAAATATTTCTGCATCAACCTTCGGCCCTTTGGGGTCTAACCATTCCTCGATAATGGCAGCCGATAGTTCAGCACGTTCTACTTTTTGTCCATTGGTAGGTTGCGGTTCCACAACGGGATTGCCGTCGATAAGCACAATGCCAGCATTTACTGGTTCGGGGTTGAGCTCAGGGGTTATTCGATCGAGCACTGCGTCTAGTTTTGCCTGGTCAACGTCTGTAGCGATGGGAACTTCTCTGTCGCGGAAGAAACTAGCCAGCCGGGTGAATGGGTTTAGTGGTTGCTCGCCGGAACTATCAAGAGCGGCTTCCCAGTTGATGCTTAAGCCCGCTTCTTCTGCCCCAAACGTGGCGGTGCGTTCGCCTGCGGTCAGGGTGACCTGCTTGGTTACGTCGTCGGCAAGCTCGGTCTGGAGTTTTTCTAACGCTGCGGTGCGTTCCAAACCGCCAATTTTCACCCCGCTGATGGTGCTGCCGCGAGGAATGCTGCCTTGGCTGAGAAAATAATCAATGCCGTATGCGCCACCACCGAGAACGAGGATTCCGAGCGCAAGCCCACCAAAAAACCGGGCGGTCTTGGTGCGCTTTGTTTGCGAAGTATCGAGCTGTTTCACTCTAACCAGAGTAGTAGAGCAACCCGTCTCCTTCTAACCGTTTAGCGTTGCAGTTGCGCAACACGATCCGCTTTTATTGCAACATCCTCGGCTTTTAACCGCCCTTCTGTGATATATCCCAAGGTCGTATCGATAGCTAAGCCAAGGTCATCCGTGGTTAACCACAATGCTTGATCGGCACCGGCGGCGATGGCCAAGGCCGCAGCTTCGTGCGCAGGAAGCGTATCGCTGATTGCTTTCATACCGGATAGATCATCGGTGAAAATCACACCATTAAACCACTGCCCACCCGGATAATCGCCGGTTCGTAGAAGCTCATAGGCATCGTGATTAAGGGAGGTGGGTGTGTCACCAAGCCCTGGCACAGTCATATGCCCCATCATCACGGCCGCCGTTGGCACTGCTGGTAACGCCCCGGCATATGGCACTAAGTCGAAGTTTTTTAATTCTTCCAATGGTGGTGTGGTTACAGTGTTGTGGTGAGAGTCACCGCTGGCACGGCCGTGTCCGGGGAAGTGTTTAAACACCGGGGTGATCCCACCCTCAACCATTCCTTCAGCGAATGCCACCGCGTAGCGGGATGCCTGCTGCGGTTCAGTGGAAAACGCCCGGTCGCCAACGACGTCAAGCCCTGCGGCATCAATGTCTAAAACTGGGGCAAAGTTGACGGTAATGCCATGGTTCGCCAGCGAGGTTGCCATATCGCGGGCAAGAGCGCGAACCTCTAATTCGGTTTTAGTTTCCGCCATCACACGTGGTGCTGGGAACGTTCCTAAGATTCCCGCGTGCCGCAACACCCGTCCTCCCTCAAAGTCGATGCTGACGGAAAAAGGTCGGCCGATCCGTTCTCGTAATGCGTGCAAGTCACGTCCGGGCTCGGTAAGTAACTTCGGGTCGGTATCGGATCCAATAAAAATACCGCCTGCCCCTAATTCCAATGCTCGCATGGCATCATCAAAGTCTCGTACCCCCACCATCATGAGCTGGGCAACGGCAGCGCGCAGCTTGGCGTCTTCAGGCGGTAACTCAGTGGTTGATGTCACTGGTTCTTCGCTTGTCGACGTCGCCTGGCTGCTAAGCACCATAGGTTCTGGTGCCGATCCTGGTGTGTCGGTGCAACCGCTAACCACTGACGCTAAACAGGTTAAAAAAATTATCGGCACATAACGGGTAGTGTGGGTGAGTCCTTTCACATGAGTCATAGCTTCCACCCTATGGCAATTTGATCGCGTGGCATTCACATCCGCGCCGATCCCTGCTATCTTTGCTGGTATGGCCTACGAATCCGATACGCTTAATCGCCGCACCCTGGGACCTGCTATTGCCAGCGGTGTTGTTGGTATCGCGTTAGGGGTGGTGGCAGTTGTAGGTGTGTCGGTTTTTAGTTCCGCCAATTCGCTGCCGGATTCTGAGGCAAAAGACGTCGAGGCTGCCGTACTGGGGGATCCGGAGTACGGTTCTAGAAACTAGTTAGCCATGGCGGTACATGTCATTGGCTGGTTGGTTTTGGCCTGCCTGAGTTTCGCCCAACCTTTTGTCAAAGTTTCGGCTGATACTAAACATGACCTGCTAGCCAATCCGAGCGGATTTTTAGCCCAGGCCACTCATGCGTGGACAGATGTGTTTACCTTCGGGCAGCTACAAAACCAAGCGTATGGCTACTTATTTCCCCATGGCACATTCTTTTGGGCCCTGCAATCTGTCCCCGACTGGATAACACAGCGGCTGTGGTGGTGGCTGGTTTTATCGGTGGGGTATTCCGGAATGGTGGCAGTACTACGTCGCTGCGGATTATCGGGGATTTCGATTCCGATGGCGGCTATCCTGTACTGCCTTTCGCCACGCGTGTTAACGACTTTAACTACAATTTCGTCCGAAACCTGGCCCATGATGGTTGCCCCTTGGGCACTATTGCCGCTTCTTGGTTCCCCGCTCAGTGGTCGGGCTGTGTGTAGGTCAGTAGTGGCGGTGGCCATGATGGGGGCTGTCAATGCCACCGCCACCATAGCTGCTTGTGTACCAGCGGGCGTGGCGTTGATATGGCAGGCTGCATTCTATGCCCAGCCTGCTTATCGACGCCGCCAGGTTGGCCTCGGTCTATGTTGGCTGTTGGGTTGCGGGTTGGTCAGTATGTGGTGGATCGTTCCACTCTTGGTATTGGGGGCATATGCCAGCCCGTTTACGGATTACATTGAAAACGCCACGGTTGTGACCAATTGGCTAAGTATCGCCGAGGTGTTACGGGGTACCACCAGTTGGTCACCATTTGTCGAAGCAGAACGCCAAGCCGGGCATCTTCTGGTCACCGATCCGTATATCGTCATCGGCACCGTGGTCATGGCGGGGATCGGGATATACGGACTCAGCCAAAGGTGTACCTACCGGGGCTTGTGGTGGGTATTGCTTGCCTTGGGCATTATCATCCTGTGCGGGTCGACGTATATCACCGGGTTTTTAGACTCATCTGGTGTTGCATTTCGTAATGTCCATAAATTCGACCTGTTGGTTCGACTGCCGCTTACGATAGGTATAGCTCAGGTGCTGAGCAGGTTGGCTCTGCCGAAGCCACGCGCGGTCGCGGCGGCACTTTTGATAGGTTTGGTCGCTGCTGCCGCAACAGCTCCAGCATGGTCGTTACGGTTGCTTCCGCTGGGGGCTTATGAAAAAGTGCCGGATTATTGGGCTGATGCAGCCGCGTATCTCAACACCCATGCCAAAGGCACTCGCACGTTGATCTTGCCTGCTAGTTCCTTTGCCCGACAAGACTGGGGGTGGACTCGAGATGAACCTGCCCAAGCACTTCTCACTGTCCCGTGGGCGGTGCGGGATGCGATTCCCTTGGTTAATCCCGAAACCATTCGGGGATTAGACGGCATGTCCATGTATCCCACCGAGGAGAACTTAACTAGGCATGGCATTGGAGCGGTAATTATTCGCCACGATCTGGCCCAAAAACACCGATTGTTTTCCGCCAAGCGGAATTTCCCAAATTCCACATCCAAGCAGTTTGGTCAGGTAGAAGTGGTCATTTTCAATGGTGAACACGACATGTACACCGTCGATAGTGGGGACATTCCGAGCGTGGCTGGTGGTGGGGAATCCCTAGCATTATTAGGCTCTGGTGCGTTTCGATTAGCCAGCGACAACGCCGACATTGTCACCGATTCGCCATTACTTTTGGCTAGAAACTTTGGCGGGCAGGAGGCGGTATCCGCCCCGCTGAGCTCGCGTGCGGAGAATACCGATGTATTTAATCGAGTAATTGATTACCCAAGCATTGGGCCACTAACGGCAGTAGTCGAGGAAGGCGGAACGGTAGCGGTTTCCTCCTCAGCCGCCGATCCGTCCAGTTTTACCGGCACAAACCCAGCGCGATCGCAGACAGCCGCTGTTGACGGAGACCTATCCACAGCTTGGTACCCACGACCAGGTATGCAAAAAGGCGAATGGATTGAATTGCGTGCCCGGAGCACAAAACCCGTCATTGAGGTGACATTAACTGCAACCAAGGCGGTGCGGATGGAAGTCACTGTCACCTCCGGAAATTCCCACAGCACGATGGTGCTAACCCCAGGCAAAACCACCCGAATTCCGGTACCGGGAGGCGCCACGGATGCAGTTCGGCTTACCCTCGGGGCTGCTGCTGTTCCGGTGGGGGTTGCCGAGATTTCGTTGACGGATGCCCCCATTACCCGCACCGTTACTGTGCCAGATACCTCACCTGATGCCCACAGTTTCGTATTTAGTAGGGTGTTTTCCAATACTCAGGTGCTTGAACGGGCGTTTACGCTTAACAGCCAACGGGACTTTAAGGTCAAGCTATCGGCGTGTAATCACAGCGTAACCATTGACGAGGATTCCTATCGGTGCGGCGACACGGTTACACTTTCCCCCGGAAAGCACAGCCTGAAAACCACCGCGCGGGTGGTGACATTGATTGATCCGAAGCGAAGTCTGGAAGGCGCGACACCGCAGTGGTTATCACAGCGGATGGTGCCTAAGGCAGATACCGAACGCATCTTAGTGACCAATCGGGCGTTTAATACCGGCCTGGTCGGCACTCTTGATGGCGTTATATTGGAGCCAACCATTATCAATGCTGGTATTCAAGCATTCATCGTTCCGGCCGGTGCCAGCGGCACGTTTGAATTGTCGTTCCCAGCTGATCGCACATTCCGGCTGGGGCTAGGTGTCGGTGCCGCAATCGCGTTCATTACGGTGATAGTGGCGATGGTGGTTGGGTGGCGTCGTAACGCAGATGTCGCACTAGCTGAAACTAATAAAGATGAAATCCCCGCAACCCTGGCAGTTATAACCGCCACCATTGTTGCGGTTGGTTGGCCTGCGCTCATTGCCATCCCGTTGGTGTGGGGGGTGCTGCGCTACACATTATTTAATCGGGGCCTACTTATCGCTGCCGCATTTGGCATGGCGGCCATGTGGCTTGGACGCGCCCCCTGGCCAAGCCCGCACTATGCAGGCGATGTGCTTTTGCTGGGACTCGCCTGCATAGTGGGTATCCTTGCCATGTGTGTCCCCATTAGTCGAGGCCGACAACCCTAATATCACCAGCTGCCTGCACAGACACCGCCACCGGTGACTCGTCGACCCACACCTCCAACACCCCAGCCACAGGTGCGGTGCGGATAATCAATTCAGTTCCAGGCGCGATGTTATGCTGCGCCAGATATCTGAGAAAATCTGGGTCACCATCATGGATTTGTTCCACCACCACAGGTTGTCCAGGCAACACCGTGCTGAGCGCTTGACGTGAGAGGGTTTCAATATTGCCTTGAGCATCCGGTATCGGATCACCGTGGGGATCTCTGGTGGGGTGCCCCAGCATTCGATCAATGCGATCTAAAAATGTGTCTGATACTGCGTGTTCCAGTCGGTCTGCTTCTTCGTGAACTTCATCCCAGGAATAACCCAACACCTGCACTAAGAACATCTCTACCAGTCGATGCCTACGCACCATTGCCAAGGCAACAGCCTTGCCTTTTTCTGTCAAAAGCACCCCAGCATATTTTTCGTGATGTACTAAGCCGCGAGCCACCAGCCGCTTAACCGCCTCGCTGGCGGTGGGGGTCTTTTGCCCCAGGGAAACAGCGATGGTTCCCAAGGCCGCTGGTTCGCCTGTTCGTTCTACTATGTCCCAAATGCATTTGAGGTAATCTTGGGTCTTTTCCGGAAATTCCATGACATGCACGTCCCCCATCCTATAAAACGACAAGCCACATAAAACACACCAGCCACAACTGCAATCGTTCCACCTGCAGAAAGGCTGAAATGCACTGCTATATAAAGCCCAATCAACCCAATCATTACCCCCGCAATCGCCGCCAGCAGAATCAGGCTACGCATCGTGCGCACAAACCCCATGACACCAGCGGCAGGTGCTACAAGCAAGGCGATAGATAAAATACTGCCTACGGCCGGAATTGCCACCACCATTGCGGCACACAGCAGGCCTAAAGTGGCTGCCTCCGCGAGTGTCGTCGACAAGCCAGCAACCCGAAACGCCACTGGGTCGAAATAATAAACAACGAGCTTACGGCCCCACACCACGATAACCACCACTGCTGCCAACAACACCACGACGGCGGCAATCACATCCGATTCCGATACCGCTAGAAGCGAACCGGTTAAGAACCCCTCCACTTTGACAGGAAGCGGCTGAAACCAGCGCAGCAGAAACACACCCAAGGCAAAGCCCAAGGTTAAAACGATCCCGGCGGCTGCCGTGGCGGAAATCCCCGGTAGCCCGCTCAAAAATCGCATCAGCCAAGCTAATGGGATACACAATAAACCAGCCCCGATAAACAACCAGGTACTAATATCACCACCTAACCACTGCCCCACCACGACGCCTAAAACCGCCCCGGGAAATGTGGCGTGGGATAGAGATTCGGCGAAAAACACTCGTCGACCCGCAATCGCCAAGGCTCCTACACCGCCCATCGCAGCACCAAGTACCACGATTTCTATGATCGGAAGCAATAAGATACCTAACACGCCCGCCTCCTGTAGAAAGAAACGGCAAACGCCGCCATAAAGACAACGATGAGCGACAAACTTACTGCGGCTTGCGGCGAAATCTGGCGACCAAGATCAACATTCATTGCAATCACTCCAATGATCGCAGCTATGATTCCAGAGCCAACCGCAATAACCACCATCTGCGAGGTGTTTGTTGCTAATAGCCGGGCTGCCGCGCCGGGGATAATGAGATATCCGATGACAAGCAAAACGCCTACCGCAGAGCTAGCTGCCACCACGACGGCCGCAATCGCAGCATTGAGCACCGCGTCAATTATTAGAACTTTTACCCGGAGCGACCGCGCGTAGCTGCGATCAAAGGCGCACAGGACTTGCTGCCGCCAGGTGAGGACCAACAACGTCAGCGCTATGACGCTGCACGCTACGGTTTGGTAGAGCCGGATCTCGGTGATGTCTAACAAACGCCCGAACATCAGCGCGTCTAGTTGACCTGAGTAATCCCCAATGGACAGTGACAATACGACACCAAGGCCGTAGAAGCTGGTTAGTACTACAGCGGTGCCCGCCTCGCTGGTGGCTTTCTTGGTCACGACCGTGAGTGTTGCTGCTGCGACCGCCGCTACCGCTGCGGCACCAGGCACAATGCCGTTGATACCGTAGATTGCTAGGCCCACCACCATGCCGGGGAAGATGGAGTGTACGAGTGCTTCAACGCTAAATTCCATGGCGCGTAGGTTTACTAGCACTCCGACGCTGCCGCCGACGATGCCTAGGATCATCAGCACAATGAGCGCTCGTTGCAGATAGGCAATGGTGAAAATATCGGTGAAGATTTCACTGCCCATAGTCTGCCAGCGCTTCCTTGGTGTCTAGCACTGTAATGGTCCCATCTGCCACAATCGCGCATCGTTGGCAGGTGTCATGTGCCAGGCTGTAGTCGTGGGTTGCGATTATCAGCGAAGTTCCGCCTGCGATGAGGTTTCGGATGGTTAGCACCAGTTCAGTGCGACTTTGAGGGTCGAGACCGTTGAAGGGTTCATCAAGTAAAAGGACGTGTGGTTTTGTCACCAATGCGCGCGCTATCAAGATGCGTTGCCGTTGGCCGCCGGATAGGTCACCGAATCGAGTGTGTTGGATTTCTCGCAATCCTACTGCGTCGATGGCTGCAGTCACCGGTTCCTTGGGTATTCGACGCCACCAGGGGGTATTGGGGTAGAGGCCCATTTCCACGACGCCACGGGCGGTGGCGGGAAAACTGGGGTCAATGTCTTGGTGTTGTGGTACGTATCCCACGGTTCCGGTGATAGTTAGCTGCCCGCGTACTTCAGACAGCCCGGTTATGCCTTTAAGCAGGGTGGATTTTCCGGAGCCATTGGCGCCGATCAGAGCGAGCGCTTCACTAGGGTGTAGGTCGAAGGTGACATCGCGGATGATCGGTGGGCCGCCGTAGCCGACGGCTATGTTGTGTGCTGCGATTACTGGTTGAGCCATGGGATACCTGCAAGGTTATTTCAGTGAAGTGGGCAATTCGGCCGGTTTACCGCCCCACGCTTCAACCAAGGTTGTCACATTGTGAACAATTGAGCCAATGTAGGTTTCGCCGGGGCTTCCAGCAGGGCCGAGTGAGTCACCGTAAAGCGCGTCCGCGTCGGTGATTGCGGTAACCCCTGCGGCACGAGCGATAGCGGAAATGGATTTATCATTATTGGAGTTTTCGGCGAATAGCACCGTGGCACCAGATTTCTTTACTTCGTCGGCCGCTGCTTGGATGTGCTCGGCGGTGGCATCTTGCTGGTGGTTGAAGTCGCTAAGTGCTGCACCAATAAAAGTGATGTCGTAGGCGGCTGCGAGGTAGCCGAACGCATCGTGGGAGGTAAACAGGGTTCGCTTTTCGACGGGAACCGTATCCAGGCTTTTCTTCGCCCAGGCATCAAGGTCGGCTAGTTTTTGGGTGTAGGCGTCAACCGCTTTGGTGAAAGTGTCAGCTTTGTCTGGCGCTGCTTTGGCTAGGGCGTGGCCGATATTTTTCACCTGGATGGCAGCCAGTGGTGGTGCAGTCCAGACGTGTGGATCGTGGCTAAATTCTGCTTCCTCGCCTTCTTCAACAAAGGGCCAGGGTCGCACGTCGATGGCTTCAGTTCCCTTGTCGATGGTAAAGGCATCGCCCGGAATTTCACCGACGCCAGAAGTCACGGATACTTCTCCGTCGAAGCCAGAGGTAGTTACTGCGGAATCGAGGAAGTGCTCTAAATCGACACCGTTGATGAACAGAATGTCGGCCGCCCCGAGTGCTTTCATTTGTTGCGGAGTCATTTCATGTTCGTGGGCTGAGGCATTGGGGGCTAGCAGGCAGGTGAGGTCCATTTCTACCGCACCGTCACCGATGGTGTTGTGTTTTCCTTGGGCATCGGTTTTGTCCACCGTGATACCGGCCTGGGCGATTTGGGTGAGGTAGTCGCAGATTTGGGTGGTGGAAGCCACCACTTTCAGGGTGTCGGAGGTGGTTTCGGTTGTTGGGGTGGTGGCACAACCGACCAATGCAAATGGAAGAGCGGCAGCACATACAGCTGCGAGTTTTTGGGTATAACGCATGTGAGGCAACCTATTTTCTTATTGGCGACATTTCCCCTTTATCTAAACACCCAGAAGTAAAAAGTTCAATTAGATGAACTCTTTAACGTCTGAAGGAGCGCCATCGGTTTACGCAACGGCGCCTCAACAAAGACATAGGAACAAAAGCCAACCACAATCGACACCACCACGGTCAAGCCACACACCAGAACAAAATTTCCCGTAAACGGGCGAACCCCTGCCAGCGGCAACACCACCGTTAAGACCGGCACATGCCACAAAAACACCGAATAACTAATCTTGCCCAAAAACTGCATCGGTGAAGATTCCAACACAAACGAAGCTGGGCCAAACACATACGGCGCAACTATGCACCACGCACACACCCCACCAGCTATAACCCGCAACATAAATTCCACCGCAGACGGGTGTACCAACCCCACCGGACCAAACGACTGCTGCCCAGCCAGCCACATCGCCGCCAACGCAAGCGACCACCACATAAAACGCCACCGGCACACAAGGCGCAAAATTCGCAGCCGCGTGGGGTCGTCGAAAAGCATGCCCTCTAATTCCGCGATCACAAGCCCCACCGCAAACCACAAGAAAAACCCCGGCAAAAATATCTGCATATTCGCGCGGGTATCGCTCGGAGAATCCTGCACCACCGGCAGATATGCCCAGCCCAAACTCACCAATGCCACACCAAATATCACCATAAGGCGCACCCGGCGCGAAGCCTTCAGCAATACCAACCCCACTACTGGAAGCACCACATAAAACGCCACTTCCACACACAGTGACCACAAGTGCGTCAACCCACCAAGAAAACTATGCGGAAAATACAATTGGGTAAAAGTGAAAGTCTGGATAACGGTAGCCGCACTTGCCCCAAAGGTTTCCGGCACAAACGCCACACACACAGCAACGCACACAAAGTACGCCGGGTAAATCCGCCAAAACCGACGCCAGTAATACATCCGCACCATATCGGTTCTAAAATCCATACCGCGCCACAACAGAAACGCTGACAGACTAAAAAACACCGCCACAAAAAAATCAAACCGTGACACTATCGCACCGATATGCGTTTTCGGATCCATTCCGGTCTGAAACCATACATGGGTCAGCAATACCCCCAACGCGGCTACGCCCCGCAACCCCTCCAGGCTTCGGTTAAATCGGCGTCGATTCGCTTTAACCGGCTGATCTAGATGGGCTACTGCTTCAGGTTTGGGTTTTGATGGGTACGATAGAGACACTATTTGCCTTAAGTTTTTTGACCTCGACCCTCAGACGCCACTGTGGCAGAATCTGAACGGCCAATCGATTTGGGGCACTCCCCCATGCTTACAAACATCACAACAGAAAGGCAATACAGTGCGCGCAGTGACCGCTATGCCCAAAGCATCCACCATCTGCATCATTGCCGCAATATTGCTGTTTATCGTTGCTGAAAACGTGCCGAAACTGATCATCACCAATCTCAAACCACTCCCCGTCAACACCAGCCGAACCATCCACACCACCCCAGCACCAGCCGTCTTCTACGACCCCACCATCACCTGCCCCCCATCCGCCAGCAACGACTGCCATTCCGCCAAAACCACCGTCCAATGGCGCACTACACTGCACACCACGAAAGCTGACCTTACGGACGACAAAGGCAAAAAAATGAAAGACGTCGCTGAATTATCCGTCACGGAGGATCTGGTTCGCACCGATTCCAATTACCGACTGGTCAGCATCAAGGACCTGCTACACCTGCAGCGCGGCTCTGCCCACCCCATCTTGGACGACACCTCCCATATGACGGTAACCGCCAACGGCTTCGGGCTTGATTTCAAAACTGGGTCCTTCGCCCGGGACGGGTTGCAATACTTCTTGCCTTTTAATACCGAGCGCCGATCCTATTCCTATTTCGATGTGTTCGCCCAAGCCGCCTATCCGTTGGATTACGTTCGCACTGAAGCTAAAGGGGAAAACCCCTACATCACTTCCAGCGACGTTTACGTGTTCCACCAAGAAATCCCCGTAATCAACCTTGCCCGCTCTGCTACCAGGTCTTTTACCCATTCCGACGAAATCACAGATGAGCCAGTCACCCCCACCAACGAATCAGATTTACCTGCCGCACAACAAGACCAGATCGCCAAAATGCGACTCGAAGGCCCCCGGTCGCGGTTCTACCCTGACACCACCGCCGAAGATGACCCCACCATCGAACTCACCCCCTACTACACCGCCACCCGCACCCTGTGGGTAGAGCCAACCAGTGGCGTCATACTCAACCAGGAAGAAGAAATCCACCTATTCTTCGCCACCGATGCCACCGACGCACGAACCACCGCCCAATCCGGGGTAAATAAATACCGAACACTCCTGCATACTTCATCCTCATGGAATGAAGCCACCATCACCGCAGCCAAAGAAACCGCCACCCCCACAGTACGAGCCATGTACTTCCTCCGACTCGGAGCATTCCTATGCAAATACCTCGCAGGGGCACTACTGATCTATGGAATTTGGCGTTTTAGCCGCCGCAACCGGACCCAACCAACCCCAACCACCACATAACCACCATGACCACGACCCACAGCAGGCACCACTGGTATCTGTGCGGCTACACCTGCTTCCTCATCGTGGTCCTACTCGGTAATCTGCTGCAACCTGGAGTACTGCTTACCCGCGACATGGTGGTGCTCGACCACCCGACGCTTAACCTATCCGCACTCGGTTTTGGTGACTTGCCTGCCCGAAACGCTCCCCAAGACGGATTTCTCGCGCTCGCAGGCCTGGTTCTACCCGCCTCATGGTTAGTACGAGGGCTCCTTTTTGCCACCGCAAGTATCGGAGCGTGGGCAGCCTACCAACTTGCTCAGCAACGTGGCCCAAGCAAAATTACCGCGACCGCGGCGATCACCATCACCCTATGGAACCCGTTTATCATTGAACGTCTGCTCCAAGGCCACTGGTCAGTAGCACTAGCTGCCTGGCTCATCCCCGCACTCCTATATTTCTGCGACCGGCCTAGATCCCAAACATTGGTGCTTTGGATCATAAGCCTCACCCCCACCGGCACTGTTCTAGGCACCATCATCGCTGTTATTTCCAACCGACAACATCGACTACGCATGGCACTAACCGGAGCATTGTTGTCACTACCGTGGCTTATCCCCAGCCTCATCAGTCCCCCGACAGCCAGCGCCCACAAGCTCTTCATAGGCCGCAGCGAAGCATTCCTCGATCCACTCACCACCTTTATCACCCTCGGCGGAATCTGGAATAACAATGCCGTCCCCGACTCCCGACACCACGGATGGGTACTCGCCGGACTTGCACTATTTGCCATCCTGATATGGCATATGCCCCGCAGGTGGGCGATCACCGGCGGGGTAGCCATCGCCCTGTATTGCGCACTGTGGCTCGGCCCCGCAGAATGGGTTTTCGCCCACCTACCCGGCGCGGCTTTATTTCGCGACTCCCACAAACTCGCCTTCCTATTAATTCCCGGCTACATCACCGCCGCCACCCGGATAAGCAACCAGTGGTTAGCAGGACTAGCCACCGGATTAGCCCTACTACAAATCCCTGACGCCCCCATCGCCCTTAACACTCTTAGTCCCCTACCCGCTCAACACCAATGGCACACCCCAGACCGCACCCCAGGTGACCTCCTTAACCTCGATTCCCACGGACTGATTACCTACCACGGTCGCGTACTGGTAGACCCGCTCAATAAAGCCGAATCCGTGGTGGAATCGGGACAATTGATCGTCGATACGCACATAGCCGACCCCGCATCCGCCCGGTACCAACTCGCCGTTGCCGCATGGCATAACCGTGACACCACTACACTAGCCCACCTGGGCATTTCCCAAGTGCTTGTCGACGGCTCCCGCATCACCATCCCACACGCTGCATCGTCGCGCCAGGGATTTTACTTCTTAGGGTTATTCTTCTTATCTTTGTGGTGTGCGGTTCCCATTGCCACAGTATGGTTGAGCTTTTCTAAAAACCGCCGACCAGTTTCATCCCAGGAGTAGCCCTGCGCCTTCATTGCCGCTGCTGCCCCCAACCGACGCCGCAGTTCGGCGTCGTCAAGCAAAAGCCGCAACTGACGCCGCAACTCGGCAGAATGTGACACCAACACCCCTGTGACACCATCCTCGATAGAATCCTGCAACCCGCCTGAACTGTGATATCCGATCGTCGGAACCTCATGTTGCGCAGCTTCCAAAACCGCAAGACCCCATCCTTCTTTACGCGAGGGCATCACATGAACCGCCGCACGCGAAAGTAGCGCGTGTTTATAATCCTCCGTCACCTGCCCGTGAAACACCACCTGGCGCGCCCCTTTTGCTTGCGCGTATTCTCGTAGCCGATCACCCCACCAGCCAGAACCGATCACGTCTAACACCACATCTTCTAAGTCAGTCACCGCATCTATCGCATGTTCAATCTGCTTGTGCGGCACCAACCGTGACAGCGTAACCACATGTATTTTCCCATCAGCACCCAACTGCGGAATCACATCGGGAACCGGGTCTACCCCATTACGGATAATCTCAATGCCGCTCGCCGGAAACCCCAACCCCACCAGTTCCTGCGCACTCGGTGCCGAAACAGTCACCACCGGTGTGTTCTGATGTACAAGCGGCGAAATCTTTGACTCGATAAACCACCCGACCCGCGCCAACACCTTGCCCGCGACTGGCCACTGCTCCCGGTGGCAATGATGGGTTAATAGCACCGTTGGACGTCCCGAAAACAGTCGTGCAAAAAATGGGATTCCATTCTGGGTATCCACCACCACATCAATCCCCCGCAGTGGCCCAAGCCCCATTCGACCGAGCATCATCAATATCGCTGCCTGCGGATACACCCCCAGTTTTCCGCCGCCTCGGGAAAACTTCACCCCATCACGGATAGTCCACCGCGGGCTATCGGTCGGCTTCGACGTGCGAAACACCACCTCATGGCCTTGCTCAACCAGATACCTGGCTACGTGCTCTAAGTAGCGTTCACTCCCGCCCCCCTGCGGATGATCGGTGTCTCGCCAGCACAGTAATAAAACTTTCATAACAGCTATCTACCCTAGCCCATGCCCAACCTCAGCCGAATTACTAGAATATAAACCCTCATGTCTATCTCACATCTGCCGCGCACCGCCCGCCGCGCGACTCTTCGCCGCTCTTTCGGCTTGCTCAACCAATTCCGTTTCGAGCAAACCCAACCCGACCTGTTTTATTCCCACCTCGCCCGCGACACCCGAGAACTCATTGAAGCTCTCCACAAGGACATTAACCACGCCCCACTTCATGGACTACGCATACTCGACGTCGGCGGTGGGCCCGGCTACAGCGCCACAGAATTCGAAAACGCAGGCGCAACATACATCAGCCTCGAACCCGACGTTGGGGAAATGGCTGCCGCTGGCATAACCATCGCCAACGCGGTGCGCGGCGACGGCATGGACCTGCCGTTTCGCACTGATAGTTTCAACGTGGTTTACTCCTCTAACGTGGCCGAACACGTACCCCACCCCTGGGACATGGGGGATGAAATGTTGCGGGTATGTGCCCCCGGTGGGCTCGTGATCCTCAGCTACACTATTTGGCTCGGCCCGTTCGGCGGGCACGAAACCGGGCTATGGTCTCACTATGTTGGCGGCAATTACGCCCGCGACCGTTACACCCGTATCCACGGCCACCCGCCCAAAAACAGCTTCGGCACTTCGCTTTTCAGTCTCTCCTGTCGCGCGGGGCTCAACTGGGCCAACACACGTGACGCCGAAGTTAAAGCGCTCATCCCTAGGTATCATCCGCGCTGGGCTTGGTGGTTGGTACGCATCCCACTGGTGCGCGAATTTCTGGTGAGCAACCTCATCATCGTCCTACGTAAACCCACTTAGCCCCCAACTAGCACTGATGCAGCAGGTGCATGTCTTGACTGCTGTGTCATGTTGAAGTCGGGGATTGCATAACCACCACTTGAAAACCGCAGTAAACCTAGCCGCTTCCTACCCGTGCAATCACAATCCCCGACCTTCAACACACCACGCCAACCCCGCACACCTCGGCCGTCGCAAAGTCGGGGATTTTCGTCTCTCACCGCGCCCAAGCCCGTATTTCCCCACGAAAAACGTCGCACCGATTGGCAATCTCCGACTTCGTACCAGCCTGTGCCCGCCCCGCACGCAACCCAACGGACACAATGTTGAAGTCGGGGATTTCGTCTCTCACCAGGCAAACCCCAAAAAATCACATCCCCGCAACCACAATCCCCGACTTCATCAGCTTATCGCACCCCTTTTTTTGACCCCAGAACGAAACCCCGCGCTTCGATCCTTAGTGGAGCGTGCACAGGGCTTAGCTTTCGTCTGGTTACCGCCGGTTTGGCGGTAGGTGGGAACCTACCACACTAGAACAGCAGTGGTGCCGGGTAGTGGGCAAGTTGGATTAAGGTTTTTTGCCCATTGCGTCCCACCCACTGAGCGCGGCCTGGCGGCAGGTTCTGAAGGTAGACGTTAGGCCAGATTTGTCCTTCATTATGGTCGCCGGAAAGCAGGATCCCGGTTGCGCCAGCATCTTTAAGCCCTTGGATGACGGCTTCATAATTAGCGCGTCCCATTCCAGAGGAGTTACGGGCAATAATGACGTGTAGTCCAATCCGATTAGCGTGGGCAAAATACGGGATGAGTGGCCGCAGCGGGTTGTCGGAGCCTTCGATGAGTTCGTAGTCATCCACCACGATGTAGATGTCTGCACCTTCCCAATTCTCACCGGTTGATGCCACCCGCAGTCGGTGATCCAGTTCTTTTTGCAAGAATTCCACCGCGATGTTGGCGGTCTTGATAGTGCCAACGTATTTGGAAATGTAATCCTTTGGTACAAAGCCAAGGAGGGTGCGGCGGATATCGAAGATAGCGAAAGTTGCTTGCTCCGGGAAGTGTTGGGCGAGCAGTTCACTGATGATAGTGCGCAGGGTGGAGGTGCGACCAGTTTTGGTATCCCCAATGATCATCAATAGCTGTTGCTCACCGTCGAGATCCAAAACCGCCGGGCTGAGGTTGTTCTCGGTTACGCCGACCAGCGCTTCGGGCGCGCCTGGGTGTTCGGCGCGTAACTCCTCGTAAAGGATGTTAGTTGGAAGCATTTTGCCCACCGGGGCGGTCTCGGTGGTGGTACCGTTCCACCCGCCCGCAATCGCTGCGACGAGCTCCGCTGCGGTTTGGGCGTGAACGACTCCTGGCTGGTTGAAGGTTGGCAGCGCGATCTGGCAGTAGTTCTTATCCATGCTGATTGCGCGGCCAAGTGGCGCATTTTCCATTTCCATCATGAGTCCACGCCCGTTAACAGAGGCAAGTGGGTTATCCATGCGCAATTCGATGCGGGAGCCGATGGCCTCCTGTACGTCCCTGCGGAAGTCGGACCATTGTCTGGTAGTGAAAATCACGTGAATGCCGTATTGCAGTCCGCGTTGTGCGAGGTTCTGCACGATTTCTGCCAGTACGTCGAAGCGTTGTTTGAATTCTTCCCAGCCGTCGATGACGAGGAAAAGATCTGAGGCGGCTATTTCCGGTAGCGCGCCACGTAATTGCATGTTTCGCATGTCGGTGGCATCGGTAAGGCCATGTTTGGTGAAGAGTTTTTCTCGCCGCGACATCGCGATTTGCAGTTGCGCAATCATCCGATTGAGGCGTTCTTCGTCGCTGCCGGTGGCCACTGCTGTGACATGCGGCAAATCGGCAAGGTGGCCGAGTAAACCGTCGGACATGTCGACGATCGTGAAGTTCACCTCGGTCGGGGTGTGAGACAAAGCAGCAGATAGCACGAGAGTGCTGATGGCGGTAGTTTTGCCGGAGTGTTCGCTGCCAATGATGGCCAGGTTGCCGTGTTCGCCAGTGAGGTTGACCGTAAGCGGGCCGCGCCATTGTTCCCTGGGGTTATCTTTGACGCCAAGGGTGAAGTCAAGATATTTTTCCTGCGGCACGGCAAGCCCCCGGTTGGAGGTGAGTTGCGCTTCATCGAGCACCTCTTCAAGTCCAATTTCTTCAGCAAGCGGTGGCAACCAAATTTGGTTGGTACGCAGTTCCGATGGCCTAAGCCGGTCGAGCACAACCTGGATGGTAGAACGATCGTCGGTGCCGGGGGTGGTTGCGGCAGCATCGGTTGCTTTTCGACGCTCCAACCACGCACTTGTCGTGTTCCGCAGTTCCAACGGCATGCCAATGGCAGGCATGCTACCTGGGTGGTGCTTCTCACTTGGCAGATATGGATCGGAAACTATCGCTGCCCGGAACCTGCTGTAAGTACCGCTGTCGGTCTTAAGATAACCGAAGCCTGGGTGCTCTGGTAGCTCCAACGCATCGGTGGTTCCCAATGTGAAACCAGAATCGCTAGCCGAGTCGGTGCGTAGCGTCAAGTGGTAATTCAGATATGGCGCTAACCCATTGATGGTTTCATCTTCTAGGTGTTCGGTTGCCAAAATCAGGTGTAATCCAACTTTATGGCCGATCCGGCCGATCTGAACAAGCAGATCGATAAAGTCTGGCTTAGCCGCGAGCAGCTCCTGGTATTCGTCGATGACGATAAACAGGTGCGGCATGGGTTCTTGGATTTGGCCTCGCTCACGCAGCCGGTTGTAGTCATGGATGGTGGCAACGTTTCCAGCGCTTTGCATCATCCGCTGCCGCCGCTGGATTTCACCAAGAATTGCGTCGTGCAGTCGGGTGATGAGGCCAGCGGAATCTTTCAAGTTCTGCACGATTGCGGCAGTGTGCGGCAAACCACAGAAGCCGGTGAAGGTACCGCCCGCTTTAGCGTCGACAAGCACGATGGCAAAGTTCTCGGGCGAATGGCGCACCACATTGCCTAAGACGATGGTCTGCAGAAGTTCCGATTTTCCGGAACCAGGGCCGCCAACGCAGATGCCGTGTGGCCCCATGCCTTCAAAGTCAGATTCTTTAATATCAAGACCCACTGGCTCGCCGTGAGTGTCGATACCAAATGGGGCGGTGAGGAAATCGTCCAGGTGACGTGGGGCCCAGAGCTCTTCAATGTTGTAATCGTTGAAATTCCCAACCCCCAGCAAAGTATCCAAGGTGATTGGGTGTTGTAGTGGATCGTCGTCTTCTGGCGCGTCGTCAGCTCGCAGAGGCGCTAGTTCACGCGCTATAGCATCTGCCAACTGCGGCGACAGGCTGTCAAGGGTGCCTGCGGTACCACCGTATAACAACCGCGCATCATATCCTGCTGCACCGGCTTGTGGCGAAAACCGACCAAGGTCGACCGTAAAATGCGGAGTGGGTGAACCGAAAAGGGAAATTCGAATATCTGCCGCAACGGAAGCATTGTTGCGGGATGTCACGATCACGCTTATACCGGCGACGGAGACATCTGGGATCGTTGCAATATGGGAAAGCACGGACATTCCATGCTCCGAATCCGCATCGACAACGATGAGCAGGTGTGGGGTATGTGACCCAGGTTCGTCTCGACGCCGTTCAATCTCTGCGATGAGGTTAGCTGCGGACTCTGCATCATCGCTGACATTTCGGGTACCCACCGGACCGTCCAGGGTGTGATCGTCGCTAAGATGCGGCAGCCAGAGCGCCCACGAACCGGTATCAGCAGCCCCCGATAACGGCAAAGCAAAATGAATTTTTAGATCAGTTGGGGAATGCATGACAGCGGCTTGCAACACAAGCGCACGAACTGCGTTTGCGGTGGCGTTCGGCGCGCCGGTAATCATCACCACGCCGCGCAGCGGAACAGCGATGGGCAAATCATTAATCCGCTCAACCCGGCGTAACATGCGTGCAACATGGGCGTAAGCGGTACGATCAGGTGCCACATCAATGGCGGGGACTTCGATTCCGCAAGCCAGATCGCCAGGGCCTTGCCCGAGCCGAACCACAAGGAAATCTGAGTCATCAGGCCGACGCTCCCACAGCCGTTCCGGCTGGCGAATTACGTTACGCAGCGCACTTGGGGCTGGGTTATGCCGTAGCGAGTAGTCGCGTTGGGTTTCGGCTTGATTCCGAAGTGCAGCTTCACAGTTTTCCAATTCTGCAATGTATAAGGCCCGTTGCGTCTTCGCTTTTCGACGCGCACCAGTGTTGCCGACCACCCACATCAATGCCCCCAGCACGATGGCCACCAGGAGCATTCCGCCACCAACGGCCAACCATACGGGGTCTTGTAAGAACCAGATGACCAGTCCCATACCAACAGCACCGATCAACAGCAACAACACCTTAAGCAGGCCTGAAGCCTTGCTTAAGACACCTGCGGTGGGCGGCAAGGCACCGAGCCGCACTGGACTCTCAGGCTTAATATCGTGCTGCACACGGTCAGGACGATGAACTAAACGAGTACTCATGAATTCCCTTCGGAAAACGATTATCCGACGCGTTTAATTATCCACGTTTTCGGCGTTTCAGTCTAAAGCTTTCTTTTAAGCATTAAACCGTGAAATCATCATTATTATGGCAACTGTGTTTATTCGCCTTAGCGTTTTTTACAATGATCGACAATTAGACGTGAGCGTGCCTGCTCACCGGCCAATCGTCGACGTCATCGATGACATCACCAACCTGCTTGGTGTCCCCTCCGTCGCTCCTGGAAGCGACGATGACCCTAAAGCAGACACTCAGCCGTGGGCATTGTCCTCCCCCACAAAGGGGTTACTGGATTCGGAATTAACCCTCGACGATTACTCCATCGTCGACGGCCAACGTCTCTACCTAACCCCACAACTTGCTGCTGCTCACTCCCCCTTTGTCGATCACGCAGTTCCTGAACTTCGCAGCGCTGTGGCGGCAACCACCTGGCGTTGGGCGGATTCCACTCGCGCTACCGGTTACTTCATTGTCGCCACGGTTCTTGCGCTGCTGGTGTATTTCCCAACGCTTGGTGCAGTGTATTCCGCCCCAAACGACTTCTCCGCCTGGTCCCTTCCCACGATCGTCCCGGCAGCCATATGTCTAGCAATCACCCTCATATTCCTGATAGCAGCATTCCTCCAACCAGTTAAACCTATGCGCTGGTTAGGCCTAATTACGCCACTCACTGCGATAGCTGCCACCAGTCCTTTCCTCACTCCACTTCCCGCTGGTCGCGAATGGTCGGGGTTGGTATCAGTCGCCTGCATAGCTGCAATTCCCGCAGCGCTGGCGGCTGGCCGCAAAACCGAACGTACCGGGCGAGGCGGCGCACTAGCGCTCTTGCTGGTCGCGCTCGCAGGTGTTGCGTTATACACCGCCAATTACTTTGGCATCAGTGCGTTGGCGTTTAGCGCCTGGGGCGCCTGGGTTCCGATCGTTGCGCTTATCATCGCACCGAGTTTCGCCGTGAAGTCGGCAGGGCTGACCGCACTGCTTCGGGAAAATGACAATGGCGCTGCGGTATCGCGCACGGATATTCGTCGAAAAGCAATTAAAGCCGCAACCATATGTGACGGCCTGGTGTGGTTCGCCACGGCTACTGCATTCTTTATCATTGTCACCTTGGCATCTAGCCCGTACTGGCAGCAGGGAATCCTGGCGGCAGTCTTGTCTATCATCATGCTGCTGCGTACCGCTAGCTTCAGCGATGCTCGACGCATCACCCCACTAATCCTTAGCGGAACCGTTGGATTAGCACTCTGCGCTGCTGCCTGTGTCCCTTGGGCAAAGACTTTCAACGATAGTGAAAAACCACACAACCCGTGGTGGCTTTCAGCCGCATCCGACCAATGGTTGACTGGCGCAGTTTTCGCTGGCACTTGTTTGTTACTCGTTCTGGCGATCATCCTCATCGCAAAACGCAAACCGGCTACAACGCCTACCAATTCCTCCAGTACGATCGGCACACTCGATACCATTTTCACGGTTGCTGCAATTCCAGTGATCCTGGTGGCACAAGGTGTCTTTAGCTACTTCTGGGCTCTGTCCTAGCACCCGATTACTTCACATTTGCCGCCCACTCCCCGCTTAAGGTGCATTCGCATCAATCGGCGGGGTTTTATAATTCCCAGGTTTCCTCAACCAAGCACACGGCTAGTAGCGGTGCCAAGTCTCATGACTATAAAGTCGGAGATTCGTACCTGGATATCTAAAACATCCCGGTTTTTCCGAGGTCAGCGCGCACCATTTCTCTAGCGTTTGGCATATCTCCGACTTCAGGTCGAACACCATCCCCAACTTTAAAACGCACCTGTAGATCTCAGTACTAAAGTCGGAGATTTCAACCATGCTCGCCTGTGAAGCGGTCTTGTTACTGGTGTTTTGATTAGCGGCTAGAGCAAAAATCCGACTTCAATTCCGACCGGATTTTTTGCGTATCCAACCTATTTCGACGGTTATAACGTCGCGTATTTACTGCCCGGCGCGTGATAAAACAAAAAAGCCCAGTAAAACGAACGCTGTACTCGTTTTACTGGGCGTAATCTAAAAATGGTTAGATCATTTGCATAATTTTCGCAGTCGCGATTAAAACAGCAAGTAAAATGACTGCCACGGTAGCGGAGACGATCATGATATTCAACGTCAACGGTTTGGTCCTAGGGACCGAGTTTTCAAAGCATAAGGCCTGAGTGGCCAGCTGCATCCGCAAGCGTTCTGCTTCCCGCGTAGTAGGCATTGGAATGAGCGTGCTGGTTTCCAGCTGTGTAGCTGGTGGCACCACAACCGCAACAGCCACCTCATTTTGTGTCTCATCCTGTAGTTGGGGCTGAGCCTCGTAATTCGGTTCAGACTGTAATTCAGTTTGCGGTTCGGTAGCGGTGAGCGCATCAGTGACGGCCGGTGTATTAGCTTCTGGTTGTGGTGCGGCTTCGGCCACTGGCACTGGTGTGGCTTCCGGTTGTGGTGCAGCTTCAACCAATGCGGAACTAGGCTTACCCTGAGTGGCGCTCACTGCGGCAGCAACACCGGTGATCGCAACTGCACCCGTTGCGATCACGCCCCCTGGTGAGGCCGATTCCATCACGGGATCGGCCGTTGCCCCAGCCACCGGCTCGGCCGCCGGTTCAACTGGTGGTTGAACCAGATCCGCTACAGCAGGAGGCGCCGGTTCGACATCTGCAACTTCCGTTGGAACCGCATCAGCTACGTTAAAGTCCGGTTCGGAAGCTGGCCAGGTATCCGTGACTGGCGCCACAGTAATGTCCGTTTCCGCTGGGTTGACTACCGCACCTGGTGGTTGGACGTGATCCACAGTTTCGACTACCCCAACGGGTTCGGCGACCACCGTTGGTTCTTGGGTCTCTATCGGGGTTTCTACTATGACGTATTGTTCCGCAACGGCATCTGGATGCGGAACAAATACGGATCCTCCTTGCGGCTCGGCAAGAATTTCCCGCTGTGGCTGCGCAACAACCTCTGGCTGCTGGGTCACAGTGACAACCGTGTCATAGGAAGGCTCGATTTCTTCCGCTGAATACGTGGCGTCGTAGGTAAGCTCAGGCTGCGCTTCAACTTCGGAAGAATCCACTGGTTGTGGGTAAGGATCTGCAACATACTGCGGTTCAGTAACCTCTTCAAGTTCTGGTTGGCTGTAACTACCGTGGAACCCGCGCATATCTGGGTAATCAGCTACGTGAAATTCAGGCGCTGGTGGCTGTGCATCCACAACTGGATTCTCCGGCTGCGGTTGGTAGTATTCGGCAGTTTGCTGTGGCACCGGTTCTTCGGCTACGTCCTCGGAAATGGGAATCACGTCAGCCAATTCGGTCGGTGTTACCGCATCATAGCCATAATTTTCGTAAGCAACTGGCTGATTGTCTGTGCCGTACTGCTGTCCCTCGTAGTTTTCGATCACCGCTGCGTCAGAATCCCCCTGATAGTGCAATTGCTGTTCATGCTGCGGCTCGGCGTTTACTTCAGGGGAAATATCCTCTAACGGAAGGTCGGTATCGTAAGCGGAGATGTTATAGTCGGCCGCCATTTGTTGTTCTGGCGGTAGTTCCGCCAGAACTGGTTCTTGTGCTTCGCTCAGTTCTGCCAGTTGCGGCTCAGCGGCGGATTGCTCAGGTTGAATCTGTTGCGGCGCGGCAGACACCGCAGCGGCAGGCTTAATGGATGCAAGTGGCGCGCCCACTGCTGCTGCGGTGGGTGCGTACAACCCACCGCGCGCCACCGCTGCAGCCGGATCAAACGGCGGTTTGAAAACCGGCTGCACCGTTGGCTCAATTATTAAGCTGTCGATGTCTAGTCGTGCCTTCATTTTTTGGTTCTTTCTTGTTTTCCTATGAGATTCCTATGATATTGCCTTAACAGAAAATATGTAAGCCGCTTTTTATTTTGTGTCGGTTTCATGCCAGCTCCCCCCCTGGCCCCGTGGTGATTTTTGGTCACCACAGCTACCCAGACCGCTTTCTTAATCGGCTAAGTTTCTGTTTGTCCCAGCTAGAAAGGTATAGGGATTTCTGGTAGCGGAAGCCCTGGAATCCCCGGAAGCCCTGGGATTCCAGGAATGAACGGTTCCGGAGCAGGAGGCGGTTCCGGAGCAGGCAGTGGCGCTGGCTCCACGGGAGCTTGCGGCCGGACTGGATTCGGCTCTGGGTTTCGATTCTGCGGCACCTGAATCTCCGGTTCCGGGATCTCCGAACTTGAAGTCGATGACGTCGTCGAAGGCGCGGTATAGGAAGCAGGTAGTCCGGGCAGTTGAGCGGCGGGCGGGGTGCGCTGTTCGAAATCTTGCATCTTTGCCCAGCCTGGTTCTTTACAGGCAGCAATCGACAGCACCAAACAAATTCCGGCGGTGGCAGTCAACACCCGGCGAATGGCCGTAGAGATCAAGGGAGTATCGTGCATGTTATCCATCGTGTGCTTAACCTGCGCTTTGTGAGTATTCGTGAGCTTTGGCGTGTACCGCTTTAATGAAGTCGGGATTGGGGTTAATTAGCTTTATCCCATTATCCCAGGCGGTTGGGGTGTTCAGTGAGCCTTTGGCGCATAATTGGCGCGCAATGGCCAAGCTGGCGTCGTCGATGTTATCCGGTGACGCAACAGCGTCAGGTTGGACGCTTTCACCAAACTTGTTCCACGCCGTGGCTTTGATTTGCATCGGCCCCATTCCAACATCCCGGTTGGGGTCGTCGTCAAGCGAACCGCCGTCGGTATCAGCTACAGGATCATTGCCAATAACCTTCAAGTCGCGCAATTTTCTACTGGTGGTACCGTCATTTTCGACTGTAGCGCCAGCGATAAACCCGTGGTTACTTGTCACGGAACCTATCGCGGCTAGGGTTTGCCAGCCAATATCGCACCCCGATTCACTCATGGTGACCGAAGCGTAGGCATACGCCTGCAGTGAGCGCGGCGGAATAGAACGAATGGCCCCTTCCTGTGCCGACCATTCCGCCAGCTGAAAGGTATTGGAATTATTTTCCGGTGTGGGGGGCTCTAAACGGTCAGCGCAACCGCTCAGCACTGTTGCAGAAACTATTGTCACTACAGTCAGCGCAAGGGGCGTGGTCTTGGCAACCACAGTCGGGGTGCGACGCATTTTCCTTCAATCACCTCTTAGTTGGCGTGTCGGTGCCAGTTGGGAAAGTCCTGAGCCACCAGGCCAGCAAGCTCAAGAAAAGCCAGATATGTTCTCTTGTCCAACCGCTCCAGGTCAATGATGGTTCCTTCGGCAAGATGCCGGTCGAACGGGATCACCTGCACCGCGCGGGTGCGTGACTTGAAGTGCTCGGAAAGCTGCTGAATATCAATTCGCGGGTTTCCAGGCGTGGATTCGGAAACAACAACAATGGCGTTTGTTGCGAGTTTTTCATATCCGTGGTGATTCAACCAATCGAGGGTAGCTGAGGCTGATTGCGCCCCGTCCAACGCGGATGATGTCACCAGGATAAGTGTATTCGCTAAGTCCAAAACTCCCGCCATCGCCGAGTGCATTAGCCCCGTACCGCAGTCCGTCAAAATGACGTTATAGTGGTGCTGCAAAATATCGATAGCGTGACGGTAATCCATTTCGCTAAACGCCTCGGACACCTCCGGGTCACGGTCAGATCCGATCACTTCCAACCGGCTTTCAGCCTGGGTTGTATAGTAACGGATCTGGGAATAGCGCTGGAGATGTTCAGCATTGAGCAGGTCACGAATGGTAGGACTACCTGGAAGAGCTGCCCGCTGCGCCAGGGTGCCAAAGTCAGGGTTAGCGTCGATAGCTATCACTCGGTCTCCGCGCAAGCTTGCAAAAATCCCGCCCAGCATAACGGTTGTTGTGGTTTTACCCACCCCACCCTTTAACGACATGACTGCGATGCGATGGTCACCGCGTAGTGGGGTGCCAGCTAGCCTAATGAGCTGTTCATAGCGCAACGCCCTCTGTGAATCCCCTAGGTTGAGGTAGCCACGCGTTACGTTGTAAACAAACCGGCGCCACCCGTTTTTGGGGGCAGCTTTAATCGGGTTCACAAGAATTGACTGGTCGAGGGCTGGCGGCGGTGCCAGGTATTCGGCGCCACTCGTGTCGATCGTTGCCAACCCATCAAGCTTTTCGACGTCCCCAGCGATGGTTTTTTCCACACCGCTGTCAGCCCGCGCAGCCGACGCCGGGGGCAAATCTGCAGTACTGAAGCTAAACGTCTTGCTCGCGGTCGCAGTATGTGGCTTCGGTTTATCTGTCTTGGCTGCGCGTTTTGCGACGGACTCTTCTTCTGATGCTTGGTCTTTACTCGTTTCGCTGCGGTTGTGGTCGGCAGGTTCGTCGGCAGGAAGGCTTTGGGCGAAATACTCACGAATGAATGTGGTGTCTTCCGGAATAGAATCCACTTGGAGCGTTCTGGGCTCTGCCAATGATCCTGGCGTTGACGATTCCTGGTGTTTTGCCTCAGCGGAATCAGCTGGCGGTGGCACTTCCACCGGTTCCGTGGGAATGCCATCGCCAGTGAAGTCGACTCGGTTTATCGCACTAGCGGTTGGCGTGGTGGAACTGCCACTTCGGCGTGGCCGGTCGGCTGCATCGGTGCTTAGATTCCATGAATTTGGAGTTTTCCGTTCCACTGACGGTGTAGATGAAAGATTATTAATGGAAACCCGATCGGAAACTACACCCGAATGTGTGAGTTTCTCCCCAATAGTGGGGGGAGTCGCTGGGCCTTGCGCTGCCCCCACCGGATAACTTGAAGGTTCTTCCGTATCCGCTGGTTTGGCATGCCGCGCACGCCGCGGCGAGTCCTCTGCTCGCCGACGTCCCGGTCGAACGTCAGCAAAGGCCCGGTTTGCGGAACCAGTATCTGCCCGATCACCACCAGGTACAGCTGCTTCGGATGCTGAATTTGCTAATTCGGTCTTTTGCAACCACGGTGGCACATTCTGGGGATTATCTATTCCTGTCACCATTTGCTCCTTCACGAATCTATTCAGCTTGCCGCCCACTAAAATCATTTAACATAGTCACCATACCGCGTTACCAACAATCCATTTTTAGGTAATGGACAGTTTTTTGTTTAAGGAAACCCGAAACGTGCCATTTAAAATTTTACCCATTTTAAATTCTTTGCAATGGACAAATAGATTCGCACATTCACAGCGTCGGGCGCCAATTAGTACTGAAAATGCAAAGATTATCGCGGTTGCGGCAATGGATAATCGGCTTTTAACAAGCCCAATTACTGCATTAATTGCCCAGGTGGTTAATGCTGAATCCAAATTACCTGTCGTTACGGTGGATGCCGATGGTGAAAATCAGCCGTTAAGGATTCACCTTCAAGCTAGCGATAATGCCGATTTGCTTGAATTAATAAATTACAAACATGACATTTTAGATCAAGACATAATTACCAAATGCGTCGATCAATCCGGCGATATTCCGATGCTTTCATGCAAACAAGAAACCCCGTGCACTTTGACTCCGCACATGCTGGGGCGCGCGGTACGCCGGGTGCAACACCGCTGGCCGACAATTATCCTCAATCTGCCTCACACATGCGCATCAAACACCATCGCCGCCGGAGTCAACATGGCTGACCATGTATTGCTCCTCACCGACCGTGCCCACAAAAGCCATCAATGGCTGTACCAACCGGGCCACCAGTTGAGTCTTTTAGCTGCCGATGATCGGGTAACTGTTCTCACCGTTGGTGGCTCCGCGGCAACGGAGGTGTCACCAGACACCATCCACCTCCCTCGCACCGGCCAGCAACTGGATTCCCACGCGATTTTTGTGCCCACCGACACTGAGTCATTAACAGTGTTTTACGAGATTCTGCGGCGCATTTACAGCGATTAGGCACACGCGTTAACGCAACAGTCTTCCCAAGCTAAAAGCAGAACTACAACCACGTTTCCGGCTTCCAGCTCCCCGACGCACTTGTCAACGCCTCCCCCACCCAGGTTCACAACGCCCCACCCAACCTTGAAGTCTAAGATCTGGTTTCGGCAGGCTCCAATCCTGTCATTTCACGTACGTATGCTTGGGTTTCGCTGGAGCAAGGGAGAGGGATAAAACGAATCTCCGACCTTATGGGGTCGCCAGCCCAGCCAGATGCGATTATCCTTAGTCGGCTAGACATTGCGCCAATTTAACAAATATCGGTAGTACAGGCCTCGTCGTATATGGGCGCCGGGAAGAATGTTTAACGCAGTTTGTTTAATCTCACCCAAGCTCATTCGTGGTGCCACAATAGGGGCTGGTGGAACGTCAATTTCCCGGTGCACTACTGAGCTTAACCTCACGATCGGTAGCCATATCCCATCCCAAAGATAATCTAGCAACGTGTTGTTCCGCGCCAATCCAATCACAGCGATTGTTCCGCCCGGATTGAGAAGCGAGCGTGCTTTTCGGAGTGCAGCTTCAAAGTTCATGTGGTGAATACTGGCGCTGAAAACGATGACATCAAAGGTTGAGTCGAAAGTAGTGGTGAGAAAATCCCCGACATAAAACTCCACGTGCTGCATATCCGCGCAGCGAACGCGGGCTGTATCAACGCTAGACGAGTCGACATCAACCCCTACGGCACGCTCGAGTCGTGGCGCAACGGCGGCAAGCAGGTAACCATCACCGCACCCAACATCCAGTACAGAATCTGCCCGAGTTTTCACTATGATCCGGCGTAACCACGGGTGGTATGCGGCGTTGTGATTCCAGTAATTGCGTTCCATATGTTTTAAACCTAAAAATGCTCCCCCAAACACCATGTGGATGTTTGGGGGAGCATAAGGATAGGAAAGACTACTTCAGTGCGTCTTCAACGCGCTTACGTAGGGCTGCAAACTCCTCATGAACTTCTGCTGGAACATGCTCGCCGAGGAATTTCAGGTATTCCTCGTTGTCGTCGAGATCTTTCGCCCATGATTCGGCCGGAGCGGAAAGAGCCTCTCGAACATCGTCGATGGTGTAGCCTTCCAGGCCCTCCATGTCGATATCTTCGGCGCGAGCAGTATGACCAACCACGGTTTCGTCCGCACCAACACGACCTTCAATGCGGTCAATGATCCACTTGAGCACACGGCTGTTGTCGCCGAATCCTGGCCAGAGGAAGCGACCATCGTCACCACGACGGAACCAGTTGACGAGGAAGATCTTTGGCATCTTCTCGCCGCCCTTCTTTCCCATCTCAATCCAGTGCTGCAAGTATTCACCAGCGTTGTAACCGATGAATGGCAACATAGCCATTGGATCGTGGCGCAACGCACCGACTTCGCCTTCAGCGGCAGCAGTTTGGCCGGAGGCCAGAAGCGAACCAATCATGGTGCCGTGGTTCCAGCTGTGCGATTGGGTGACCAATGGCACAGTGTCTGGGCGGCGGCCACCGAAGAGGATGGCGTCGATCTTGACACCCTTAGGATCATTGAATTCTGGTGCAGCGATTGGGCACTGGGCGATAGGAACCGCGTAGCGGGAGTTTGGATGTGCTGCGTCCACTCCGGAGTCAGGGGTCCAGTCGTTGCCATGCCAGTCAATAAGGTGAGCTGGTGGCTCCTTGGTCATGCCTTCCCACCAGATGTCGCCGTCGTCGGTGAGTGCAACGTTGGTAAACAGTGTGTTGCCTGGCTCCATGGTCTTCATTGCCATTGGGTTGGAGCTGTAATTGGTGCCTGGTGCAACACCGAAGAAACCGTTTTCTGGGTTGAAGGCGTAGAGGTGTCCGTCCTCGCCGAAACGCAACCACGCGATGTCGTCGCCAACAACCTCAGCTTTCCAGCCAGGAATGGTTGGGGTAATGAGGGCGAGGTTGGTCTTTCCGCAGGCAGATGGGAATGCTGCGGCGATGTTGTAGACCTTGCCTTCTGGATTGGTGAGCTTGAGAATGAGCATGTGCTCGGCCATCCAGCCCTCTTCTTCCGCCATCACTGATGCGATGCGCAGGGCGAAGCACTTCTTAGCGAGGATCGCATTACCACCGTAGCCAGAGCCATAGGACCAAATTTCCTTAGTCTCTGGGAAGTGGGTGATGTACTTCTCGTCATTGCATGGCCATGGCACGTCTGCTTCTCCCGGCTCCAGTGGCGCGCCTACGGAGTGAAGACATGGCACAAATTCGCCATCGCCCAACCTGTCCAGAACATCTTGGCCCATGCGGGTCATCACTTTGACCGACAGCACCACGTACGGAGAGTCTGTTAATTGCACACCGATCTTCGGGTCGTCCGCGTCAAGTGGCCCCATTGCAAAGGGAACTACATACATGGTGCGGCCGCGCATAGCGCCGGTGTAGCGCTCGGTCATTTCCGCTTTCATCTTTTTAGGGTCGTACCAGTTATTGGTAGGGCCTGCGCCTTCTTCGGTTTCGGAGCAAATGAAGGTTCGGGATTCAACACGAGCAACATCGCTTGGATTGGAACGTGCCAAGAAGGAATTGGGGCGTTTTTCCGGGTTGAGTCGAATCAAAGTACCTGCGTCGACAAGTTCCTGAGTGATGCGATCCCATTCCTCCTGTGAGCCGTCAGCAAAGACGACACGATCAGGTTGGAGCATTTCGACGTTTTCGGCGATCCACTTCAACAGCGCTTCGTTTTTGGTGGGGGCTTCACCCACCAGCCCGTTGATAACCACGTTGGACATTACATTCTCCTGACGTATATGCACGTGCCAATAGACAGTCTTTCCAATTCACCACGATAGCGACTAGGGTCCGTAGCTCGTACGCCCCCTTCATGAGACCAATCTCACAAAAATTTGACCACCAAAACCAACCCGGTCGGCTTTTCCCATTAGCCTGCGAAAATTTTGGTCACATCACATCACAAGCTCCCCCTTGAAGGGGTGATGTCGGACGTATCCCACATATAAAATCACCCAATTTTAGGGGTACCTTCGCCGCAAAAGCTCACATTTACCCGTTCGCTACCCAAGCGAATTTTCGCTTTTCGACGATATTTTCCGGGCATTTCAACAGTATTCAAGAAAAAATTTTTCCCAAGCCACATAACGCACCTACCGAAGCGGCATCCGACAGAAAACCAAACATCAAGAAAAACGGTTATACCCAATCCCCAGCGCACCCATATTGTCATACCCAGTACCGACAATGGTCATACCCACCATGACCCATATCAGTCCAAAATAGTAAATCCACTACAGCATCTTGGGCATCGGGACGTGAAACCAAATCCACTGGCTAAAGCCCTAAAAGCACTTCCGCCTATCGTCGTTGTGTCATATTGCTTTACCCAGCACCAACCGGCAGAATATAGGGGATGGATAATTCTGATAATTCTCAAAACACACATGGCGATTTGCCGCACGGCCGACCCCCACAAACCGATTTCAATGCTGCTTTTGATAACGAGCTAGACTATCCCCGCCTGGGCACCGTCAGCTTCCGCCGTGGCACATTAACCCCTAATCAAGAGGCGTTATGGGACACTCATTGGCCCCGCCTAGGCAAAGTTCTCTCAGACGAGAAGATTGATATTGACCAGTGGTTTGGTAGGTCCGGCGCTAAAACTATCGTGGAAATTGGCTCCGGCACCGGCACTTCCACAGCGGCAATGGCACCGTTGGAAACTGAAACCAATATCATCGCAGTGGAGTTGTATAAGCCCGGACTCGCCAAACTTCTAGGGGCGGTTGTGCGCGATGATATTAACAATATCCGCATGATTCGGGGCGATGGTGTGGAAATCCTCACTCGAATGTTTGCGGAGAATTCCCTAGATGGGGTGCGTATTTTCTTTCCGGACCCGTGGCCCAAAGCCCGACATCATAAACGCCGCATCATCCAATCCGGTGTGCTTAATTTGATCGCTACCCGACTCAAGCCCGGCGGGGTGCTTCATGTGGCCACCGACCATGCCGACTACGCCGAATGGATTACGGAACTGGTTGATGTTGAGCCAGAGCTGGAATTCATGGGCTGGCCGTGGCCGGAGTGCCCGCAACTTGTTGACCGGCAGGTTATCACGAAATTCGAGGGTAAAGGGTTGAAGAAAGACCACACCATCACGGAGTTCTTGTGGAGGCGGAAATGACCGAGGTTTCTGAGCAGGCACTAGCCAATTTTGAATTCGAGGACTCGTCGCAAAGCTTCGCCCCCGGCGCGCCGAGCGTCGCAAGCAAGGATACCTTGTTGTTAGTCTGGGACGCCCCCAACATTGACATGGGGTTAGGCGCAATCTTAGGGGGTCGCCCCAATGCTGCGCACCGCCCAAGGTTCGATGCTATAGGTCGCTGGCTGCTAGCAAAGGCTGGCGAGCTTGCGCACCGCACTAAACTTCAGATTGAGGCGGAGGCCACCGTTTTTACCAACGTGACCCCAGGTGGAGCTGACGTTGTTCGGCCTTGGGTAGAAGCCCTGCGTAACGTTGGTTTTGCGGTCTTTGCTAAGCCCAAACTGACCGAGGAATCTGATGTCGATCCAGACATGCTAGAGCATATCCGGCGTCGTCATTCTGAGGGTGTTTTGCGCGGCATCGTTGTCGCCTCGGCAGATGGTCAAAATTTCCGGGATCTCTTGGAGGAATTAGCCGCTGACGGAGTGCATGTCACCGTTTTGGGGTTCCATGAGCACGCGTCGTGGGCAGTAACATCGGATTCGCTTCATTTCGTGGATTTAGAGGAAATTCCAAATGTATTCCGCGAACCGCTGCCTCGTATTAGTCTCGATTCGCTGCCCGATGCTGGTGCGTGGTTGCAACCTTTCCGTCCGTTGTCAGCGTTATTATCTGCCCGCGCGTAACGCGCTAGGAGGAGACTGACATGTTCTCTCGGTGGGGCGATTTTGCGTATCGTCATCGCAGGGTTGTTCCGGTGGTTATAATCACCGCTATCATGGCCCTTTACGTGCTGTTTGGCATGCGCCTTGGCGATCGCATGAGCCAAGAAGGTTGGGATGACCCCGGTTCGTCCTCAACTGCGGCAGCCGCCATTGAGGAAGCGACGTTTGGGCGAGATAATTCCGGCGATGTCATCGTGCTGTTCACCGACGACGGTGGGATTGAGCGTTCGGCGCAGTTTGCCGCCATCAAAGAACATCTTGCGGCTTTGGCGGAAAAACACCCGGATCAGATTGAATCGATCACGAGTTTTTTTGATAAACGCAACCCCAATTTGGTCAGTGAGGACGGCACCACCGCCTTTGCTGCGATTGCGCTCAAGGGCGATCATGAACAGACGCTCAAAGATTTCCGCACGATCCAACCGGATTTGCAACCCGATTTCCCCGGCATAACGGTGCAGGTTGCTGGTGCCACAGCGGTAGCTGATGCATTGGATGCAGGAATGGCCGGCGATATTAAACGCGCTGAGATTTATGCTTTGCCAGCTGTGGCGTTACTGCTTTTATTGGTTTTCGGTTCAGTAGTGGCGGCATTCATGCCACTTATCGTCGGTGGGCTGTCTATCCTCGGCTCGTTGGGGGCGTTGTCAGTTTTAGCTGGTTTCACTCAGGTGAATGTGTTCGCCCAGTCGGTGGTGACTTTGCTGGGCTTGGGTCTTGCCATCGATTACGGCCTATTCATGGTGTCGCGGTTTCGGGAGGAGATGGACAATGGCCGCCCGGTTCCAGACGCGGTTCGAATAACGACTAATACTGCGGGTAAGACGGTGGTGTTTTCCGCAGCGATGGTGGCTGTAGCACTGTCTGGGCTGTTGATCTTCCCCCAGGCATTTTTGAAATCAGTCGCCTATGGCGCGATCAGCGCCGTTGGGTTAGCTGCATTGCTCTCCGTCACGGTGTTGCCTTCTATTTTCGGTATGTTGGGCCGTAATATTGATAAATTTGCGTTACGACGCACCAGCCGCCGGGCCCGCAGATTAGAAGACACGTGGTGGTACCGGTTGCCGGGTTGGGCGATGCGTCGCGCTCGCCTGGTTACCGTCGCAGGTGTTGTTGGTCTCATTGGTTTGACGTTACCGCTACTCGGTGTGAAATTTGGTGGCATTAATGAAACCTATCTGCCGCCAAATCACCAGGTTCGGGAAGCGCAGACCTTGTTTGACCAAGAGTTTCCGCAGTACCGCACGGAGCCAATCAAGTTGGTTGTTACCAATGCCTCGAATGAGCAATTGGTGGAAATTTTCCAACAGGCAAGCCAGGTTCAAGGCCTCACTAGTCGGTTCGCACCGTCGTCTGCCACGGTGGATGGCACAACAGTGTTATCCGCTGGTATTGCCGACCGCGCTAATAACGATTTTGTGGTTCAGCAGTTGCGGGAAATCACGCCGCCAGATGGGGTGGAGTTATTTATTGGGGGCACCCCGGCGCTGGAGATCGAGTCCATTGAGGCCCTATTTGCCAAATTGCCGTGGATGGCGGTTTATGTCGTTGTGGCGACGTTTTTGCTGATGGCCTTGGTTTTCGGATCCATTATTCTGCCCGCCAAAGCAGTAATCATGACAATTTTGGGCATGGGAGCCACTCTTGGCATTCTGACCGCGATGTTTGTGGACGGGGTCGGCGCTTCCGTTTTTAATTTCACACCGGGCCCGCTGATGAGCCCTGTTTTGGTTCTCATCATGGCCATTGTGTATGGCTTGAGTACCGACTACGAGGTATTTTTGGTTTCCCGCATGGTGGAGGCCCGCGAAAAAGGCGAATCGACTAACGAGGCTATTAAATACGGTACTGCCCATACTGGTGGGATTATTACAGCTGCCGCACTTATCATGATCGTGGTCTGCGGGGCGTTTGGGTTCTCCGAGATCGTCATGATGAAATACATTGCCTTCGGAATGATCTTTGCTTTGCTTTTCGACGCGACCGTGATCCGCATGATGCTTGTACCTGCGGTGATGCATTTGCTTCGTGAAGATAACTGGTGGGCTCCGGCGTGGGTCAAAAAAGCTTCCGGTGCTTTAGGGCACAATTCATCGGAAGAAGTAATTGACCATTCGGCGGCGCATACGCATCATAGGCGCCCCCGACGACATGCAGTGAGGAATGGCTCTGAAAGCGTTATGAATTCTCAGTACACTGAAACAGATATTGCCAACACCGAGATTTATGGCCCAGACACGGCCGGCCGTAGTGGTCGGGTGGCGGCAGGAGATAATGAATTGGTTCCGTTTTCTGAGTTGATGAAGCGGTTGAAAAACGAGAGGTAATCAGCGTTCTGCTTAAAAATAATTGGGTTCGGTTTTTAAGCCCACTGATTGTCGTCGTTGTCGCCGCAATTTTACTGCGCGATAAGATGCCGTTTTTGGCCAGTGGTTACCAAGAGGTACTTGCAGCACACCCGTCCGGGCTCATTGGTTCGTTTCTGGCGGTCATTGCCTCCATGATTGTCATGGCAGAGGTAATGCGGCTTTTGTTAAATGCTGGCAATAACCATATCCGGCTGCGGCAAACCACGCTGTTGACTTTCGTGGCCAATTCCTGGTCCTCCACGTTTCCCGGTGGCGCCGCAATTTCTACGGTGTACCAGTTTCATACAATGCGCTCGTGGGGCGTGAATGTACTGGTCAGTTCGTGGTTCATTATGGTTTCCGCAGCATTGTCCACGGTGTGGTTGGTTGCATTAGGCATCGTATCGGTACTGCTGTTGGGTGCGTCGATAAGCCTTATGCCGCTTGTTATTTCGTCGGCCATCTTGCTTGGTCTGGCGGCGTTGGTGTGGTGGGCTACAAATAATCCTGAACCTACCAAACGCTTCGTGGTGGCGATCATTCGGCGCGGTGGCAAGTTGATTCGCCGCCCTACCGATTCTCTTATCACCTCGGTTGAGGAGCATTTCGACCAGCTCCATACGGTGGAACTATCTCCTTTGCGGTTTAGTTGGATTGCGTTTTTATCGCTAATGAACTGGGTCTTCGATATCATCGCCCTGTGGTTGTGCGTCTGGGCAGTCACTGGGGTACTGCCAGGTATTGAGGCACAGGAAAATAACACAACGATCGTTGGTGTGGCTTTGGCGTTTGTCACGGCTAAGGTGGTTGGCACGGCACAGGTGACGCCAGCAGGAATCGGCCCGGTCGAAGCAGCCATGACCGGTAGTTTGGTTGCGGTGGGAATGACCGCTTCTTCGGCTTTCGGTGTGGTGTTTGTGTACCGGATTTTATCCTTTGCCGTCATCACCCTTTTAGGATGGTTAATGTATTTCATTTCCACTGCGCGGGGCGGGTTGAAGGCTCGTCACTTGGAATCACCATTTAGACCGAAGGAAGGTTAACCAATGTTTAAGCCGGTTGTTTTTGATGTCATCGCTATTGCAGTTTTCGCAGTATTAGCTAGGTTGGCACATGGCGGCGTTTCGGTTGCAGCAATCATGGATACTTTTTGGCCCTTCGCGGTGGGGGTTGCAGTGGGTGCGGTAGTTATCGCAGCAATCAAATTACCTGCTGCTTCTTTACCTGCGGGTATCGCGATGTGGCTTGCCGTGGCAGCAACTGGCCTTATCATTTGGGGTATTCGGCACGCAGCTGTGCCCCATATTTCCTTCATTCTGGTGGCCTCGATCATGTCCGGGATTTTGCTTCTCGGGTGGCGTGGGCTTGCGCGTATCGTTTCCTCCCGGGCGGTTTAACGAGTTGTGGTTGGTACGCCTACTCTTAGGTGGTGTCTAATTCCAATCTCACTCTTCACGATGCTCGTTCTCGTTCCAAGTCGTTAACAATTGCGCATTACGAACTGCATATTGATGTCAGCGATGCCACTTCGTCAGCAACGTTTCCGGTACACACCACCGCGAGGTTAACCTCCACACAGCCAGAGGTATTTTTCGACTATCTCGGCGAATCCGTGCAATCAGTTACGGTCGACGGTTCCGAGGTGCCGTCGCTTTTCGACGGCACCCGCATTGTTTTTGCAATACCGGTAGATAAGGAAGTTACTGTCGGGTTTAAAACCGTAAGCCGGTACTCCCGAACAGGTCAAGGGCTCCACCGGTTTGTCGATCCAGCGGACGGTAATACATATTTGTATTCCCATCTGGAACCGTCCGATGCACGTCGCATTTATCCTTGCTGCGACCAACCTGATCTCAAAGCACCATTTGACGTCACCATCACCGCACCAGACGGATGGGTTGCGTTGTCCAATCAACCAGAAATTTCGGTCGCTAATCGCAGCCATCGGTTCGCTACTACACCGGCGCTGTCGACGTATCTCACCGCTTTCGCCGCTGGACCTTATGTTGGCGTGCACGAAAGGTGGCAATCAAATACTAACCCAGATTTCACGATCGATCTGGGAGTATGGGTGCGTGCATCTATGTCGCAGCACGTAGATTCCGAAATCATGGCAGTAACAAAACAAGGGCTTGATTATTTCGATACCCACTATGGATTCCCTTATCCGTGGGGCAAATACGATTCCATTTTCGTACCTGAATACAATCTTGGTGCGATGGAAAATCCCGGATTAGTTACCTTCACCGAGGCTTATATCTTCCGCTCCCCAGCCACCGACGCACAACACGCGGCACGCGCTAATACGATCCTGCACGAAATGAGCCACATGTGGTTCGGTGATTTGGTCACACCACATTGGTGGGACGATTTGTGGTTGAAAGAATCCTTCGCGGAGTTCATGGGGGCGGATGCCTCAGTCGCCGCAACCCGCTTTAGCCAAGCGTGGGTTAACTTCGCGGGAAACCGCAAGAACTGGGCCTATATGCAGGATCAATTGCCCACTACGCATCCGATCAAAGCTGAAATTAACGACGTCGATGCCGCACGACAGAATTTCGACGGCATCACCTATGCCAAAGGCGCTGCGGTGCTCAAGCAATTGGTGCATTTCGTTGGGCGCGATGCATTCTACGCTGCCTCCCGCGAATACTTCCAAGCCTTTGCTTTTTCCACCGCGACATTCAACGATTTGCTGTCCATCCTGCAGAAGCATACCGATCGGAATTTAACCGATTGGGCCAACCGTTGGTTACTAAGCAGCGGTGTCGACCGCCTTTCGCCGAAAATTACGATCACAGATGGCATCATTTCCGACTTCCGTATTGAGCAAACCTCTAAAACCAGTACTAGACCGCATCGAATTATCGTTTCCTTCTGGAAAAAAGAATCCGATGAAGTAAACCGGTACGCAAGTTTCGATGTGGATGTTTTAGGCGACGGTGGAAGCATCGAAAAGGCGGTAGGCCTCACCGCTCCCGATCTTGTTGTGCTTAACGACGGCGACCACAGTTACGCACTTATCGATTTCGATGAGCGTTCCATAGCAACCATTGCGAGCTCATTATCAAAGATCTCTGATCCTCTTACCCGAGCCGTGATTTGGACCGCGTTATGGAATCTGACCCGCGACGCGAAGTTCCCAGCCCGCGACTTTATATCCATTGCACTCGACCATGTCGCTTACGAATCGAATCCCACCATTAGCACCCAGATTCTGGCACATGCACAATTTGCAGCCCGCCATTTTGTCCCGGACAAAGACCGTTCTGCGCTGTTCACACATCTCGCCGACTCGTTGCACGATCTACTTCTACAAGCAACCCCCAACAGCGATATTCAATTGGTGTTCGCCCGCGCATTCATCACAGCGGCACCTTTCGCCGGAGCAGCCTACAGTGAACGTCTTCTTGAAATACACAGAGGCGATATCCGCGGTCTAACGATTTCACCAGATATACGATGGCATGCGGTTATTGCACTAAGTACGCTCGGGAAGCTTTCCACACACGATCTAAAGCAAGAGCTAGACCGCGACAACACTCTCACCGGTAAAGTTGCACATCTTGAGGCTACATATTCAGCACCGGTTAAACAGCTCAAAGAGCGGGCCTACAATCAATTGCTTCAACCGGGCAAGTTTTCTAACGATGAGGTTGACGCGATAATCTCCGCATTCAACGCCCCATGTGAAGATGAGACGTTTGATCATGCTGAGCAGTTTTTCACTGATTTGGACCACATGTGGTCAGATCATCCTATTGAAATCGCCAACCGGCTCGTGCGTGGTTTATTCCCGCAGACTCCATCAGCTCTTGCCGAAGGACAAAAGCTGATTGATGGCGGTCTCCCCACAGCGCTCCATCGTGTTTTGTCCGAATCGGTCGACCATCTCGCCCGCAAATTGTCCGCGCAAAAATTCAATTTTTAGCGCAAAAACTCTGCTACCTCCCCCTCCTACCCCCTAAACGTTGTTCAATAACGGGGGTAGGGCACTACCCCCCACAATTCCCTTAGGACAAAAATAGGTAGCACTTCCGAAAGCCTATCTAACTGCCACAGCATCCTTATTTAGCAAAATTTATATTTTCCAAAATGGAAAATTATCAGAGATTTTACAAGCTAGAAACATATAGAAAATCAGCTCAATGATCACAGTTCTAAAACAACGTTTGCACAGGTAGCAATATCCGTACATTAATTTTTTTTAAGCGTAATGGGGAGTTTTTAAGCTTGCAATAACTGTCGCAATAGCTTTTTGACATGACTCAATTCATGAAACTATCCTTTGGTGGCTGGGGCAACCCGCCGCCCCACTACCAGCATGTGGGAAAATTAACAAAAAAATTCAAAAGAATATACTTTTGTCTACTCTTAGGCCAAACTTGGCCTTTTAATGAAAGCTTAGAGTTCCCCACATATTACAATGGTGCCTAGAAGTTAGTTACCCACCAAACAAAGGAGGCATGTCAGGCATCACCGGCCAGTTGCTTGCACAACACTAGACCGTGACAACAATCGTTTGGCAGAACAAAGTTGGCACAATAACCTTGGCACATAAACCCGCAAGCACGAAGAGCCAAAGAATCAGATACTCACTACATTCCATTTCAATATCACTTAAAGACGTTGGCTTCGTCTTTAGCAAAATGCTGGTAACAAAGATATTCTTTGTTACCAGCATTTTTAATACATAGCACCCTAGCAAAAACAACCTTCGTACTATCACGTTTGCAATGAACTTCAATACTCTACTTAGTTACCGTGACCGGACACGTCTTACCGACAGAATTATTCTGAGCGGAGGATTGGCACTCTTTCTGTTTGTCCTCATTGATCCAGAAGACGCCTTCAATCTGCCTATCGCAGCAACATTTATAACTACGGTAGTACTTACAGTGCTATTGCAGCGCTTCCCTCGTGGTGCGACAACAGCATACGTCTGCCTAGTCGGATTAATTACTTGGCAACCAAGCTTCCAAACCGAAGTCACCGCTTTGTGGCCAATTGTCTTCGTGGGAGTTCTGGCCACAGGAGGACATAAACGGCTTGCTTGGATAACGTCTGCAATTACCTGGTATTTGGTAAGCACTTCTCCATCAACCATGGAATTTTTACCTATCGATCTTGTCAGCTCCCTGATACTTGCATTTTTACTGGCAGCATCAGTACTTGTTGGTTCTACCATTGAGCGAGTAAAAACCCAACAGCGAAATCTTAAAGCTGAGGTTGAAAAGCGACGTGATTTAATGACCCGTGCACTTCACGATTCTGTGGCAACAAAACTAACATCAATTATTCTGAGATCAGAAACCCTGGCACTTCATCCCCACCTGGATCCACAAACCCATGAATCACTAAGTTACATTGCTGATGAAGCACGCGCCGCTATTGGTGATGTGAGAAGCCTTCTGGAGACTATGAAATCTGAAAGCATGATTTCCCTCCCAACCTCTCAAGAAACCCTTGAACAACAAATCATCGCAACAATCAAACTTTTCAAGAGCCACAAACTAAAGGTTCGATTCCACAATTCCCTGCCCCGGCCAGTCCGGCGTGCCAAACTCCCTAACGGAATGCAAAATGTTTTCGCGGAATTAGCTTCAAACATTCTAAAATACTCCGACCCTGCCTCTGCGATTGACCTATCTGCCGAATGGAGCGGGGACTCGCTGTTAATCCGATTTTCAAATGTAGTAGCCGCAAAGCAATCACCTTCTTACTTAACTACCGGCCTCGGCTTAAAGGGAATTGAGGATTTAATCAGGAATTTTGGGGGTACCTGTACGCGCAAACTAAATAACAATCTTTGGATAACTGAAATAGAAATTTCTAAGAAGTCGCTGGTCATGCCCCAAAGTGGGTGAACGCAATCGTATCACCGCATATCACATGTACCCGATTTTTCCTAATAAATTCCCATAATAGATACATAGGTTCACACCCGTTAGATAGCCCCGACACAGGAAGGATCAACATAAATGTTTGGATCCCGTAATTTTAGCAAGCCACTCGCCGCAGCCGTCGTATCGATCGCGCTGATTGCAAATCCGATTGCACCAGCACCAGCGCAGGCCTTGGATCTTTTCAAAATGAGTTCTTCCTGGAATGACAAAGGAAACGGTGGATTCTTCAGCTTCACCACATCGATGGCTTCAATGGTCTTCTCCTGCAAAGTTAACCCGCGGCGTGTATGGTGCCCAAAGAGGTGATACACTACAAGCGCTATGACTGAGAATCTCATTAAAGTGCTGCTGGTGGACGACGATCCGCTCGTCCTTTCGTCAATTGAACAATATTTCTCTATAACCAGCAGGATTGAAGTCGCCGCTACCACTAACAGTGGCGCGGAAGCCTTAGAGTTTCTCAACAACCATGCGGTTGATGTAGTACTCGCAGATATCCACATGCCGTTGATGGATGGTGTGACATTACTCTCTGAGGTGATGGATCGCCCGAATCCACCTATCTTCATCGCAATTACAGCTTTGGATCGTGATGATGTCATGTTGAAGATTCTGCAATCTGGTGGCTCTGGTTATGTTCTTAAAAGTCAACGCCCACAGGAAATTATCAAAGCGGTGTTTGACGCAGTAGAAGGGGGGACTATTGTCGCCCCTCACGCTCTGAACCGGTTGGTCCAGTATCTTCCACAGACTGGGTCAGCCGGTTCTGCGAACTCTGGGTCTTTGAACTCTGGTTCGTTCTGGGTGCCTGGTTTCGAGAAGATCACCAAAACTGAGCGTGACATACTTGAGTTGTTGTGCCGCGGAATGTCCAATGTCCAAATCGCTAACGAGCTTCACTACGCTCAGTCCACGGTGAAAAAACACATTTCAAATATCATGTTGGTATTTGACGCAAAAACGCGTTTGGAACTTGTGACAAAAGTACTTAATCCGGAACACACAGTTTAAAAAAACTTTTTCAATTCCATTTCCCTCACCCCGAAATTCGACTACAGTCGTAATCTTCGATGCTCATCGGGGAGGCCGCATAAGTGGCTTAATTTCGCATCATTTTTTGAGGGAAACATTATGAAGTTGGCCGAAGCGCTGTACGAACGCGCCGACCTGCAACGACGCCTTTCCATGCTGTCCGTACGAATCAAGGAATTAGCACAAGTTCAAGAAGGCGATACGCCGCCGGAAGACCCGGAAAAGCTGCTATTAGAGTACGGGAAATTAAATCGCAGGCTGGAAGCACTGGTTGCGAAGATTAACAAGGTTAACGCCACGTCGCTTTTCGACAAATCCCGCACCATCACCGATATCCTTGCACTTCGGGATAGACTCAAACGCGATTTTGATCTTTACAACGAACTTGCCGACGCCGCAGCCCGCCAAACGGTGCGCTGGACCCGCAGCGAGGTGAAACTAGAGGCGACGGTTAGCGTCGAAAAGCTGCGCGAAAAGGCAAACGAAATCGCCAAAGAATTACGTGCCGTCGACGTTCGCGTTCAGGAGCTAAACTGGCAAATCGAATGTGACTGACGTTGAGTTGGTAGTTGATCATCAGTGAGTACAACGATCTCGAGTTGCATTAAACTCCTAGATCTCCGAGGGCAGGAATCGCATAACACTTTACATTTATGGCCCGGCACTTGGAACTCCTAACAACCAGGATAAATAATAAATTACTACCGCGTACTGGGATGATTAACGAGGGTTGGGGCAGGGGACCTCAACGTCACACCGATTGCCTTAAAACTGGCAATAATGCATCTGAAAGCAGTGGGCCAATATTCGACGGGAGCGCCTTTTCCGCATCCAACCACTGCGCTTCGGCTATCTCACCCGCCAACTTCCAATCCGCGACGAACGGATGCTCAAACACGTAGGCACGCACGCCCCAACCAGGTTCGTTCGTCGCATCGGTGAGAAATTCACCCACAAATCGAAGTTTCTGCTGGTCAAGCGTCACGCTGATCTCCTCAGCGGCCTCCCGCACCACCGTTTCGGCAGGCGTCTCCCCCGGCTCGATCTTCCCGCCCGGCAGCATAAACTTGCTTGTGCCTTCTTTACGAACAATGAGGATCGCCCCAGCAGCATCTCGCATAATTAATGCACTCACAACGACAACATGCTCGTATTGCTCCATAGAAAATCCTCACAGCACACTCGTTTGCTTTTCGACGCCCAACCGACGCGGATCCACTATACCCCAGCCAAGGAACCAGTTGATCTCGCACCGACTGGCCCCATTAGCTATTCGCGTACCCAGCTTCCGATGACGCCTGGGATTACTTTGGGTTGGTCACCCAGTAGTGCTTTGAGGTTGGTGTCTCGTTCAACGCTTGTGGTAATACCCCGTATCGGCTTTTTGCGTTTCCGTTGATTGTCATTATTAGTGTTTTGCCCACCGATCGGTGCTCCTATCATCGGGGTACCAGCACGCCCGCCACTGTTGGTCGTTCCGGTGGTTGGCTTCACACCACCTGTACTGGTTCCGTTTCCCATACCACCACCGCTGCCGGTTCCATGTGGGGTTTTCGGTGCCGTACCAACCCCACTACCAGCACCGAAGCCACGGCCACCACTGCCACCAGCGCCGAATCCACGACCACCAGCACCACCGGTTCCGCCTCGCATGCCAGCCGAACCAACCCCACCGGCCATACCGTAACCACCCATCCCACTCATACCAGCACCCATACTGGTACCAGTGGTACTACGACCACCACCCACACCAGCACCTGTCCCTGATCCGGGTCGGAGTCCACCAGACGCAGGAATACTCCCACCACCGCTTAACCCGGAACGATTATTCCCACCCATGCCGGGGGTAAGTCCACTAAACACCGGCGCATGTGCTGACACACCGGAACCACCCGGTCCTGCACCTGTGGGTAGCCCCGTGACCGGTGGCATACCCGATACCGGTGCTGCCTGTGCACCCACCCCACCACCAGTAACAGGCAGTGTTGCAGTTGATGAGGCCTGTGTGCCCATACCCGCCGGACTAAGCGTACTCGTCGCAGGTGACGGCGGTGCACCAGTAGAATCCGACCCAATCGCAGCACTACCACCACCAACACCATGACTATTATCCATCATCAAATTTCTAATTACCGGCACAGCCTGAGATAACGCACCGCTATATATCCCATGAAACGCCGTCAGATACGCCTTCTCTGCGGCTTCTTTTTCCGCAGGGTTCGCAATAGTCTGCAACGCAGATAATGCTTGGGATGCTTGGGTGTGGAAATGCGGCGCAATCGTTGACAAAATCCCCACCGACCTCGCCATCTCTGTGGCGTTCGCGGCGAAATACGATGCTTTCGCCGCAGTAGCTTTCATCCCAGCAGTCGCCCGCAACACCGCAACCCCCTGATTCTGCGCTGATAACTGGGACGCAATACCTTCTAACTGTGTCGCGATACTTGTTGCTTGCGTCGCCATCGATTGCCAATCCGCCGCAGCTTGGGCAGCCTGACCAGACTGTGTCGCACCCAACTGCGCCACCAATGTTTCCAACGACACCGACGGAACCGGCGCAGGCGGGAGGAACGGGAAATCCGCAAACGACGCCGCCGGTTTCGACGCGAACTCCGCAATATCCTGCTCAAACGTCCCACCACTATCAGCGGTATCCAACCCGCGTGATAACGCGAGATCATGACCCGTAAACGCCACATGATTCAACCGCAGATTCATCCCCAACCACTCAACCAAATCCCGGAAACTCGCCAACACATCACGGGCACTACCCGCCCCACCCTGAATCACCTGCGCATGATTCACACCCAACTCACGCAAACCCGACAACGACGAAAACGTACCACTCAACGTGTTTCGACCCGCAATTTCCCCAACATGCCTCGCCACACTTAGTACCGAAGAAACTTCTGAGAAAGCATTTTCAAATGACGGCGAATTGATCAACATAGACATGATTAACCTTTCAGATCAAGGAATTCTTGAAACTTGTCCACTGCTTGCTGGCAAACCATTTGTCTTGAATTACCGCTCCTGATTCGGCTTCCAATTCCCGATATGCTCAATCGGCCACGATTCGTCGAAACTGCAACCGTACACTCAGCCTCATCAAATTCCCCTGGGTAAGTATGAACATACATGCCCTCAGGGAGGACAAGACCTGGCTCATTACGAAGCAAACCCGAAGATTCCAAAAACTCATACGTTGTTGTATCTGTCCCAATCGTGAAAGTAACGGAATAAATACTAGGTTTAATATCAAAAAGCCCACACGCAGTTAGACTTTCGCGAGAAACAACCGAAAGCTCATTTATTTTAAAACCGAGCTTTTCGTATTGTTCTTCGGAGATTTCCGTGCATGGATTAAACAACGTGAAATTAGGGTCGTTTGGGTCAAACGTCCCAGTACCCGCTTCCAACACCTCACCAAGCGTTTCCGGTTCAGCCACCTGCGATGACGCTGGTAGTTGGTGGGATTGCGGCTGGTTTTTAACAGCCAAGTACTGAGCCAAAGGCGTAGATAACCCGCAGCCAGAAAGCAGAAAGACACAACACACCACAGTTGCTATTAAGACGCGGTGTGTCGAACAAGCTGTCATCTGATTAGGCATAGTCCTGGCACGCATTGACATTTTCTTGACCATTTTTCTAAAACCGCCTTTCAACGCCACTGACAACCAGTGTAAAACCATATAGACAACGTGCTCTATAGAGTTAGACTCACTCACCACCCCAACCGGTTCCATAAAAAATACACACACCCCCAAACGGGTAACCCACCGCCACCCCATCAAGTCGGAGATTCCACCCACCCAGCACCAAAACCGCAGGAAAGAACCAGGCGTTAAACACAATCCCCGACTTCCAAAAGCTGGCACAATAACCCCAACCCACACGCCACGCTGGCAGCGTCGACAAGCAGCCACGCACTTCTACAAGTCGGAGATTTACGCAAAACCTAGGGTCAATACCGACCAAAGCTGTTCGGATTTCGGAAATCTCCGACTTTCGCACCCACCACCCCTATCAAGTCGGAGATTCCACCCACCCAGACCCAAAACCCCAAGAGTGAACCAACCGCAACCCCACAATCCCCGACTTCCAAAAACTGGCACAACAACCCCAACCCACACGCCACGCTGACGGCGTCGACAAGCACCCACACACTTCTACAAGTCGGAGATTTACGCAAAACCCAGCATCAACCCCAGCTAAAACTGGCCAAACCGCCACAATCCCCGACTTCCGGCCCTGGGGCGGACAAACGAAACCGGGTGGACAGCGTCGCTTCTGTCCACCCGGTGAGAGGTTTGCTACATCGGTGAAATCGTGTGTTTCTTTGGCAGGTCTTGTTCTCGTTTTGTCTCAAGTTGCCGTAAAGCTTGGCGCAGCGCGATGCGGGATTGGTTCGGTTCGATCATCGCATCGATATAGCCACGTTCGGCGGCGACGTAGGGGCTAGTCATGTTTTCGTCGTAGAAATCCATGAAAATCTTCTTGAGGTAGTCGCGCTGTTCTGGTGGGGCCGCGTCGAGCTGTTTTCCTTGGATCATCACAACGGCGGCGGCGGAGCCCATGACGGCGATCTGGGCGGTGGGCCACGCCAGGTTGATGTCGCCGGTGAGGTTCTTAGAGCCCATCACTGCATAGGCACCACCGTAGGCTTTGCGCACGATGAGAGATACTTTCGGAACGGTTGCTTCAACGAGTGCGAAGGCGAGCTTCGCGCCCCGGTGGATCAGGCCGACTTCTTCTTGTTGGACGCCGGGCAGGTAGCCGGGGGTGTCCACGATGAATACCAACGGAATGTTATAGGCATCGCAGATCCGGATGAAGCGGGCGGCTTTATCGGCGGCGTCGGCGTCGATGCAGCCGGCGGACTCGATGGGTTGGCTGGCGACGACACCTACTGATTTGCCGTCAACCCGGGCAAAAGCGGTGATGATGTTGGGGGCATAACCGGGCTGGATTTCTTGGATGTCGGAGTCGTCGAAAAGTTGCACGAGTAGGTCGTGCATGTCGTAACCAGCGTTGGTGTCGTCCGGCATGAAGGTATCGAGGGCGGTTGCGTCTGCGACCTCTTCGTCGGAGGGGGCGGCGTATTCCGGCCCGGGATCGTGGCAGGTCAGCGGGAGGCGTGCGAGTAAGTCGTGGACATAGTTAAAGGCGTCTTCCTCATCGGTTGCCACATAGGAGACGTTGCCGTTTTTCTCCTGTTGCCGGGCACCGCCGAGGTCAGCTGAGGTGATTACTTCGCCCGTAACCTCTTTGATTACAGCGGGTCCGGTAACGTACATTTCCGCTTCACCGTCGACGGCAATAACAAAGTCGGTGGTGACCGGCGCATACACGGCACCACCGGCGGATTTACCCATCATGATGGAAATCTGGGGGCTGCGCCCAGAAAGCGGCAATTGGCGGCGGGCGATCTCCGAATACATGGCCAGGGATGTGACGGCATCTTGGATGCGGGCACCGCCGGAATCTTGAATGCCGATCACTGGACATCCGATTTTGATTGCCATGTCCATTACTTCGCATACTTTGCGGCCGAAAGTCACACCGACGGAACCGCCGTAGACGGTTTTGTCATGGGCGTAAACGGCAACTGGACGCCCATCTATGCGCCCGTAACCTGTGACAACACCGTCGGAATAGGGGGCATCGGGTTCGTCGGGGGTGCGGCCAAGCGCACCGATTTCCACGAAGGAGCCGGGGTCTAAAAGCCGGTTGATACGTTGGCGTGGGGTTGTGCGGCCTGCCTCGTCGCGCTTGGCGCGGGCCCGCTCACTGCCGGGATCTTGTGCCTTTTCTAGGCGGGCACGGAGATCCGCAAGCTTGCCAGCGGTGGTATCAAGACTCATGGAAGTTTTACACCTCGTAGGGATTAAAGTTTGCCTTGTAGTTGGGAGATTCGTTTGGCTAGCGCCACGCCAACCTTGCCGATTTCTGGTTCGTCGACTACTGCCAGGTGGTCGCCCGCCAGTTGAACAATTTCCAAATCATTAACGATAGCCGACCACCCACCGTCGTAAGCAATTTCGGCATAGGCAGGCTCCAGCTCAATGGCACCATCGTGCATGCGTTCCGCGCGGAAAAGCATTACGGGCACTTCGACATCCGCCCACCGGTGCATGTCGATCTTATCGAGAATGCGGTTGTCCACGAACGATGCTCGCTGGTGTTCTAAGACGCCAGCGGACAAACCATGCTCGGAGGCATCGGTTTCGCTTAAGAATTCCGCCATCATTGCCAGTAGTGCGTCTTCGCCTGCGGTTTCGAGCAGTTCGAATGGCACTGGGAAGTCGAGGCCATAGGTCTTTTTCGCGAAATCGGAGTAGCGCTGCCACCGGTTCTTGGTTTCTTCCATCGTGTCTGGCGCGGGGTGTGCTGGTTGCACAGTATCGAGCAGTGCGATGGTTGCCACGTCGATGTCACGGTCGCGTAATTGATAGGCAACTTCGTAGGCAAGAACGCCACCGAAGCTCCAGCCACCGAGCACGATTGGATACCCATCGGCGTATTGGGTGATTTCGTCAAGGTAGGCGGCAGCGCGATCTTCCAACGAGCCTTCGAGCCGTTCCACGCCGTAGACCGGAACGTCGGCAGGCAATCTGCGCATTAATGGTTGGTAAACAACGGATGACCCGCCTGCCGGGTGGAACATGAATACCGCGGGCGCGGTGGAGCCTTCGGGGCGAGGCCGCAGCACGCGAATATTGCCTTCAACCTCGGATTCCAGTCCCTCACGCACTAAGTTAGCGAGTGGTTCTAACGTTTCGGCTTGTTTCACCTGATCCGCCGTGATCTCAGCACCGGAACGCTCAGTAAGACGCGCAGCGATCGCGGAGGCGTGTTCGTCGCTAAGCTTTGGCAATTCGCTGGTCACGCCGTTAGCAGCCGCACCGGTGATACCGGCCCAGGTTGCAAATACCAACCGCTCGGAAGCGTCCCGGGGCGCCACGCCAACACCTTGTGGTTTCGTCCCAACTGGCTTTTCGACGTCCACAGCTGGGCTTTCTGCCGCAGGTTGTGGCTTCTGTTCCACGCTGCCGCGCCCTGCGACGAGTTCTTCGACCAAAGCCACAGCATCGGCCACGGAGGCGTCCCGCAGTGCCTGTACTTGTAGCGACGGAATATCAAAGTCGTGTTCGATGCGGTTTTTGATCCGCATTCCCATAAGCGAATCAAGCCCAAGATCAATGAGTGGTAATTCCCGCGGCAGGTCTTCAACGTCGTAGCCCATCGCTTCGGAGACAATCGCCCGCATCCGCTGTTCTACGGTTTCGCCGCTGTTCGGATCCCATTTCAAACCAGGGTCTTCTACTTCTGTTGTGGGAACAGGGGCGCTGGCTTCCACTGCGGGGCTACCCAAAATTGGCTGCGTGGCGTCAGCTGCGATAGTAGACGCGAAGCCGTCTGCGATTGCAACGGTTATATCTCCCATAACCGAATGGACCGCGATGGCAACACCGCCAAGGTTGCGGCGCGCCACGATGGTCAGCTCACCCGATGGTGGCAGCGTGCCATGCTCTTCCACAGCGGTCAGTTGCGCCTGCGGGGCAAGGTCAGCAATGACCGCCTCCATCAGTGCAATGGGTGATGGTACCGCGTCTGCCATGGTGCCGTAGGCGATCGACCCATCTGGCAGCGTGATTTTATGCCCCAAAACCGATCCAGAATTACTTGACGACGGCCGGGCGGCAGTCCAATACCGTTGTTTCTTCCACGGCACCGTCGGTGCGGCGATGATGGAGCCGGACCCATACAGCGCCCCAAAATCGATCGGCGCGCCCGCAACGTAGAGCTTGGCCAGAAGTTCCGGAATGGACTCTGCCGGGTCTACCTTTCGCTTCAATGCATATAAAAGCTGCGCATCTGGTTTGCCCACGAAGAACGCGGTATTCATCATGCCCATCATGGCGACCGGGTTCGGAGAGATCTCCACCAAAGTGGTGTGCCCTGCGGCAAAAGCTTGCTCGGTGGCGTCTTGGAACCACACCGCGTAGCGAGTACAGCGGGTGAAATACTCCACATCATGCACCACTTCACCTGGCTGATATACTCGCGCCCGATCCACGGAGCTAAACAGCGGGATCCGAAGCGGCTGCGGATCAATGCCTGCGATTTCGGCCGCGAGCTCGCCTAACAACGGTTCGACCGCGCTGGTATGGCCCGCGCCTTTAACGTTAAGCAGCCGGGCGAATTTCTCTTCCGCCTCCAATTTTTCCACCAAGGCAACGACAGCCTCGCGCGGGCCGCCAACGGTGGACATGCCGGGACCTGCGTAAACGGCTGGTTCTACTCCGGCGAAGTCTGGGTTTTCCGCGATAAATTGATCCAATTGTTCAACGCTGAATTCCACCACAGCCATGGCACCTAATTGGTCCTCTGGCAGCGATTTTTCCCCTTCGCCCATCAGACGAGACCTGTGGCATGCGATCTGCATGGCGTCGGCATCGCTTAAGCCACCAGCAGCGTATGCTGCGGCAATCTCACCCATCGACATGCCCATGACGGCCGCAGGTTTCGCACCGAGCATAGCCAAGTAATCGGTAAGTGCGATCTGGATGGCGGTGATGGCAACCTGTGCAGTTTCTGTGTCGTAGGTTTGTTCGTCGTCTGCGACGATGTCAAGAATGGACCACCCGGATTCAAATTCGACGATCTCATCCAGTTGCTCCAGCCGCTTTTTAAAGAACGGTGCTTGGGCGACCAAGTCCTTGACCATCTTCCGATGCTGAGAACCGAAACCAGAATACACAAAGACTGGCCCCACCATCGCAGGCGAATCCGCCACCGCGACCCCTTGAGTCAGCTTGCCGTCCGAAACCATCCGTAGCCGTTTGACAGCTTCTTGAGTTGTGGAGGCGATCACCGCCGCGCGGGACCTGCCGTGGTTTCGGCCCGACAACGAGCGCGCAAGTGGTACCAGGGCGGCGTCGTCAAGCTTTTCGACGAAATCTGCCACCGATGCTGCCGCTTGTCGACGCCGCGACGGCAATAGTCCACTTACCGGCAACACAACCGCAGCACCTTCCAACTGGGCAGGCTGCTGTTGCGGTTCCACGCCATAATCAGCTGAATCGAATGAGCTTAGAACAACGTGGGCGTTTGTCCCGCCAAAACCGAAACCGGAAACACCAGCCAGCTTGCGACCCGAATACTCCGGCCATTCGCGTGGATCCTCAATGACTTCAATGTGTTCTGCGTCGAAATCTACGTAACGATTCGGCTCCGTGTAGTTCAACGAAGGCGGCAACGTGTCATGCACCATAGCCAATACCGTTTTAATCACACCAGCGGCACCAGCCGCCGATTCGGTATGCCCGAAATTCGTCTTCGCTGAACCCAACAAGGTAGGCTTCGCCGCCTCCCGGCCACTACCCAATACCGCACCGATTGCGGTCGCTTCAATAGGGTCGCCCAAAATCGTGCCGGTGCCGTGCGCCTCAACGTAATCAACCTGGGTTGGATCAACACCCGCATCTGCATACGCCCGCTGCAATACATCAACCTGAGCTTCCGGATTAGGCGCAGTTAAGCCGTTGGAATGCCCATCCGAATTCACGGCGGAACCTTTAATAACCGCCAAAATCTCATCATTATCCGCCAGCGCATCTTTCACGCGCTTGAGCACCACAACACCCGCACCATCAGAACGGACAAAACCGTCTGCATCATCAGAAAACGCGTGAATCTTCCCGGTTGGACTGAAAACCCCCAACTCGCCAAAAGCCGTGGAGACAAATGGGGCGGCAAGAATATTCACGCCACCTGCGATCGCCACATCGGCAGCACCGGTACGCAAATCTTGGACCGCGTGATGAATCGATACAAGCGAGGACGAGCAAGCCGTATCCACATTGATCGACGGACCCCGAAAATCGAAAACATAGGACACCCGGTTAGCGATCACCGAACTTGCCGTACCCGTCAATGCATACGGATGCGCCTCCGCCGGGTCGGCAGTAATCAACATGCCGTAGTCATTATTCGACGAGCCCATGTACACTCCGACTGCTTCGCCTTTCAGCGAATTAGCCGGAATATGCGCATTCTCCAGGGCCTGCCAGGTTAATTCCAAAATAATGCGCTGCTGCGGATCAGTATTAACAGCCTCAAGCGGGGAAAGCCCAAAAAACTCCGCGTCAAACGAAGAAATATCGTCCAGATACCCGCCGGTAAGGTCAAGCTCCGCCATTCGCTTCGCCATGACCTCGTCTGCGGCATATTCCGACCACCGACCAATCGGCAACGGCCCAATCCCATCCCGGCCCGCGACCAGCATGTCCCACATCTGCTCAACATTATCCGCACCCGGATAGCGCGCCGCCATACCAACAATTGCGATATCCCGTTCCGCTGGATCACTCTGGTCAGTGGAAAACACCTTGCGTATCGTGTGGGCAGCCCGCTTAGCAGAATCGCCATGAATAATCCGCTGCGCTAAGCCCGCAATGGTTGGATGCTCATACGCAATAGTCGCATCCAATTGAGTGTTTAACAGGTTTTCTAATTCACCAGACAGAATGACAACATCACGCGACGACAACCCAAACGACTGCATCGGCTTATCATCAGTAATCTCATCGGCTGGCAACCCTGTGGTTTTCATCACCCAGTCACGCAGCCAGCTACGCAATTGCTCCACAGTCATCGCCACTACCGACTGCTCGCGTGCGTCATTCTGATCCATCAAACTCAAACCTTCACTTTTCCATTACAGGAGCGCTCACAACATAAAAGCCCGCCACCTTAGCCAAGTGCGGGCCCAACGCCGGTCACACAATTCGTCCTATTTTATAACGACGAACCCAATCAAAACGTTTCACCCACACACCCACATGGGGCGACAAGGACACAAACCTTCAAGACTGCCACAGAATAGTTTTGAGGGCAAACGAATATTCCCGTTTTCTTTTACACCTATAGGCATTCCCAAACCATGCTGTAGCAAATAATATGTAAATCATGACGGCGAAACCGGAACCGCATAATCGACCAAACCGATTAAGCGAACCCCCAATCCATGGCGAGCGTAATCGGGGATCTCTTAGTAGCTAACTTCGCGTTGATTGGGGTATCGGCGCTGGCACTGACGTTTCTGGTCGGGCACTTACGGGCCATTGCCCCACTACCCGGCGGCGACGGTGTTGATTTAGGTACCACACTGACGGTGTTAATCGCCTTAGGAGGTGTTGTCGTCTGGTCCACAAAGTCCTCAAAAGGTGCGGATACCGGACCGCTCACCAATAGAATCCGCGCCTACACTATCGCAAAAATTGCTGGCTTGTCCGTCATATGCATCTCAATAGGTTCGTTGCTGCTTAGACAAAGCCAGGCGGCAATTAGCCTCTCCAGGCAGCAACCCATGGTGTGGGACACCATCGCGAGCTTTTATTCCGAGATCTACCATTCAGTTACCGCAGGAACATGGTTCGAGCTCATCACATTGATCGCAATATTCAATGTCTGCTACTTCTTCATCGATATGGTTCCCCAACCCGTGCTCGGCGTGGCCGAACTTCAATCCGAAATCCAATCCGCCAGGAATCGGCTATCAGCCCATGCCTCCCAATTAAAAAATCCCAACCCCCCAACCCGAAAATGGGCGTCGCTGTTATTTCCCATCTTTGAACTTCCGGTAACTCTCTACTTATTTTCTGCTTCGCATACGGAAACTCTCCCTACAGTTTTGGTTATTGCGTGGTTCACAGCGTTGAAATTTGTCTGCTTTGCCCTGTTCTATGACGGGTATCAGCAATTATCCATGCGTTCCCAATGGTCGACACTAAGCCTGCTTACAGTGCCAGGGAACCTAATTATCGTTTTTATCGGACTTCAGACAATTGCTCTTTTCGATACAGCACAGCAATGGGGCATACACCCATTCCTTACATTCCTCATCGGAAGTACTCCAATATTTCTGCACGTCGCCATAATGAGAACTGCAATCATGTGGAACAAACAAATAGTTAAAACACTACGAAAGCTTCCACATAACGCCATAACAATGGCGATTATTGTTCTATTAACAGTCGCTTTATGCGCATTCGTCTATCAGCCAGATCTTCCGCGGGGTTATTCCTTACTTCTATCCATATCGGTGATCTTATTTCTAGCCTTAGCCTGGTGCTATTTGCCCGACAATCGGGTTGAACGAGAAATATTGGCTTACCATAAAACCACCGTCACGAGTTTAGAAAAACGGCTTCAAAACATAATGAAAACCACAGTTCATAACCTCAATACCTCCTTCGATTTCTATCCCCTATCCAACCGGACAGTAGCGACTCCCCCCGCCACCAACGGGGAGCGAAAAGATCCACCGGCGCTAACCCTTACGACGTATTCGGTCGGGACTCTCGTAGTGGAAGGCACTGAGATTACAGTGTCCGATCCCGCCCACCGAAGCGATAGTGCGATTAAACTACCCGCCAAAGCTGGGGAATACGACGTTCTAGTAACCCTTGCTGGCGATGAGAAAGCCCCCGAAGGAATGCCCGGGCAGCCAGCATATCTGAGCATCTTATTTTCCGAAGCGCCAATTACCCGGTTCGGAATCGTCGATTTCAACACAGGCGAAACAACTAACCATACTCCCAACAAAATAAACACCACGTCTGGCATTGTCGGTTTTGCAACCCACCCCCCGAAAAACACAGTGGCAGCAGCAAGCTTAGATGCACACGGCATGATCGGAGACACCGCCGCGTATTGCCGCGTCGAACCAGGAAGCAATTACTACGTGTGGGCAAGCCTCGATAGCTCCGGTGAAATCACGGGCTACCACATCGATTGCGCCGTTTTGAATATGCGTAGCGAACAGGCGATTCACCTCAATCCCGAAACATCAGCGCTTGTGACACTCCCCGATAATATCGATCCGCACTTCCACCGCGCGTTGGTGCAGGCCGGTTGGCACTGGGACCGACACTCTGCGGCACCTGAATGCAAGAAAGCACCAGAAACCATCCGTTGGTTTGTCAAGAAGCTATGGGGCTTAACCATCGTCAATGAAATTTTAGGGATCGATTCCTCACACCACCCAGTTACGCTATACAGCCGTTTTCAATTCGGGCCAACACCGGAAAAGTCCGAAAAGTTCGTTCTCGGAACCACGAATTCCGCCACAGTGCTTATCGACGACGGCGGGCGTTTCTACCTGCGTAACGTTGGCGGTTCCGAGCACAGTATCCCCGGCGAGTTTTACGAGGGCCTATACAACCTCATCCGAAATCCGGGCGCAACAGATACGGCTAATCAGTAAAACCCAGTCGCTACGCCCTTTTACCATTCCGATGACGTGTACTTTTGTGTGCACCTAGCTCATAAAACCCCCACCAGCAGGAACGCCGCCCATATTGCTGACCAGGACATCGATGAAAAACTGAACCCACTATCATCCAAAGACCGAAACACAGCAGCTACACGCAATTCCCGCCCCACGTTATCCGCGCAAAACCCCATAATAATCAGCCTAAAGAGACCTCAGCACGAGGATCAGCACGACTATCGTGACCGGTATTGCAAAGAACAATGTCGCGCAGCCCTTAAATAGCCAGGTGGAATTCGCTTTCCCCACCGGGAATGCCTCATCCGAATCTGGATATGGATTCTTCCCCATAATCTCACGCATAAAAGGCCGAAAATCGCGCAAACGGGTTTTGTAGCGATACCCACATAACCTGATCCACATGGAAAACATAATAAAGAAGTACATCAAAACAAAAAGGAGAAAATAAAATGTAAATCTTCGATTCAGTGACATGTGGTCAGCAAAGAAAAAAGCATTTATTAGTAAGGCCGGGAAAAGCCCACATAAAGTAAAGAAGGAACTTTCAAAAATGAAATACCATCCACCAAATCGATTAACTAACAATTGTTCTTTCTTGCGCCGGGAAAAAGAAAGAGAATAAACGAGGATGGGTAAAATCCCTAGAAAAAATACAATGTTCCCGTAATACTGTTCATTCATTTTAGTTTTCATTTTCTACAACTTATTCGAGCAAGAACCCCATAACAATCAGCCTAAAGGGACCTCAGCACGAGGATCAGCACGACTATCGTGACCGGCATTGCAAAGAACAATGCCGCACAGCCTTTAAATAGCCACGTGAAATTCGCTTTCCTCGCATTCAAGGCTTCAGCAGAATCCGGGTAAGGGTTTTTACCCATAATTTCACGCATAAACGGCCGAAAATCGCACAAACGGGTTTTATGGTCATATCTCGATAATAATCTGAACCATATGGAAGACATGATCGACAAATAGGTTAAAACGAACACTATTAAGTAGAATATAAATCTTCGAGACGGGGACATATGCCCAGAGAAGAAAAGTGCGTTTATTAGTAACGCGGGAAAAAGTCCAACTATGAGGTAAAAAGAACATTCAAAGAAAAAGTACCACTTACCAAAATGATTGGATTTTAAATACTCTTGCCTCCTGCTCGAAAACACGAAGATATAAATAAGTATAGGCAAGGCACCTAGGAAAATTATGACATTGCCATAATCAAGTTCGTGCACTTTCAACACCCCACGGATAAAAGTCGCCGATATTTTAGTTCATTGAATAATGTCCTCGCTGACTTTATAGGAAGTGTTCACCTACTTGTGTTTCTTTCAGATGGTTCTCCGTTTTCTGATCCTGCGATGCCACCGATTGCGTCATCAATAATGATTCCGACTGCCCCTGTGACAATCGAACCAACCGGGGATCCACCAGCCATTCCGCCTAGTGTTCCTCCACTTGTAGCCCGGCAAGTTCTACAAACAGGGTGACGTCGCCTTTCCTGTCACATTTACATTTTCTACAACTATGCCTTACTAAATCAACTGATGCTTCTACGAGCCCGAGTGGTTTGATGAGGCACCTGACTTCGTCGTCGCCTTCGACTACGGCAATGCAACTAAGTTGAGATGCGTAGATTTTTAGTTTTGGAAACTAAACCCAATAACACCCAAGATCAAAAACAGAAGCTTCACGCAACGCCCACCTCAAATCATCTACCCGAGAACTCCTGTCGAGGAGAGAAACCAATAAGCCTAAAGAAACCTCAGCACGAAAATTAGCACGACTATCGTGACCGGTATTGCAATGAACAATGTCGCGCAGCCCTTAAATAGCCACGTGGAATTCACTTTCCCCACCGGGAATGCCTCATCCGAATCTGGATATGGATTCTTCCCCATAATCTCACGCATAAAAGGCCGAAAATCCCGCAAACGGGTTTTGTAATGAAATCCGGATAATCGAATCCATGTAGATAAGGTAAAAGACAGATAAATTATCGCAAATGCGGATAATGAAAATGTGAGTCTCCTCGACGGAGACATGGAGTCAGAGAAGAAAAACGCATCCACCAACAAAGCTGGAAAAAGACCAAAGATAAAGTATAAAGAAAACTCGAAGAGGAAATACCATCCACCAAAACGATTAGATTTTAATTGCAGCCGTTTCTGATCGGAAAACGTAAAAATATAGACAAATGCAGGCAAAAATCCCAGAAAAAATATTAAGGCAGTGTAGCTAAAAGTACCCATTTTTAATTCCCATTTTCCCGAATCAAAGTAGGCGCATTGAGTTAAATCCTAGCTTCATCTTTCATGAATCTTGAAAGGAAACTTTGATTTGCAAATTCCCCAATAGCTGTATCCGCAATTGCATCTCCAGCTTCTTGTTTGTGTTTTGCCCGGTTCTGCGGCGTAATACTACCGATAGTGCCAGCGCCCCTTCTAGAACTAAGCCGCTTACTGCATCACACTCTCCCGCTAATCCAGTAGATCTTACGATAGCGCGAAACGTCAGCGCTCAAAAGAAGTTACAGCTACCAAAGATGCTTCGTAACACATAACATCAGGGTTGGATTTTCGGACTAAAGAAGCTTTAGCACATAAACCAGCGCGATCACGGAAAAGAACACTGCAGCTAGCAACGTGATGCAGCCTTTGAAAATCCATGTTGGCTGATGTTTTCCTTCCGCTGGTTTTTCGTTGGATTCTGAGGGCGGATTTTTTTCCCATGATTTCGCAGAGAAAGGGCAGAAAATCACGAAGCCGGGTTGTGTATTTATATCCCGATAGCCTGAGCCAAGTAGCAAACAGGCAAGAAACTGTGACGATGATTGCCGAAATAAGGAGTATTGGGATTTTCTGGCGATCAATTGGCGAGTTTAAAGAAGAAAAAATTAAAATAAAGATAGCAGGAAAAACCCTACCGCAAAGAAAAAGATAAGCTCAAAAATGAATCTCCACCCACCGAATTGCTGATTTTTTAACAGTGTTTCTTTCTCTTTTGAGAAAGAAACACTGTAAGCAAAAATGGGCAAGAATCCCCAAAAAATAATCAATAATACATAGGTAGAATTATTTAGCATGCAATCCAGTCCATTTTTGTTGAAATTAGTGCACTTCTTCACTGAAAAAGTATATAACTCCCTATATATGTGTTATTCGTAAGTTACCCAACAACCGTGATCTCACCACCATGCACACGAAGTCAATCTTGGCCACCGCATTACGCGCATTTGGAATTCGAAAATCTCGACGCCCTCTCATAGACAATTCTGGTCACTTGCGCGATGTCCACGACTGATTCTACGAAGTGCTCTTTGACATCGCCTAGCAGTGGTCCAAAACGGAGACCAGCTCTTTCGCGATAGTAAAACAACTGGAGAAAGCTTATTTTAACGGGGCCACAGAACCAGGATAGCCACGATTAAAACGGATACGGCCGCAATAAGAAATGTCGCGCAGCCCTTAAATAGCCACGTGGAATTCACTTTCCCCACCGGGAATGCCTCATCCGAATCTAGATATGGATTCTTCCCCATAATCTCACGAATAAAAGGCCGAAAATCCCGCAAACGGGTTTTGTAATTATCGCCAGACATCCTAAGCCAAGTAGTGAATAGAAATGCGGGAAAGATGGTGATTGAGGCACAAAAGATAACAAACACCCTAAGCCGATAATGCGGTAAATCTGCATACGAAAGTGTAAAAAATACAATTGCTGGCAAAAATCCCACTATGAAATAAAACAAGAGTTCAAAGATGAAATACCATCCACCGAATTGGTGTTTCCGATATAGATCATCTTTTTCTTTGGGGAAGAACAAGATGTAGGAAAAGAAAGGCAGCAAACCCAAGAGCATAATTGCTACCCCATAGTGAGAATCAATCAAGTCATTCCCCAATTTGGTTAATCTTCAAAATTTGAATAATTACGCATTTCATTTAGTTTTGAGCTTTCTTTAAATAGCCAGTAAGTTTTTGTTTGAGGTCTACTTTACCTCGTTTTGCACCACCGAACCCGAATCACCTTATTGAAAGATTCCCAGCAACGATCGTTACGCGGTTACCCACAACCATAAATAGATTAAATGGGTTACAAATATGATGACAATTGATAGACCACAACCGGTAAATTGCCATTTGGGTTTAGCGTTTTTGGTTTCATGATCATCGGAATCTGGATAGGGATTTTTGCCTCTTATTTCACGGATAAACGGCTTTAAATCGCGCAGTCTTGTTCGGTAACAAAATATCCATTCCTTGAGCCAGACTGTAAAAAGAAAGCCGAAATAAACCATGACAGAAAGGCACATCCCGAAAAATATTCGGACACGAATCGGGCGTGATTCGTCATAAAACAGCACAATGAGCAAGTTGGCCGGAACAAAAGCGACGATAAAACGAATGGAAAATTCACAAAGAAAGTACCATATGCCAAAGGGGGTGTTTTCTTAAGTGTTTGTCTCTTATGTCGAAAAACACATGATACGCAGAAACAGGAAATAAGCCCAGGAAAGTAGCAACAGAAAGAAAAGTTGATTGACTCATGTTTTTCGTCACCCCATCAGAAAAGCTCCATTAGGTCTACCAACGCCGAAACCCCACCACCAGCGGAGGTAAGCTGCTGATGGTGGGGCGTCGAAAAGCGAAGGGGGATTAGGCTTTGTAGTTCTTCTTGTTTACACGGCGAGCGATCTTGCCGGAGGACGAGCGGGCGATCGCGTCAGGGGCAACGATCCGAATGTCGGCGGGGACAACACCGTGCGCATCGGAAACGGCGGCACGGATAGCTTCAATAGCGGCGGCATCGCCGTCCTCCGACTTATCCAGGTCGCGTTCAACGAGAATAACCAGCTTCTCCACGTCGTCGCCTTCAACGGCGAAAGCTGCCACCGCAGCAGGGCGGATATGGTCGGAAGCGTGTTCCACGGTGTACTCAATATCCTGTGGGTAGTGGTTACGGCCCGCGATGATAATCAGGTCCTTCAAGCGGCCAGTAATGTACACCTCGTTGTCGACGATAACCGCGAGGTCGCCGGTAGCCATCCACTTATCGTCGTTCGGCGCGCCTTCAGCCCGAGAATCCTGCGCAAGGCGCTCCCCGAGGGTGTTACGGAAGGTCTCCATCGTATCCTCGGGGCGATCCAGGTAACCCGCCGCCATGTTGTCGCCATGGCACCACAACTCGCCTACCTGGCCGTCAGGCAGCTCAGCCTTGGTCTCTGGGTCAACAATAACCAGGAACTGCGGGCGGCACACCTGGCCGCAGGAGGCAAAGGCAACGGAGTTTTCGTTCTTATCGACGATAGTGGCGTGGCCTTCGGCTAGTTTTTCCCGATCAAAGTGCGTGATTACTGGTCGGTTTGGAGTTTGTGGCGTGGTAACCAGGAGCGATGCTTCCGCCAAACCGTAGGATGGGCGAATAACGGACTTTTCCAGGCCGTACGGGGTGAATGCCTCAACGAAGGCGTTAACGGCTTTCTCCGTCACCGGTTCGGAGCCCACGATGAGGCCGTCGACAGCGGAGAGGTCAAGTTCTTCACCTTCAGAGGGCAAACCGTAGCGAACCGCCAATTCGAGAGCGAAATTGGGAACAACGGTATACACATTCGCAATGTCATCCTGCTTATGCAGCTGCTTTGTCCAGCGGGAAGGTTGCTGAATGAAGTCGCGAGGTGCCATTAGTTCCATGTCGAGACCAAGGATAGTCACGAAAGTAGCCAGGATAATGCCCATATCATGGTGCAATGGCAACCAGGTCACCAAACGGATCGGAGTCTTCAACCGCGCTGCGGTGAAAATTTGTAGAACATTGGTCAGAATCGAGCGGTTGGTGAGCATGACGCCGGCAGGCACCCGGGTAGAACCGGAGGTGTACTGCAAGAAAGCAGGAAGATCAATCGGTGCCTTCTGGCTTGCAGCCAGGAACATCCGGGCGGCTTCACTAGTCAGCGGGTTTTGGAAGCTTTCGGCCAAAGAATCCGGCAATGAATCCACCGCGAGAATCCGAGGCCGTTCCTTGCCTGGTACTTCAGCAAAGAACGCACGAACAGCACCAGCGGAACGGCTATTGGTCAAAACTGCCTTCGGATGGGAATCACCGATAACCGCCTTGAGGTGGTCGGCGTGGCCTGGCTCGTTCGGGTCATACAATGGGATCGGAACCATGCCAGCATACATGGCACCCAGCATGGAGAAAATGTATTCTGGCGAGTTATTGGCCAGAATAACCACGCGGTCACCGATCGTTCCGGTTTGCTGGAGACGTGCAGCGACAGCTTTGATCCGGGTATTGATCTGGTCCCGACTGAAATCAACCGCTACCCCCTCGCGGGACTCCGAAAAGTCCCAGAACCGCAAACAATTACGGCTGGTGGTGCCTGCCATCTTCTCAGTCTGGTAGATCACCTCACACATGCCCGCAAGGGTGATTTCCGGCTGGAGGGTGATCTCGCCCTTCTCATTGAAGAACTGACCAATGACCGCATTCAGATCCATTTTTCTCCTCGAATTACTTTTGACCTGTGAAGTATTTCTTCTTGTTCCTTCATCGTAGATTTTCCTCAGTCTATTACTAGATGGGGAAAAATAAATATTTTTCACCGCAAAAGTGCCCCATCCGGTTCGGAAGTTCGACCGCTCGCGGCGCAGCCGACGTGGACAAGCACTACCGCTGTGACGGGAAATCTAGAAGTCGGAGATTACGCGTCGGCGGCATAAACTACCAGGGACATTGCTGCCGCTTGTCGACGCCCACACAAGCATCCCCAACTTCACCGAAACTGCAACTGAAATGGGGCGATGTTCACTTGGGGCGGTGGGGCGTCGACAAGCGTAGTCGGCAGGACGGCAGGTTCCGGAAAGCACAAACCCCAGACCGTATCGCGCCCAAGAAGCGCGGGCCTGGGACGCGTGGGGATGACTATCGGTTAATTAAGCCGTGTGCCCAATCAACAACCCATTGATTGGCTGTCGTCTCTGGGATCACATTGGGGTTGGTGGCGTACATGGCGTGCACGCCGTTTGCTTCAACCAAGCCTCGGGCGCGCCCGAGAGCGTTGCCGACATCAATGGGGGCGTCGCAGATGGAGTCATCGGGGGCGCAGATTTCATAAACCCGGTCCTGCAACGTGCCGAATCCGCCGACACGCGGACCACGCATTGTTGCGCCGGGAACGATAGGTTGAACAAGCAAGTTAATGCTTTGTAGCGCCACTTCTGCACCCACACCGCTGACCGGATTTCCTACGTGCTGGCCCACACCAGCTTCGCGACGTCCGTCAGCGATGAGTGCAATTCCTCTGATACGTTCTGCGGGGATCACGCCCCCATCAACACCGATTTTATTGGCGATATCGCCAAGAATGACCGCACCTTGAGAGAATCCACTGAAAATAAAGTCAGTCAGTGGACACTCCTTGTGCATCGTGATGAGCTCGTGTTCCAAGGTGCTAATGCCTTCTTCACGAGACTCGTCGTAGCTCATTTCATGCTGGGCATTGATGTTTTTAAACTGCGCGGTGTACGGCAGCGTCCACACTTTCACTTCATGCGCAGGGTAGCGTTCCTGGAGCGGCCGGGTAATGCTCAGCATGAAGGAATTGGGGTTGGCGGTGGGGTTGAACGGATCATCCCCGGGTGCCGATTCCCAGGTACCGGGAGCCGCGACGAATTCCACCGCCGGGCAGTGGTCGGGTTGCACGGGTGCTGCGGTGGTGGTTTCCTCCGGTGCAGGCAGGCCGCCGTGATCGGTGGTTGTCATCCATTGACTAACACCGAAGACGATGACGGCGATGACCACTACCGCGGCAACTGCGGTTAGGAACTTTTTCATGGTGTCCTAGCTCTTGAAATTGTTAGTGGGGAACCATCAACAATAGGACTTGCGGGCGGAATTTTCGATAAGCGGTACTACTTCTTCCGCAGTTAAATCGGTGCGGTTTTGTTCCACCAGCTGTCCAGCAACCGCGTGGACGGCGGCGGGAAATTGATCGCCACAAACAACTTCAGCCGCGCCAATCATTTGGTTCTCCACGCCATCTACCTTGATTCCCCCGTCTTTCAGGAGGTCAAGGTAGTTTTTATCCGCGTCACTTAGTTGAATCGCTGGGTCCGGAATCTCCGAGACTTCCTCCGCCGCGCCGTCAACTGGAAGATCCTTCTTTTTCTCCGGCTGTGCAGCTGTCTTGCTGCTTGTAGCTGTCGCCTCTCCGCTTGTCGACGGCTTAGCCGCGCGGGTCAGCGGCGCAATGGAAGACTCGCTGGCGGAATCAGTTGCGGTGGAGCCACCGCAAGCAACAAGGCTAACGCTCGTTACGGCGGCAAGCATTGCAACAACAAGGCGGTTCATTAGTTGCGCTCCTCTTTAATGCTGCCGTTGATCTGGCTGATCTTTCCACCCTGGAAGGTCACAACCTCACCACCGGCTGGGATCATGGTGTGATCCTCGGTAGGGAAGCCAAATTCACCCTGCTCATAGCGTTTGTCACCCCAGGCGTCGAAAATATCACCGTAGTAGATTACGTGCGCACCAGTCGCTGGGGACCAGTAGATATTGCCATGCTCAAACTGCTGGAAAGCACCGCCCTTAATCAGCATTTCATCAGAAACCGGGTAACCCAACTTGGACTTTGCGGCTTCCATCTGGCCATATTTACCGGCGATTGCGCCGCGTACCCAATGATTCTTGCCCTCTGGACTGCGAGTAACAAATCCGCCTTGGAATTGCTGAACCAGGCCACCGTTGATTCCGACAGCTTCGGAGGTTGGGTAACCAAGGTCACCGTTTTCCCACTTCAGTTCTCCCCACTTGGCAATCATATCGCTAGGCACTGCTACCGCACCTGTCTGAGTGGTCCAATAGATATTGCCGTGCTCAAAGGTGACAAACCGACCACCATTAGCCAGTGCCCGCTCAGTAGAGGTTGGGAATCCCAACCACGATTCAGGGCCGCCCATTTCGGTATAGCGAACATTAATCCGCCCGTAAAGCGCGTGGGCACCAGTATTTGGCGACCAGAAGGCGCGGCCTGCGGTGAAGTCCTCACCCTTACCGCCAGCAATGTCGTATTCATTGTTGACGCAGTTGCCGATAACCCCGTTCTTAGTCACGTCAGCGATGGCACCGATTGGGGTACAGTCAGCACCTCGATCGGATTGCGAAAGCCCGAGAGCGCTTGCCATGTGCGGCCACGCCTGGCTGAGTTCAAACTGCCAGTATGGCCAGTCATGCACACCAGATGGACGGAATACTGCGGTGACTTCGACGCCCTCGCGCTTCGCATAATCCACGAAGGTTTGGGTGGTCATCCGGGAAATAACCTCCAGGCCAACACCCGCGGTATTAGCAGGGTTCTTCGCAACAGACCCTGGTTGGCCGAAGTCATCACGGCCAGAGCCTGCGGAAACATAAACCTTCTTACCGCGTAGCGCATCGATGCCGAGCTTCGGGTCATGGTCGATCCACTGCTGTGAACCTTCCGGTCCCCACATGGCAGTGGTGTCGAATCCGCCAGCATCCTGTTGCGCGGTACGAATCGCCTGTGGCATACCGATGCTCGTAGTATCCAGGTAGCCAGAGAAAGAGCCAACAAACTTGAACAGATCTGGATTGCGTTCGGCTAGGTTTACCGCAGCAGTACCACCCATGGAAAGACCGAATACTGCGCGGTCGCCGTTGGAACGATATCCATTTTTCAAAATAGGAACCAATTCCTTGGTAAGGAAAGACTCCCACATATAGTGCTTGCCGTTATTTTCTTCCAGCCAGTCGGCATAGAACGACGACTCGCCGCCGATAGGAAGAATAACGTTGACGTTTTTATCAGCAAATAGCTGTTCAATGTTGGTCTCGCTGGTCCAACCGGATTCGATATCAGTGGCGCGCAAACCATCAAGAGCCCATACTTCAGGGAACTGGCGGCCCGGGCTGGAGTGCCAGTCGCGCGCCAAAAGAATTTGAACCTTGACCAATTCTCGTGGCATGACGGCGGATTTGATCTGCAGTTCAATCCGCCGGTCAGTGATCCATTCGACGCGTTCCACAGAAACGCCCTGCGGCAAGCCGGAAATATTCGGCCGCTCATCTACCCGAATTGGGGTGCGTTCAACAGCATCGGTGTTGAGGTAGTCGGTAAGTCCGGAAAGAACACTGGAAGAGTTAGAGGACTGGGCCAGTGCGGTCGCAGGGACTAGGGCAGGCACAGTTACACCAATTGCCATTGGGATTGCCAGCATCCAGAGGGAACGACGCTTAAAACGATATGCGGTGTCGCGCATGAACTTCGGTCCTTTTTATATATAAGAGCACAACAGGACGCCATTCCGGTGAACTTCAAGCCTCCGAAGGTTCCCCTCCTCCGGAAAGCACCACGAGTGGAATGGGCGAAAGTTATGCTGTTTTCACATGTTCAAATATTAGTACCGTGTAATTAACGACTGTATGTGGGTACAGCGAATTTCACAAGACTTGGTTTAAGTTTAAGTTTAAGTTTAGAGTTTTGGAAATGACACTCCGCCGTTTCGGCAAAAATGCATAAAGCGCCGCCACGAACTGCTGACGACGCTTTAGTTAACTTTAAGAAATTACCAAGCATTCATAACATCGAGAACACGAGGCTTCGTGCGCTCAAGCTGGTACCGCCACTGGTGCCAGTTGTGAATGCCTGCTGGCGGGTAATCCACGGTCACCTTCACACCTTGGGTACGGGCCTTCAACTCCCAGAGAGTTGAGGTGTACAAGCTGAATGCCTCCAATACGGAGCCGGTGATCCGTTGGTTCAATGGGTAGTGCGCGATGTCGTCAGCACTCCAGAAACCGCTAGCTGCCGAGATGTAAACATCTTTACCTTGCAAACCAGTAAGGTTCCACATCGGGTCATTCTCAAAACGTTGTGGGTTGAAGAATGCGCCATACATAGCGTTGATATTCAACCGTCCCACGTCCCACATAGCTAGACGCAGCATCATTTCCATACCAGGAAGGGTCATAGCCAGGTAACCAGACCAAGACATTGCCTGACGGAACTGTGCTGGATTACGGGCAGCGAGATTCAATGCGGCAGTACCGCCCATGGACAAACCAGCGATGGAGTTATTGGTGCGACTCACGCCGAAGTGCGCCTCAAGGTATGCCGGAAGTTCCTGCGTAAGGAAGGTTTCCCACTTAAAATGAGGACCAGAGTTGTCGTAGCTCGCAGGTGCCAACCAGTCAGCATAGAACGAACCAGCACCACCAACCGGCATGACCAGAGTGATGTTGTGGTTAACATAGCTAGCTGGCGCGTTGGCATCAACGGTCCATGCGTTAGCAACTTCGGTTGCACGAGCGCCATCAAGCAGGTAGAAACCCGCGTTTCCACCGCGCTGTGCAGGCTGAATTTGGACCTGGATATTGCGGTTCATTGCGGGAGAAAAAACATCGCAACGCTGAACCCAGAATCCTACGGCATCCCAATCACAGTGCCCAGTGGCGTCTGGGCGCAGCCAGTCTCGCGGACCGGCCTGCGCGACGCCTTGACCTGCAACCATGACGGTCGCGGCAGTGGCGATTGCGGTGAGCGTGGCAGCCACCTTCTTCATCGCGCGTGTCACGAATTTCATGCTTCTCCTATGGTATGAGTCTGCGGCATGCAGCCTTAATTGCCCCACTAGATGGAGCCTAGAAAACGTTTAAACTTTATAACAGGCATATAAACTTGTCCACCGGTTTTGTTACTCCAAAGACATGTTTTCCTCACAATTTTCCAGCCGCAGATTTCATATAGATAGAGTTTTTCCAGCTAGAAAGGTACCGCAAAATTGATATTTTGTTTTGGGTCACAACTTCAGATTATCTAAGGAAAGTTACCCCCGCGGTGGGTCTAACGCTATCTCACGGGGCCAATTAATCGGTTGTGGATTAGTCACCGGAAGCGCCTGATCATAGGCGTATGGGTCTTCGGTGAACTGTAAGCTTCGCCCCTCAGTGAAACTATAAACAATATTTTTGAAGAAACGCTCAGCGGTCATCGGCCCACGATAGGACTCAAACAGTCGCTGATATTCCGGGGTATAGAGAATCTGGCGGGCGCGTTCTACATAATCCGCATCGACCCACTCCGGCAAATCCTCAATGGCGACCGCAGAATCAGCCAATTGCCATTCCAACGGCAGGTTCTTATCGTGTCCGACTCGGGCATCGGGCATACGTGGTTGCCTTCCGGCAAGCGGGTTTGCCAGCCCCATATTGTCGAGAACCCGCACGTCCAATGGGGCATTCATACTGGTCATACCGAGGTTAATCATGGTCAACGACATCGGCATTGTAGACAGGTCGCCGGTTTCGGCGCTACGTGGCACTGGTTCCCATGACAATACGAGGGGCTCTTTATTCAACCGGATTTGTAATAGCTGGCCTGCGTTCATCTCGCGCCCGACTGCTACTTTTTCTACAAAATGATTCATATTTCGCGCGGTTTGAAAGTCCTCAGCGAAGTATGTTGGTGTGTCACGGTAGCTCGCCAATTGCCAAAATGTTCGTTCGTCGACGATGTCTAGCTCTTGGCCTTCTTCTGGCAATTGATACGGGTGTCCGCCAATCACGGCTGCCGTCGCCCAGCCCATGCCGCATACCACCAGGATTCCGGTTACAACCGAAACCATAAAGTTCCGGTTAATAGCAACGACTCCGAGTGGAAGTAAAAGTGTAAAAAGCGGTAGCAATAACATGCGGCCGTGCATAAAATCGCCACCTACCCGCATGATGTATAGAAAATGAATAGTGGCACAGGCGATCACCAAGGCGATAATGACACGGTGTTTTTTCGTAGTCACAAGCGGTGGGATCGTGAATACAGCAAGCACAATTACGATAATCGCTGCGATCCACATGGCGTACGGCTGGCTGAAATCAGCCAGGTACTTCCATCCGTTCGCCCATTGCGATCCTGATGCTGACTTTGCGACGGCGGTATGTGGCACCAACAGTCCGTAGTAGCCCATGCGAAAGATTTGGTAACTCAGCGGAACAGGGATCGCTACGAGGAGAATTTTCCACCAGCTTTTCCGCTCAAAGGCTAGGAGAATAATCCCGGCCAGACCACCGTAAAGCGCAAGTTCGGGGCGCACCAACCAACTCATTCCAGACCAAAACGCAAGCAAATAAACCCAGCGCAGTTTGTCGGAGCGCGCCCACATCACCAAAAGCAACCATTGAACCGCGATCCATAGAATGGACAGTCCCCATTCCAAACCAGAGGTGGCGAAATCACGGGCCGGCGGCAGCGCGATATATATAATCCCGCCGAACGGAATGAGCGCCACTGCAGAAGATCCGCGATGTAGTTGCGCGGTAGCGTAGGTTGCAATAAATAGCGCGAGAGTGGTGAAAATCAGGGCGGCCCACATGGCAATGGTTTCCAGCCGGGCGTCGCTCACCAACGCGCCGAGGTAAATGATGTATTGCCACAGGGTGGAGGTATTCGCCTCAACTCGTTCGCCGGCGTTGAAAACTGGCCCATTTCCAGCCAGAAGATTACGCACTGTCCGCAACACTATAAGCCCGTCATCACTTATCCATTTACGCTGCCACCCGCCATAGAAGGCCAGGGCAGCAACCATGATTGCGGAGAGCAATCCTGTGACGGACGTGAGCGAACGGGCGTTTGTCATAGCTAGCCATATTAGCAAGCCATTAGGTTTAGTTAATACCGCCTATGCCGTAACGATCGGCACTACGTAAACCGCGATTGTGATACAGGCAAGCCACGCAAGGGCTAGGACTTGAAGAGTTCGATCGGTTAGCGCGAGTTCGTCTGGTGCGCCACCTGCACCCCGATCAACATCGGCCGCATATCGCAGAATCGCCACGGTAAATGGCACCATCGACACCTGGTACCAGACGGCAGTGGTGCTGTCAGATACCCGAGCCATCTCAAAGCCCCATAGGGCATAGGAAATTACGACGGCAGTCGCTGCCAAGGTCCAGACGAAACGCAAATAGGTTGGGGTATACCCTTCCAGCGACTTACGAATCTTTGCACCGGAACTTTGCGCCAACAGAATCTCGGCGTAGCGTTTGCCGGAAGCCATAAACAACGAGCCGAATGCTGCGACCAGTAAGAACCATTGTGAAAGGCCGATTCCAGCGGCAACACCGCCAGCCATGGCGCGCAGCATAAAACCGGAACTGACCAGAGCAATATCTATTACTGGCTGATGTTTCCAGCCGAAGCAGTAACCCAGCTGTAACGCAATATAAACTGCCATAACAATCGCCAGACCATGCCCCGACGATGCCACGTAGCTAACCCCTATTGAGGCGACGATGAGCAGCACCGCCATGACATAAGCCAATGTCACGGGCAACACGCCAGCAGCGATTGGACGGAATCGTTTAGTGGGGTGAGCGCGATCTGCTTCCACATCGCGGGCGTCGTTAATCAGGTAGATTGACGACGCCGCCATGCAGAACACTGCAAAAGCAATCGCGATGTCGATCAACGTTTGGGCGTCGAAAAGCGCCTCGGCGCCAGCTGCAAGCGGGGCAGCTAGCACCAAAACATTCTTGACCCACTGCTTTGGCCGTAGCGCCTTGATTATCCCGTCAAAGAGATTCTTCGGGGGCTTTTTGCCGCTGGCCTCGTGTTGTTGTTCTTCAACAATGCCTTCGGTGTGCGGCTCGGAACCGATGATGCTAGATGAGTCAGTCACTACTTTCCTTTCCTCCACCGTGCGGGTAGCTTATTCGAAGCATTAGCGACAGCCTCCGCCGTCGCGGCACCCACGAGTGCACCAGCAAGCACGTCCGTGGGATAGTGAACACCTAGCACCATACGGGAAAGCATCATCACTGGCACACCAATCAGGGGCAACGGGTTACGCGTAATCTTTGCAAGGCTCACCAGCGCCGCCGTGGTTGATGTTGCATGTGAGCTCGGGAAACTCAGCTTGCTCGGTGTGCCTACTCCTACCGCAATGCGCGGATCGTGGGGGCGTTTACGCCGCACGATTCGCTTGACGACGACACTGATCGCGTGACTTAAAAGCGCAGCGACAATCAATTTCAGCCACTGGCACCGCCGGTTTTTATCTATCAATGCCCCCAGTGCACCAAGCCCAATCCAGCCCAGTGCATGCTCACCAAAGTGACTAAGAGCTCGGGCACCGCTAAGAATCCCTGGTTGTGCAAGTTTTCGTTGCACGGCAACAAGAATGTCTGATTCAGTCATGCCAAGTTACGCCTTTTCACCCAATTCTGGTTCGAAAATTTCGGCCCATGCTTCTCTACTCACCAAACGTGGATGGGCAGCGCGATAATCTTCCCGCAGCTGATCGAAGCGCTCCGTCAGCTGCTTGTGCAGCGCGCGAGTTTGTCGGAACAAATCCTTAGCTTTCTCCAGATCCCGCTTCCGATACACAACTCCCCGACCGTCTGCGGTGGTTACCGTAGCACCGTCGACCCGTGAAAGTGAGAACCAGCGTGCTTCAATGGGGGCAAAGTTCGCTTGTGGCACTTCATAGTGTGCGGGATCAGCTGGGCGCAGGGAATGCTTAATGCCCTTCGCCAACCACACTGCTTTTTTAATCGGCGCCAACCTGCCGCCGATGTCCTTGGTTGGCACGCCCGGCGCCCCAGAGGGGCGCGGCAAATCCGCAGCAGACGGCAAGATAACTGCATCAGGATAGGTCTTGCGGATGGCGGCGATACGCGGCAGCGAGCTTTCCAGAATGTCAAACAGTTGATCTGGACCAGCAAGGAAATCTTTGATCGCCTCAATCTGAATTGCCACCGTCGAGTATTCCAAGCACATCAAGTGCTTGATCGTGGCCTTGAGCATACTGCGCACAATGCCATCGATTGGCCCTTCGTGCTGCATAGCTGCGACGATCAACCGGTTCCGCAGATGGAAATACGCCTGCCAGTCGATGGCATCATCCTTATCCGACCAAGCCATATGCCAAATCGCGATACCCGGCCAGGTTGCGGTTGGGAAGCCGTGTTGTCCTGCCCGAAGCCCATATTCCGCGTCGTCCCATTTGATAAACAGCGGTAGTGGCTGGCCAATTTTCTCCGCCACCAACCGGGGGATCATGCACATCCACCAGCCGTTATAGTCCACGTCGATTCGGCGGTGCAGGTCCCGTGAATTAGGCGCATCTGGCCTGTCGCCAAACTTGCCGCGATCAGACAGTGGGTGGGCGGCAAAATCGTGGTCGTAATGTACGTGTGGCGCGGACGTCCACATGAAGTCATGCCGACCGACGACCTCACCCATCGAATGCAGGTGGCTACGTTCCTGCAGATTCAGCATTTGCCCACCTATAAGCATCGGGGTTTTTGCGTAGCGGGCGGCAGCTAATGCCCGCAAAATGGAATCTGGTTCAATGGCGATGTCGTCATCCATGTACAAAATGTAGGGCGATTTCGCCGCCCCTGCATCGCCATCGCCCAGGGCCTCATACATTATGCGAGAGTAACCGCCTGAGCCGCCGAGGTTGCCCTGACGAAACTCGAAGAACCTACCCGCGAAATGCTTGGTTGCTTGGACATAACCCGGCTCGTCAGCTGGGTGCTTATTACCTTGATCCGGCATGATGATGGCATCGATCACGGCATCAACTTCTGGGTCTGATGCCAATGCCTCAAGTGCTGCAACCGCGTCTGATGGTCGGTTAAAAGTGGGGATACCCACGGTGACACGCGGCTCAAACGGCCCCACTTCGACACCGTCCGGCATAATCTGCGGCTTAGGAGCGTGCGGCGCAAACCATCCAGCAGCCGTTATTGTCACATCGGATTCTGCGGTGAGATCCCACCACATCCAGCCACCATCTTCAAAAGGAGCGAGTGATAGTTCAAATTCCGCCACCCCATCGGTAACAACCTCGCCAGCAACAGCAATGCGTGCACCATCGATCTTCGAGCGGAACACGTCAACCCGAGCTGTTCCACTGACTTCTACTTTCAGAATGACCGAGTCCAATTGCGACCAACGGCGCCAGTAGCTTGCAGGAAAGGCATTGAAATAAGTAAGGAAACTAAGCTCATTGCCTGCCGGTACCGTAATTGATGTGCGATCCGACCACGTTGCACGGCCGGTGTTGTATTCCGACTCGATTAAATACAACATGCGTACGTCATGGGGCTCGCCAAGACGCGGCAGGAGGAATCGCTGAAGCTGATTCTCTTTCATGTAACTTTTGAGCCTTTCCACAAATGATCTTTAAAGATTGTGGTTCTAAGCGTAGTGGGTTGTACCTAGCTGCGCCCAAAACAACGCGGTTTTTTCGATATTGAGAGTTTTGAGCCCGGCACTCCGGAGTATCAATAGAGAATATCTAAGAATTTTCATTAAAAAACACTTTTAACCAATAACGTACTCCCGATCCCGCCAACGATAACCATGCAGACCCAATTATTCTTTTTCAACGCATGCATTAAAGCATCACTGGCCACAGGTGGTTTTATCGTGAAAATTTTTCCACCCCGAGCTTTACATGGGGGTAATTTTCCCCAATGCAACATTTAGAAACCCAATAATTAATCATAAACTTTATGCAAAATTAAACTTAACTAAAACTTAACTTGTTATTAATTCTTAGAAATGTTTACACATACCACCCCTTGATGTCAGCAAGTTTTAGCGATAGTGCTTCGGGGTGAAAATTACCGTTTGCTTACCTGTTACACACAGACATCAGACCCCCAGCCGACAGCACTACTTAACTGATTCAACCTCGCATTTATCGTGCAACACATAACTGAAAACGCATATATTTGACACCAATCACCCACAACAACCATGCCCGACCAGATCCCCACCGACGCCAAATCATACTGGGATTTTTTCATTCACTAACAAATTTTCCGGTCGCTTCGCATACTAGCTACAGCCCTACTTAGCGACGGGGTTAGACCGCTTTTTCTCCAACGCGCTGTACTAAAGTCAACAACCGAAACGGATAGACGCAATTAACTAACTCCGGTTAGCTTTCCTAAGTTACGTAGCCGTTCATTCTTATCGAAATGGTTTAACGGGGGCTTTTATAAGCTCCCTCTGTAGAAAATGTTGGGTTATATGTTTCTTCGACTCAATCGCACAACAACCAGGTTCGCATTCTTTGTGAGCCTCTTTATGGCCGTGATTCTGGCACTCGGATTCGCCACCGCAGTGCGACCAGCCTACGCACAAGACAACTCCACCTCAAGCATCGAAATTGGCAAGAAGGTGAAGATCAAGAAGCAAGCCACATGGGGCCGAGTCATTGTTCGTGAAAATGGCAGCCGCATCAAAGCACGGTTATTCCACACAGATCTAGGACTTCGCGCCTACTGCATCGAGTACGACGTTGACGTATTCGAAGAAAACGACGCTACAGTTACGTCCAAATGGATAGGGTTCCCTGGTAACAACAATTTCAAGAACAACCCAGAAGCCGCACAAAAGATCAACTGGATTGCAGCTAATAGCTTCCCAGCTATTTCAAAGGAAGAACTATTAGCCAACGCTGGTATTACCGCCCCAATGGATGATGAAACGGTCATTTCCGTCACCCAGGGCGCAATCTGGGATATAGCTTCCGATGACTTTAAGTACGAAGCCCTTGAGGGTTCCAGCCCGGAGCAACACGAGCAAGAGCAAAAACTCTTTAACTACCTCAAAGACAACCCCGGCCGGGTCGAATCCACCGGTATGGAGGAGGCAAAGATCAAGCCGGTCATTGATAGCTCCAAAGCTATCCGCAAGGACAATGGCGTCTTTGGTCCCTTCGTTGTAACCACTGGTGCTCGCGAACTTCAGGTTTCCGTTGAGCCTAAGGGCATCATCGTCGACGCTGAAGGCAATCCGATCGAAGCATCTTCCATAAGTAAAGATCAAGAATTCTATTTCAAGGTCGACGAAGAAAAAGGTAGTGCAACACTTAGCGCACGGGCTAGCGATAGCCTCATTGACGGCGCATTGATTATCACCGTCATCGCCACCGTGCACGGCCAGACTCTTATCGTGACTCACGATAAGAAGCGTGCTGCTTCAGCTGAACAAGCAATTAGCTGGGAAGGCACAGATCTTAAACTGGGTACCACCGCAACCGATAAGCACGACAGTGACAAGAAGCTCTCCCATAAGGGCGGTACTGTGGTTGACGTGGTTGCTTACGAAGGTTTGATCGTCGGCAAGCAGTACACCATCAAGGGCGAATTGATGGAACGGCTTCCAGACGGCACAGCTCAACCAACCAACATCACCCAGGAAGTCACGTTCACCCCGGATACCCCTAACGGCGAAGTCAAGGTCGAGTTCACGGTTCCGGAAGGCTTTGCTGGTAAGACCCTGGTTGTCTTTGAACGAGCATTCGATGCAAACGGAAAACTGATCGCTGAGCACACCGACATCAACGATGCTAAACAGACCGTTCAGGTTGCTGAATCCTTCTTGGGCGGCTCCATGGATTACGAAACCGGTGTTGCGACGACTGCCATCGTCGCCGGCGGTTTGGTCCTCACCGCAGTCGGCCTGGTCGTTGCAACCCGCACCAAGACCCGCGAAGTCCCACCACTTGGCGAAAGCCCAGCCGCTCCTGCTGCACCTGTCAAGGGAATGCAAAAGTCAGAAACCCCTGCCCCACCTGCCAAGGGCGTGGCAAAGATCGAAGCTGCGAACTCCCCTGCGGCAAAACCAGCCCTAGCTAACACCGGTGTCAGCAGCATCATCCCGCTTCTGCTCATCGCATTAGCTGGTGTCACAATCGGTGGTGTTCTCATCAGCCGCAACCGGCGTCGCGGCTAACCCACCAGAACCCAACGTCTCTCACTGCCTCCGCAACCGCTGCGGAGGCAGTTTTGGATTTGCACTCAAAGCTGCGTCGAAAAGCAAAGGTACCCAAACCTGACATGCAATACCCCCTGACTTCGTGCGATAACCTTACTGACAGCAAGACTGCGAAATGAACCTTGAACGCACGGGAGGAGGTGACGAATGGGAGAAAAATTATCAGTCGGGAAAAACCGCCTATTAAAACCACGTGAGCTGTATCAGTACACCTGGCCAGCATTGTTATCGTCTGTTGGAAGTATCTTCATCGGAATAACTGACTCGTTGCTTATCTCTCACTATTCCACCGCAGCTCTAGCCGGGGTGGCATTGGGTGCGGCACTCTGTGAGCTTGTCATCAACATGCTGCAAGGTGGGTTAATGGCATATCGCATACTCGCGCCTAGGGCAGGAGGTCACGACGCACCTAACCGTGAAACTGCCGGATTGGCAATCGTGCTTAAAAGTTTGCTGCCGATCGCTGGGCTACTTGCAGCTGTCACCATCGCTTCCTCCATATATGGGTACTACTATTTCGACAACGAAACATGGTCACACGCGTTTTCCTACAGTGCAGCACGCGCACCCAGCTTTGTAGCAATAGTCGCAAGCTCAGCCATGTCCATTACACTGATCACATGGGGCTTAACGCGCATCCCGTTACTTATGTTCCTTATCTCTGCGCCGACAAACCTTGTCATAGATTATGTGCTCATTTACGGAGCCGGCCCGGCACCAGAATTAGGTGCGTTGGGTGCCGGAATTGGAAGCACCATCAGCACAATGCTGCCGCTTCCTGTGCTAATCGCATTAATCATGAAGAACCGTTCGCTAGTAGCCGACTCTACGGTGGCCGAACACTATAAAGGTTGGCAGAAGATGACGCGACCAGCGGTCTGGTCCGCCCTCGTGGATTATGGCGGGAATATAGCGTTCACAATGATTATCGCGGTTTCCGGCGCGGCGGCTGTCGCTGGGATGCGCTTCGGCGCGCAGCTTCATTTGCTAGCGTTCATCGTAATTTCGAGTGTCTCGTCGGCAGCGCTTTACATTTTGGGGAAAGAGTTTTCTACACACCGCAACACCATTAAAAAAGGCACCCCTGAGCTGCGCCGCACATTCTTCACGATCGGTTTTATCTCCGGCGGGGTTATTCTGCTGATAAGCCTGGCTGTTTCCCCGGTCATATCCCCCGATCCGGATGTGAACAGCGCGTTTAGGGTATCGGCGGTTATCGTTGCGGCACTGTGCCCGCTGGCCGGTGTGACATATGCGAATGTGACACTCTTACACTTATTTGGGCTAACCAATCACGAGTTCATAAGCAATGCAGTTGGTGTGTGGTGCGCTCAAATCCCTATAGCATTAGCGTTCTGCCTGCTAAGTGATGGCATATTGCCGTTTATTGGCATCGGTGCGTATTGGCTGTTTCGATGCGTGTTAAGCCATTGGCAAGTTACCCGATATGTCCAACTGACGAACGAAAAGTAGCAAGTTTTACATATCTAAACTGCGTAACGTTTTAGTTGCACCCTTAAGGCGTCGAAAAGTAAAAAGCTACTATGAAACCATGTCTCGATTCTTCGCGCTTGTATCAGCCTTACTCTTTTCGGTGCTCACGCTCGGCGTTTTCGGCGGCAGTTACGCCTACGCACAAGTAGCGACCAGCGTCGAGATCATCGATCCCGACGACATCCTCAGCGAAGCAGAAGAACAGGACCTAACCACATATACCGAACAAGCACCGTTACCTGAACCGATCACTACCGTGACCTTCATCGTGTTACGCCATGGTGACGAACCTTTCAACGACTTCGTTGTTAACTATCTGAAATCCAACCGCCCCGATCTGCTCAACCCCACCCAGGATAAATTCGCGGACGGTTCCGTCACCTTTGCGCTAGCCACTGAAAGCCGCCTCGTCGGCACGTATGTAGGGGACGACGTCGACAATGTCATTCAGCTGCGCAGCAACCCGGATCGGTTCGTTGACGAAATGAAGCCTGCGCTTGGCGACGGCAACTGGGTGGCCGGGCTCAAAACCGGTGTCGATACCGTCGCTGCAGGCCCGGAGGAACCCGGTTCGAATATCATTCCGATCATCCTTTTCTCCGGATTAGGAATAAGCACGCTCGGAGGGCTTTTCGCCGCAATCGCTGCCACCAGGAAGAAAACCCGCGCCACCGCCCGCGAACAATACGACTTCATTTCCCAAAACTACGGCCGACTCGCCCAGGAACTCACCCGTATCGACGTACAAGCAAACAACCTCAATAACCCGCTTGTCGACGCCGAACTGCGCTCACAGTGGGAAGACATCCGCGACGGTTTCTTAGCCGTCCACGAGGACATGATGAGCCTGCCTGAATTCAGCGGCCCCGAGGACAAAACCCTGTACAAACACGCCAAGAAAATCGCAACGATCCACGAAAAAGTGGAACAAGTCGTCGCCGCCGAGAAAAACCTTGAGACCTTGCACAAGCTGGAAACCGGCGACATCGCCACCCGACGCAACCAACTAGAAGACATCCGCAGTGACATCTTAAGTGGAAGCCTCAAAACCGAAAAGCCCGCTCACCGCGAAGCCATCACAGCCTTGCAAAATCGATGTGACGCACTTTTCAACCAGCTGGGGTCACCGCAGTTCATCTCCGACTACGCGCGGCTAATCAAGGATTACCAGACGATTCTCACCCATGTCCGCGAAGAGCAATTCACACACGTTCCTGAAACCACTCACGCCCCAACGCTCGGCTCCTCCGATTGGCGTCCGGGTTATGGATACAACGGTTACGTGCCGTACATGATCATGCACACGATGGACCAAGAAGCCCAAGCCGCCACCTCAAGCAGTAGCAGCTCAAACAGCACCTCGTTCTCTGGTGGATTCAGCGGCGCGGGTGTCAGCGGCCGGTTCTAACCTCGTCATTCGATACGTCACCCACCACACCACGAGTGCGGTGGCGCACCCTAAAACCGCACCCACGACAACGTCGCTGAACCAATGCACCCCAAGATACAGCCGCGCCGCCGCGACCAGCACCGCAAGTAACCACACGGACCATAATCGCCGCCCACCAAAAACCACCGTCAGACTGGTAGCGGCGGCGAAAATAACCATCGTGTGCCCCGACGGCATCGCGGAACTTGTCTCTACCACCGCCCGCACCGAAATAGGTGGCCGCGGGCGTTCCACAAATTCTTTAATCACGGTGTTGAAAATCCCAGCCAGAATCACCGAGGTTGCCATACCCCAGGCAGCTGGCTTCTTGCGCCACGCGGCGATACTACTAATCACAACCGCGTAGATGCACAGATACCTCGGGCGGGTCAGTTCACTGAGCACCGCCAAAAACTCAGTGAGCATTCCCACCCGATGTTCTACGAAGAATTCCAACACCACTTGATCCACCCAACGAAGTGTAATCGGCACTACCGCCACACGGCACCTGGCCGCGCCACAACATCAAGTCGGAGATTCCACAGATCACGTCCCGAAACCGCAGGAGCGTAACCCCGCTGACTCCAAATCTCCGACTTCATAAATCCATCGGATAGCTGGTTGTAGTCCTGGTCAATGTAGCGTCCATCTTCTTCCGTCAAGTCGGAGATTGCCCACTGGGAGGCGTCGACAAGCGATAACTCGCCGCAAAACCGCAGGTAAAAATGCGAACACACGACCGAAGTTTTGGAATCTCCGACTTCATACCAAACCACGCTGCCGAGACTGCTCCCGTTGAAAGCAAGCACCCGCGCTGCAACCACTCACGCCCACGACGTGAAGTCGGGGATTGCCTGAAGCGAAGCACCGCAACGTCACTGGCACCGATAAAAGCCCAGTTCACGGTCGGGGACAACGAAGAAAGCCGGAGTTGCTTTCCGCAATCTCCGACTTCACAATCTTTCGGCCAGCTCACTCGCCGAATTGTTTAGTCTTGTTCGGCTTCCTGTTCTTCCCGGAGCCGGGTACGCACTTCCATCAGGATGGATCCTAACCGGTTAAGCCCGCTGCCGTCCCCGCCGTCGCCCCAGTAGAAATCCTTACCGGTATGTTCAACTAGCGTGGCGTCGCCGGTGGCAAGAAGTTCCGCCGCAATGTCCGGGTTCTGGCTAAACTTCGCCCATACCGCGTCATACATGATGGAATCCTTGACCGATTCCCAGTCGGAACGTAGTGGTTTCTTCCGATCCCGCCCGGCGCGCGCTGCCGCTGATGGCGACTGGCATAGCCGGATCTCACGTTGGATTTTGGGGTCGTGGAATTTCATGGCCTGGAAGTAATGTTCCGAGGTGGCCCACCGTAATCCGTCGATGTAGAACTGGTATCTGGCGAAGTTTGAAAGGAAGCCGTAGGGGTCGTTGTTGCTGTAAAAGTAGATCGTTGACATTATTTATCCCAATTTCGTAGCGCGGTTAAAATGATCGGGTCGGGGGAATCGAGCTCGGCAAGCGAGTGGTAAAGCCGGTCCCCGACTTCAATGGCGTAGGTATCCGAGCAGGTGCGCAGCACGGTGATGGTGTTGTGGGTGACTCGGTAGTCTTCATCACTGAAGGGTTCTAAGTATAGGTCACGATAGGTGCCGCGAAGGGTGATTTCGCCTGCCCAGATGTAGGAATTTCCGGCAATTACACCGGTGCCGGTTATTTCAGAAAAGGCGATGGTGCTGTTTCCGGCGATCGTGATGTCGCCGTTGATGGTGGATTGGGTGACGGTGGCGTCGTCGCAAAGCGTGACGTGCGGGCCAAGCCACGCGCCGTCAGCAAGGCGCGGCCGCCCGGCGCGGGTGTGCGTCCCGGGGACCCAGCCGCCGCGCGCGCCGGTTTCGCTGTGTTGGATTTGGTAGACAACGGTGCCGTCGGGAAGCGTGCGAGTGGTGTCGGTGAGCACGTAATGCTGCTTTTCGACGTCCCCCGGCTGCGGCCGATCATACGATGCCATGTAGAACTGCTCGCGGCTGCGAATGGCGGCGGTTCCGGTGACCAAGCAATAGCTGATGTCGGGCAGCCCTGTAATGGTGGCATGATCGCGCACTGTAGTTGCGTAAATGTCGGCGAAACCGCCTACCGTGGCATTGCCGTAGATCGTTGCGGATTCGACGGTGCACTGCTCATGCACGCGCGCATTCCCCATGACGCCAGAGTAGCCAGTCACCCGAGCGTGACCGGCGATGGTTGCGTGCCCGCTGACCTGCGACTGGCCGTACACCCGGGCCTGTTCCGTCACGTGCGCATTGCCGAATACTTCGGCGGCACCATACACCCTCGCATTGCCTGTGACCTGCGCGGAACCGTAAACACGACAATTGCCATACACCCGGGCGGAACCTGTGATCCGGGCGTTTCCATACACTTCGGCGTCGTCGGCAATCCACGCATTATCTGCGATTCGTGGCTTGCCGGAATCGGTGTGAGTTGAGCTAACCCAGCCCCCGACATCCCCTTTGGAAACAAAGCGGGCGGGAATATCACGGGTGGCACGGATGCGAAACAACTGGACGCCGTGTGCGTTGGTTTTTGTTTCGTCAAACAGCTCAAAGTTCACGCTTTGTAATTTAATATAAACGCATGTACGAAATCTCCAGTTTAGAGCCGTTTTTCACTCCATTCCCCGAACCAAGCGACGTGTTTGCCGGAAACGATGCAGACATCGCCCGCGCCGCAGAACACCTGTTGCCACTGCTGACCATTGATCTGGAAGCCTACGACCCAGAATTTGCCGGGCTGAAAGTCCACATGCTCAGCCCAATCGAACCTTACGAGGGGCTGGTCGGGGAAAACACCGAGGACTATCACAACTACTATTTGCGGGAAAACTGGTTTGGTTTCCGGCTCACCGAGGACAATAAATACGAATTCCTCGGCGACTGGCGCTACTTCGAAGCCGAAAACCCCGAGTCCGCGCTCATGACCGGCACTATGCGGGATGACTTCATTAAACACCGCGACGAACTACGGGAATCTTATGCAGCCCGGAAACAGTACTTTGAAAAGTACAACCAGCTCGTATGGGTTGACACAATCGAAGGTATCGAAAAAGCACACGCCGAGCCCAACGTGCTTGAATACCTTGAGTCTTGGAAAGAACCAGCAGTGGAAGATAACTGGGTCGGCCTCGCTACCATCCCGTTAAAAGAAGAACCATGCGTTGTCACCGTTGAAGAAGAGGAAATGGAAGATACTGCCTACTATCCAATTTCCGAGGCAGGCAACCAGTTCTATCTGATAGCAGAAACCGCTGGCTACAACTACGCTGCCCACGGCGCAGACAGCATCCTGCTGTTCTTCGAACCGAAAGAACGCCTCGTGCTATTCACCTTCGATTGGTCGTAAAAACATGCCACAAATCACCAACCTCGAACCATTTCTCACCCCGTTCCCCGAACCAAGCGACGTCTTTGCCGGAAGCGAAGCAGACATCACCCGCGCTGCAGAACACCTGCTGCCGCTACTGACCATTGATCTGGAAGCCTACGACCCAGAATTTGCCGGGCTGAAAGTCCACATGCTTGGCCCAATCGAACCAGATGAAGGTTTCGTTGGCCAGAATTCCGAGGAGTTTTACAACTACTACCTACGCGAAAACTGGTTTGGTTTCCGGCTCACCGAGGACAATAAATACGAATTCCTCGGCGACTGGCGCTACTTCGAAGCTGAAAACCCTGAGTCTGGACTTCTAGAAAACGAATTTTTCCTTGAGTTTCGCGACAGAATTCGGACATCCTATGCAGCCCAGAAACAATACTTTAAAAGGTACAACCAGCTTGTATCGGTTGAGGCAGTCGAGGATATCGAAAAAGCACACGCCAAGCCCAACGCACAGAACTATCTCTCCACTTGGAAGGAACCAGCGTCTTATTTAAATGGAACGTCTCTTGCCAATATGCAGATCATTGAGGAACCAGGAATTGATGGCGATCTTGTCTACTATCCTGTTTCCGAGGCAGGTAACCGGTTCTACTTGATAGCAGAAACCCCGGCGTATTCGTACACAGCAGATGGCGCAGACAGCATCCTACTGTTCTTCGAACCGAAAGAACGCCTCGTGCTATTCACCTTCGATTGGTCGTAACTGCAGCACGGCGGTTTGGGCTTCGCGGAGAAGATCGCGGTCGGATTCCGGCATGGATTCTAAAAATTCGGGTCGCGATAGTACTGCCTGCCCGGTTGTGGTCCGATACACCGCCACCCGATCACCGGAGGAGAAAACTAGCGTGTGATAGTGGTGCGGTTGCCGAATGTCGGCGTTGTCCAGGCACCCGACTACCGTGATCGATGTAGTAATCACGGAATGCCCGGTGATGGTTCCGGCACCGTCAATATCGCAGCTTTCGATCGTGGTGGTTCCGGCCACCACAACATTCCCCGATACCCGGGACGAGCCGGTGACTGTGGCGTCGTCAGTAATTCGCGCACTGCCACTAATCCGCGCGGCACCAGAGACTTCCGCGCAGCAATCCACGACGGCGGTGCCAGCAACTATCGCCGAATCCTGGACGGAGGCCATGTCATAGACTTCGGCTTCGTCCGCGATCCACGCTGCTGGCGCAATGCACTCAGGAAATGCCACGTGCCCGCACCAACCGCCTAATTCACCCGCAGTTATCCCGTGTTCCGGGATGTCCCGGGTGGCGCGAATGCGATACACCCATTCGCAATCCGCAGTGAGTTTCTTCGTGTCAGTTAATTCAACATGGGAGGTCATGGCCGGTTCAGCTTTCGGCAAGATGGAGAAAGAAAATTTTCCTCCCCTATAGTGCCATACGCTGCGCAATTGCGAACTATCATTGGGTGACGGTGTCGGAAGTTCTTAGTAAAAAGGATGGAAAACAGTGATTGACGTAGCTAATTTGGAACCATTTCTCACCCCTTTTCCTCAACCAAGCAACGTGTTCGCCGGAACGAAAGACGAAATCGATCGCGCCGCGCGCCTCCTCTTGCCGCTGGTTTCTATCGATTTAGCGGCTTTCGACCCCACGTATTCCGGCACGATCCATATCATCTGCCCAGTCGAGCCTTATGAGTGCGTCCTTGGGGAGGGCACCGATGAGTTTCATTCCCGCTACGCATGCGATGATTGGATCGGGTTTCAGCTTAACGACGACAACACGTACTCGTTCCTCGGCGATTGGCAGTATTTCCAGGCCGAACACCCCACCCATGCATTGAAAACAACGGAGGAATTCCGCCAGTTTTACGCCGATGTCCATGCCGCTTACCAGTTGCGAAAGACATGTTTTGCCGAAACCGGAACTTTGAAATATGTACGTGAAGAAAGCGACAGCCATGCCGAACCCCCTGCCAGTGGCGAGCCACGGTTTATCTCGCAGTGGGCAGGGCTACCACCTAACAGAAATTGGGAAGGCAACAATGCCTATCCGTTAGTTGAAGTAGAGACTGATTCCGAGACGGGTGTTTCTTATTACCCGCTTACTGAGGATGGCCGCATGTTCCAGTTCATCGCTTCGGTGGATTCTTTCAGCTATGTAGATTTTTCCTGGCAGGAAATCCTCACGTTTTTCGACCCAAAAGATCGGATCGTTTTATTTACGTTCGAACGCTAGTGCTGGGTTAGTTAGTGTTTGGCTGTTGTTTACCATCTTCATTGCCTAACTGAATTACCGCCTGTGCATGAGTTTCTTGAACAATTTGCAGTAAATCTTGGAGCAGCGGCAAGAAAGCCGAATTTCCAATATCGTTAACCAGCTTTAATGCAACTTTTTTATCGATGCTTTCAATGACAAGAACTCCAAATGGTTCACCATCGCGATTAGTCAATCGAATGAACACCATTCGCTGGGATTGCATGCGGATCTGTTTTGCTTCGTCATAAGGGAAGTCATAGCGATTCACTACTTCTTTTACCCATGCATCTTCTTCAAAGCCATCACATCGAACGCAACATGCCCCCATTTGCCAGCATTGTTTCAAACCTCCCCAATTTGCTGGATAACGTCTTTTCGCAGTGACTTCCAAGCGGGATTTCCAGATATCCTGCTCACGGCAATGAAATAATCTCCATCATTCGGAGCTTTGCAATAAACAGAGCAACGGACTTCAGGTTTGCATTCGTTCCTTTTGTTGAGTTTGCACTCTTTGACCAATTGGAAAAGAAGTTTTTCCAATAAGGCTTCAACGTCGCTTATATACCGTTTGCTAAGTTTTTGGAATCGTTCCCTTTCTTGGAGGAGCTGACGAAGAGAAACTTTGCGACGCCATTGGCCAAAACCACCGACCACAGTACAAATTACAGCGAGAAAAGCAAAAATGTACCGCAAATAAACGACGTATCCAAACAATGCCCAAGACTGGTCGGGAAAAGCTGAAGCACAAATGGCAAAGATTGATGCTATACCCATCAAAATAGAAGGCCAAGCTTCCCAACACTCAATGAGAAACTTGACCAGTTTTTCTATTTTGAGGGACACTTATCAAAGCCCATCATGCATAAGCCAACATATCACTACCACGAGAAACCTCGCGGCGCGGGGTAATGTCCGCAACCTCATTAAAAAGATTTCGAATAATGCTATCTGCCGCTTTTTCCGCCGCATCGGCGTCTTGGGCAAAAAAAACAAATTCGACAGACAATTGCCCAGGACGTTTTGTTCGTTTGATTGTGGGAGACAGTTCCGCAAAAAAAGTTTGACTCAAAACTTGGCGAAAATCCAAAAGCGCTCGGTCGATATTTTCTGCCGAATCAATATACATAAAAGCTTGCAACTTGAATTGTTCCATCGTCAACCTTGCTCCTTTCTGGATCAACCAATCAATGTCCGTATATGAATACATTACACAAAAATGTGTTTTCAACTGGCGATTCACACCAATTTGGGGCACGACACAGAACTAAAACATCACATGCGTTAACCGCCTACGCCAGTTCGTCGACAAGCTTGTTGTCGAACATGCTTAACGCAGATGCGATCGCCATATGCATGTCCAGGTACTGGTAGGTGCCGAGGCGACCACCGAAGTACACCTTGCTGTTTGCGGTTTCGGCTTCGGCAAGCTCGCGGTATTTCAGCAGCATTTCGCGATCGGCGGGGGTGTTGATCGGATAATACGGCTCGTCCCCTTCGTCGGCAAAGCGGGAATACTCCTTCATAATTACCGTCTTGTCCTTGGGGTGACGGTCCTCCCGCTCGGGGTGGAAGTGCCGGAACTCGTGGATGCGGGTGTAGGGGAACTCGGCATCGTTGTAGTTCATCACCGGGGTGCCCTGGAAGTCGCCGGTGGGCAGCACTTCGGTTTCGAAGTCGAGGGTGCGCCACCCCAGTTTGCCTTCCGAGTAGTCAAAGTAGCGATCCAGCGGTCCGGTGTACACAACCGGGGCATCCGGGTTTGCGGCGCGTAGTTCATCACGAACCTCGAACCAGTCGGTGTTAAGGCGGACTTCGATATTGTCATGAGCTGCCATGTTTTCCAGCCAGGCAGCATACCCGTCGACAGGCAAACCCTCATAGGTGTCGTTGAAGTAGCGGTTATCGAAGTTGTAGCGCACTGGGAGCCGTGTGATGTTGCCAGCTGGTAATTCTTTGGGGTCGGTCTGCCATTGCTTGGCGGTGTAGTCCCGGATGAATGCCTCGTAGAGGGGGCGACCGATAAGCGAGATTGCCTTCTCCTCCAGGTTGGTGGCGTCTTCGGAATTGATTTCGGAGGCTTGTTCGGCGATGAGTGCGCGTGCCTCGTCCGGGCTGTAATACTTACCGAAGAATTGGCAAATGAGCCCCAGCCCCATCGGGAATTGGTAGGCAACGCCGTTGTGCATGGCGAAAACACGGTGCTGGTAGCCGGTGAAGTCTGTGAATTGATTGACGTAGTCCCATACCCGCTTATTAGAGGTATGGAATAGGTGGGCGCCGTACTTGTGAATCTCAATACCAGTTTCGGGTTCTGCTTCCGAGTAGGCATTGCCACCAAGGTGGTTGCGGCGTTCAACGATGAGCACCTTTTTTCCTAGTTGGGAAGCAGTACGCTCAGCAACGGTGAGGCCGAAAAGACCGGAGCCAACAACAATCAAGTCAAAGTCACTCATGCTTATCAAGGGTAATGGTCAACTGGGAGCAACAGCAATCGCCACACCCGCATTAAGTCTGCTACTTGTGGCGAACATCTAGTGGAGTTTTTTAGGGATTCGACACGCCGTTTTAAAAAATATTTTTAACAACAAATATGCAGCTAGGCCACAACTTTCACGCAATTCACATAAGTAACATACCCATCAGATGCTTCATTTATCCCAGTTATGTTCTATTGTTATCTCAGATAACTAACCCTAAACTAGAACTTTAAAGTCAGGTTTTCCTTGGTTTAAAAGTTCACAGTTCAAGGAACACAATTCACATTAAGGGAGATAAAAGTGAAGCAACGACGTCGTCTCATCGCTGCCCAAAACCGTCGCCCAGTCACCGCATCCATTGTTGCGGCAGCACTGGTCGCGAGTGCAGCGGTGGGCATTGGCACAACATCAATATTGCAAACCCAAAGCGACGGGATTGACCCCATCGACCCAACGATGACCACCGCAAGCCTCGCCGACGGCGAAAACATCGTTGTTGACGATCCAGCTATCGCAGCTCAAGGCGAAGGTGACGCGGCACGAACCGTCAAGCAATTTAACCGCGATGAAGAATTCTCGCAGTTTGCCATCACATGGGAAGGCGATAAAGACCTCGCAGCCTTTGTTCGCGGCCAACGTCCAGACGGAACATGGAGCGAATGGTTTGACACCGAGCCGCTCGACTACGGTTCCTCCGACCCCAACGCCCGCCAAGGCACCGACCTTATCTTCGTGGAACCTACCACTGCTGTTCAGGTATCCCTCTCAGGTGTTGACCTTGTAGAAGGCACCGAAGCTAAAGAACTCGATGTGGTGTTCATTGATGGCGGTGAATCTGAGGTTGCTGCTAACGGAATCAACCTGACCAGCGACTCCGATGGCTTACCTAAAGTCATTTCCCGCAAGGGTTGGGGTGCAGATGAAAGCATTCGCTGCTCCAATCCCAGTTTCAGTGATGGGACCGCAGGTATCACCATTCACCACACCGCTGGCTCCAACAACTACACCCGGGAACAAGCACCAGGCATTATGCGCGGCATTTACAAGTACCACGCCCAAAACCTGGGCTGGTGCGACATCGGATACCACGCACTTGCTGATAAATTCGGCAACCTCTATGAGGGGCGCTACGGCGGCCTAAATAAGGACATCATCGGCGCTCATGCAGGTGGCTTCAACGAAAACACCTGGGCGATTTCTATGATCGGCAACTATCAAACCGCGCAACCTTCTTCCGAAATGATCCAGGCTGTTGGCGAACTTGCTGGTTGGCGCGCCAAGGTAGCTGGCATTGACCCAACAGGCAAGGGTGCCCACTACTCTGAGGGAACTAAGTACACCCCTTACCCACAAGGCACCCGAGTTGAGTTGCCTAATATCTTCGCGCACCGTGACGTCGGCCTCACCGAATGCCCCGGCGACCATGCGTATGCACAAATGGGTACCATTCGCAATACAGCCAAGGCCAAGTACGATTCGATTGGTGGCGTATCTAATTCCAATCCGATTGTCACCCCAGACTCTGGTAACTCAGATTCCAACACAGACAATGCGGGCACTCCCCCATCTCGCCAGAACTCCAATCGGGCATCCAATGCCGCAACCAATGCGCTTGATCTACTCAAGCAACTGCAAAACATCGGTGACACCAAGGACCCCAAGGTGATGGCAACCGCAGCAGTATCTCTCATTTCGGTGGTTATTGGCATAGCTTCCGCATTGGGCGTCCTGCCTGGTAGCCTTTCCAAGCTGGGTGACGTCAAGATTATCAATGGCCTTACCTTATCTTCCATCCCGCCGATGGTAGACAAGATCGCCGGTTTGTCTTCTGACTCCCCAATCTCGAAGTTATGGAAGACGCTATCGCCAATCCTGGGCTCGGCACGCACGGGTGAAATCCAGTACACCAATGGCTATGGACAAGACATCACCTACGCACTGTTTGACAACGGAATCATCATTGGTTCCCCTGAGACTGGATCTCAAGCGCTGTGGGGTGTAATCGGCGACACCTGGGCTGCACAGGGGCTTGATATGGGACCACTCGGCCTGCCACTCAACCAGGAGTACCAGGACGGCGACTTGCTCCGTGTGGATTTTGAAGGCGGCTATATTACCTTCGATCCGGCAACCGGTGCCGTCGATGTAAAGACCAACGTCAACGCTGAAGAAGCGATGGCGGAATAATAAAACTTCCCTGACCGGAAGACCTTGTTATCTCCCTAAAGAACACGTAACCCCGCAGTATTCTCCCTTATACTGCGGGGTTACGTTATGCGTTTTTCGCTTTTCGACGACCTCAACCCCCTAAAGTTGGCACAACCGCGAACAACCTATTCTCCCGATATTGACCAGCACCACAGTAAAGCACAGTCTATACAGCAAACAATAAATCTCGAACAAATGATCTATGTTAGAGTCTAATGTTAGACACCTCGAATATAATGATGGCAATCATAGATATTGATCTAGGATAAAATCCACAAAACTCCACTCAACATAAATCTCTGAAAGAAGTACTACCGTGGAAAACGGTTCTTCACCTAATCATTTACAATCAATCGAAATTTGCGCAGGAGCTGGCGGACAGGCACTCGGACTTGAACGAGCAGGATTCACCCATGCTGCCGTGATCGAAATTGACAGGTGGGCTTCAGAGACTTTGCGGCTGAATCGGTCGCATGATGGCTTACACGGCCCGTGGCCAGTTTTCGAACTAGACATTCATGATTTCGACGGTACGCCTTATCGAAATGCGATTGACCTGTTCGCTGGCGGAGTTCCATGCCCGCCATTCTCCATCGCCGGAAAGCAACTAGGCGCAGCTGATGAGCGTGATTTGTTCCCCCGTGCAATTGAGCTAATTCGAGAGATTAATCCACGGGCGGTTTTGCTCGAAAACGTCAAAGGGCTGGCTCAGAAACGCTTTGATACTTATCGGCAACAAATAATTGATGAACTTAGTGTGCTAGGCTACACGGTTTTCTGGAAATTGCTATTCGCCTCAGATTTCGGCGTACCCCAACTACGGCCGCGTTTTATCCTTGTAGCGTTAAAAAATGAGTATGCTGCATTTTTCCAATGGCCAGACAAGCACATTGAACCACCAACAGTTGGGGAAGCGCTAGAAGATTTGATGTCGGCAAACGGATGGTTAGGAGCGAAACACTGGGCGGCTCAAGCTAATTCTATTGCACCTACCATTGTCGGCGGATCAAAAAAACATGGCGGCGCAGACGTTGGCCCGTCACGGGCACGTGAGGCCTGGCGAAAGCTGGGAGTCAAAGGAAGCTCAATTGCCGAAGAGGCGCCTGGGAGGGATTTTCCTGTAGGGGATTCTGAAAACTTACCGAGGTTAACAGTCCCCATGGGTGGTGTCATTCAAGGTTTTCCACCCGAGTGGCAGTGGGCGGGCGGAAAAACCGCTCAATGGCGTCAAGTAGGCAATGCTTTTCCACCACCAGTTGCAGAAGCAATCGGCCGTGCAATCCATAACGCATTAACAAAAACAAGGATCACAACCACTGCTAACATCAATAACCAAATTCCAATATCCGTTCCAGTCTGAGGAAGATTTTGCATTCTGTTCATCCGCTCACACCCGATAATGTGAGTATCAACTTTGCACAGCATTTAAGAAATTTTGACCCTGATGGCGAAAAGTGTCGCAAAGCTTTACGAAAGGCTTTAGACCATATTTATGATGGTCAACGCACTGGTCGCTTCAGTATTGACCAAGTTTCGAAAACAGAGGCAACCCACCTGGGCACCATGGTGGAGATTTACCTCAGACGCACACTTGATGGGTTCGTCAGCGACGGCGAAAGAATGGATTTTTCCATAGACGGTATCGATGTGGATTGCAAATTTTCCAAAACCCGTTTTGGTTGGATGATTCCGACCGAAACTGTAGGGAACTACGCTATGGTAACCCACGCAAATGATTATGAGCGCTACTGGCATCTCGGTTTCGTCTACGTAACTGAGGAAATTTTGACTAAAGGCGGTAATCGCGATCGTAAACGGAGTATTTCTAAACAAGGACGGCAGGCGATCGCGTGGTGTTGGCAGGAGCATACGCTTCCAGAGAACACCCTACTAACCCTCCCCAAAGAAACCGTCTCGCTGATTACATCTCATAGACATGGAACTCAACGTATAAACGAATTGTTCCGTGTTGCGCAGCAGCGAATAATCACCCGAAATGTCATCGCCACTGTTGCACAACAAGCGGACTATATGAAGCGAGTCCGTGCCAATGGTGGTGCGCGAACTACACTGGCCCCCGAGGGCATAATTATTCTCGGGGGAGACTACCTAGAGCAGAGAAAGATCGCCCAAGTTCTTGGGATCACGGTCCCGAACAAAGGCGAAATGATATCAGTTAGGGTTAGTTCCAATTGTGACTCACAAACCCCAAATACAGTTTCTCTTGCTGCAAAACTGTGGCGGGTCGCAACTGATGCCGACCCCATAGAGCATGCTCCAACACTGCCCACCACCTAAGTATTGTGGTATTGGCAGTGAATAAAACCAATAATCAGCTTGATAACGACTTAACTTTCACTGTGACAACGAAATCCTCAAGTTTTGCGGTGACCACATCGGTGGAACGTTGGAAAACTTCGCGTGTAGCGTTTTGAATATCGCTGACAATTTCTTTCACCGGGCGGGAATCATCAATTCCCACCTCGATGGTTACGGTCTTAGAGTCGTCGTCAAGAATAATTCCGTAGCGGGTTGCACCATCATTTTCACCGCTGACGCGCGCACCCCAGACCCGAAGTGCGCTGGTAATACCGGGCTCAAGACCTCGAACGCCTGAAATGCCCGTAACTACTTTCACCAGTTCGGTGGCTAGAGCGTTAGAAGTCGTCATCATGAAGATCCTCTATGTGAATATCGACATCAGGGGCGAATTTAAGGTTATCTTGGCACGATGTGCGTACTGCATCGCGTACCCGCGCGGTAAGTTCAGCGTAGTTCTTAGCGGTCACGTGCACGCTAATGCGACACCGAACCCGGGTTGGTTGACCGTAGCCGCGTTGGTTTTCTGGCGCTTCGGAGTACTCAAAGGATGAACATAGTGCACTGACCAAGGGGACAGATTCCACTGCTTGTCGCACAAGGGTACGTAGCGATAGCTCGGTCATTGTGTATGGTCCATGCTCGGTTGCGGGCATGTGAACCTCAGCACCGTGACGAGCGTTAGCGCGTACCGCTTCCATAACTGAGTCGAAGACTCGGCTGGAGGGACGTACTGATTCGTCGTTGTCCGCGTCCATCAGATCCCATTCGTCGTGCAGGGATTTGATCAGTTGGAGGTAACGTCCGGTGGCTTCGTCGCTCATTTCCACTCCTCCATCCGTTGCATAATGAGCGTTCGGGCGCGGGCTATCCGGCCGCGAGCCGTAGACTCGGTGATGTTTAGGGTGTGCGCGATCTCCTTATAGGACATGCTTTCAACCTCTCGAAGCGCCCAGCATGCGCGTAGCTCGGGGCTCACGGTGGATAGGACATCAGCGAGCGCCATAATCTGCGCATTGACTTCGCTGGTACGGGCGGGGTCGGTCTCACTGCTGGCGGAGCTTCCGGCATGCACGCTACTACCTTTTTGACCCGCTAATTCTTCAAAATTTGTCGGGTCGTGCGGGTCTGTTCCATGCGAGCTTAAGCGCCGGACGGTACTTGTGACTTTATTCGTGCAAATTTTCAGCAACCAGCCGCGAAACGCGGCGGGTTCGCGAAGCAAATGCAATCGTCGCCACGCCTGGATGAGGGTTTCCTGCACAACATCTTCAGAGTCTTGGCGGTTACCTAAAACCATGTATGCCGTGCGGAAAAGGCGACCTTGGTAGCGTTGGATCAATTGCTCAAAGGCAGCCACATCGCCATCTTGTGCTTTGAGTACTAAGTGTGTGTCGTTTTGTTGGCTCACGCTAACGCTTTCCGACGATGGTCAGCAACCCCTGCGACCGCCTCGGAAGCGGTACCGCTACTAGGTTTGATTATCACATCTACTTGTTGCGGTGCTGTGCCTAAGGAAGCAGTGATGTCATCGGCGAGTCGGCGTCGTAACGCGGCGACCGCCCACGAAACCTGAGCTTCCTGGCTGATCTTCGCGCTTGCTTGCAACCAGATGTTGCGTGAGGAACCAGCCACCCAGACTGAGCAACCAGACACCCCAGGTACTTCTTCAGCCCGCTCGGACAAAGCACGTGCTAGTACGTCTGGGGAAACCGTGGCCATGAGGGTGCCGTCAGTGTCGACCAACCGTAGGGGCGCAGTACGTGCTTTACGCGGAATTTGGGAAATGAGCATCACGATACCCACGATCAACGCGATCAAGGCAATCGCAATGGCTGCGGGAAAGAGCCAATTGCTGTTCGCACTCAGCAAAGCGCCGATGTGCGTGTGTGGATTTGGCAAAAGTGGTTGCAGTTGTGGCCACGAAACACCCAGGTTTAGCAGGGTTGCCGCCAACCAAGCTGCCGCAAGGGTAATTAGTAGTCCGATAATGGCAAGCACAACCCGGTTTTTGATACCAGAAATGGAACGCATAATCTGTATCCTCCTTTAGTTATGTGCGGCGAAGCCGCACCCGAGGTCGAATGCCTGTAGCGGGTTTTAGCTGCAACAGTGCATCTTCGGCGGCCGCCTGTACTGCGGAATGCAACGGTTCAGAGTTTCCAAGAACGCTGCCCACCTGAAGGTCAGCCCGACGTCGACTAGCGTTAACCTTCACCGAGTCCACTCCATCGACTTGTTCCACGCGGTGTTGAACCAATGTGGCCAGATCCCGACGGGTCATTACGGTCTCGCCGGGAATGTCGTCGGCGAGTACTGCAACCCGGCGCGGCTGGCCGGGCCACAGAGCAAGTAGAAGTAATAGCACTCCGATAACCGCGAGAACGCAGGCGGCGACTATAACTGCGGTGGAAGCGAGCTGGGTTGACGCTATCGTTTCCATCGTGTTTTGTGCTTGATGGGGCCACTGGCCAGTCACGACATGCGTTCCAAGTAGCCATAGCCCTACGGCACCTAGAGCTACCAGCACGATTGCCAACACTGTGGCTGGTATCGTCCGGGTCGGCCGCCGGGTGAGACTTCGGGGGTCGTTGTTCATCGCAGTGCTCCTCTTATTGTGCTGCTGGGATCGAGCCAGGAAATCTCGATGTCAATGCGCCCTACTTCTAGTCCAGTGAGGTTTTCAACTCGAGTGCGCATGCGTTCACGTAGTTCTTGAACGCTGGAATGTAGTGGCAGGGGGAACACCATGCCGATGTCCATGCGTAGTACCGCCATGTTTCCGTAGAGATCACATTCGACGGTAGGGCGGGAGGAAAAGTCCCGGCGCGCTCCGACTCCCATGACTCCACCCGCTGCGGAGCCGACAAAGCGCACTTCAGAGGCTGCTTGTTCGGCGATGCGGGCGACAACACGTGCTGGTATGGTTGTGGTGCCGCGTTGTGGGGCGGTTCCCTTCATGTTTTCTGCAATTTCGTCGCTAATGGTCACGGGCGTCATTGCCTCCAGCGGTCCAGGAGCTCGCGGGCATCAAGTCGGCCTTCTAAGGCAAGGACCCGCGGCTCCCCCGAAGAGGCCGCATAGTGCCACCAGGACGAAAGCAGTGAAGGATCCGAAAGCTAGAACTGTGCCGAGGAACAGTCCAATGAGGATAGCTAGGTGTGTGGTCTTCATGCATACTCCTTGGTTGCAGCGTAGATCTTTGGGTTTACTTCAATTCGGTGGTGGAGGAGTTGTCAGAATCCTCGTCTGGCAAGTGGACGTCGGTAACGTTTACGTTGACTTCAATCACTTCGAGGCCGGTGGTGCCTTCAACCTGCTCGATAATATTGCGGCGGATAGCGTTTCCTACCTCTACGATGGAGACTCCGTATTCAACAACAACGGTGACGTCCACAGCTGCTTGGGTTTCGCCTTTTTCTACGCTAATGCCGCCTGCGACGTTGGTCTGAGCGTTAGGGATACGGTCGGTAAGCGCGGCGTGCAGCGTTGCCCATGTCGTAGACGCCGGGCACCTCGCGGGTAGCCATACCGGCGATCTTTGCAACAACATTTTCTTCAATGGTGGTTACGCCGTGCTCGGTTTGCAGCGGGCCACGGTTGGCGGTTTCGTTCTTCTCGTGACGCTTTTCTTCACGGTGCTGTGCGATCTCGCGCTGCTGACCGGTTTGTGGGATTGAGTTATTGTTCATTGTGTGTCTCCTTCAAAAGTTTGTAGTTAACGACTTTCGTCAACTGGGACACTAGTAAGACGCAGTGACTTGAGGAGTTGTCACGCCAATATTGTGTGATTTGAATCACTATATAGAATTGTGGGTGCGTGTCCTGGCGACATGCCGAGAAAAACCAACATGTTGCAGTATCAACAGAGAAAGATAAAAGCCATGATTGTCGTGATAAACGGCCCATCAAGCTGCGGAAAAACCTCCGCCGCCGCAGCTTTAACAAACATCGCCCCCGGTGCGTGGCTACGGTTTTCCATTGATGATTTCATCAACGCACTACCGCCCAAACTCGTTGGTTCCCCCGCCGGGCTAATGATTTCTGAAACTGGCACCGTCAGCACGGGCGCGACGTTTCATATGCTTTTCGACGCCTGGCTCAGCGCCCTAGGGCACCTCGCCCGCACCAGCGTTCATATTGTCTATGACGATGTTTTCCTTGACCCCATCACCAGCAAACGCACCCTTTCACAAGCTTTTAGTGGCAATGACATAGTGTGGGTGGCACTTGAATGTTCCCCCGATGAACTCGCACGACGCGAGGCCAGTCGTGGCGATCGCCCCGCCGGAATGGCTACCAGCCAATTAAGCTGTGTGGACCACCGCTACACAGCGGACATCAGGCTCACCACCGATCGGCTAACACCAGAACAGATAGCCCGGAAAATCCTTGGTTATATCAATTACCCAGAGTGAAAAATCATTCCCCCAGTCAAATAAATCCCCCGTTCCCACCAAGCCGTGACAATACGCAATCCAACACCACATCAGCTGTTTCGCAGGAGATCACACAGCAAAACCAAGCGAATAAAAGCAATGTAGAAGCACCATATCCTGATGCTTCTACATTGCTTTAAAAACAAAAAATATCAAGGCGAAAGCTTAGTCAAAAGACTTTTGGGCATCCACTAATCTTTCTTCGGCCGCCCATACACTGCCACAACAAAGAGAATTAGTGTTCCCAGTGCAACAAGATTGGAGTAAAGCTCCCAATCCACTTTTGAGTCAAAACCCAAAAGTTTAAGAAGAAAGACATACCCTAAGAGCCCCACAATCAATGTAACCCACCGCAATAGCAGGTTTTTCCATGATAAATCTATCGACCAAGCATTTTCCGCTCTTCTTTCCATCTCTTGCTCCTTTCTTTATGTCAAGAATCTAACTTCGAACCGTACAGACATGGTAGCAAATTCGACCTCGCCATCATGTCTGCACGTCAACGTTGCCCGGGAAATCCCTGAAATAGTTGCTACCAGTTGTGCCTACACTGCCAAGCCCACCAGGCAAGCATGCCAGCAATCGCAAATGCGTTACGCTTGATCCCTTGTTTCGCAAGGTGCTTCACAATAGCCCAAGCGGCTTTCGCATAATCCTTCTGCCCAATAAATGCGGCAACCACATTGACATCCAAAGCTTTTTTGATGTCATTCGTTGCTTTACCTTTAATGCATTGGAGGAATTCCCCAAAACCTTCTTCAACAACTTCATCCGATTCACGGAATACCTCGGAAGTGTTTGTACCCAATTGCGCCGCAGCATCTTCAAGGTTATCTTGCCCGAAGCGTTCAACGAAAAGCTGTTGCACTTCTGCCTCAGATCCAGCCTCATCCATTTCCTTTAACAGTTCAGCCAGAGCCTCAACCTGCTCTTCTTGTGTAGCATTTTCGAACTCTACAGCTGAAAGCTGCTGGGCAGAATCCTGCGTTTCGTACGTTACAGGTTGCGCATTTGCAAGTGAGATGTTCGCCATTGGTAGAATGGCAACCATCGAAGCGGCCACTAACCGCTTTGATAGTTCAGCTCGCATGATAGACCTAACCTTTCTTGCGAATGTTGATTTCTTGGACTCATGCACATACTCCACATTTGTGCATGAGTCCGAGACTAGATAAGACATAGAACTTTTTCTAGAAATGCAATAAAAAACTTTTAGCAATACCCCCACGATAGGGTAACCCAATGAAAAACTTGCTATAAAAACTGAGCCCTTATCTAAATTGAAGCAAATAGCAAACCAACTTCTTCATTAAGAGATAAAAGTTAAAGATTTAAAGCTTCACAGCTTCATTGAAAATTCGCACTACTTTCATTTATTTTTCTAAAAAATGAGGCAGTGATCGCAATGCTTCAGGTTTTTAGTCTAGGAAAAACATAAGATAAGGCGATTCCAAAAACCCCTCGGTTCGGTAATACTGCATTTCATGGCTATTCGAATTGAACATAGGCTTACCGCCATAATCAGCACATTGCTACTGGCTTTGTTAGCGTCTACTTCCCCACAAGCTTTTGCAGAAGAACAGTCCCAGCTTTCGCCTGTTGGCTACAACATTATTGATGGCAAACAAGACACCGAACATCCGATTACAAATAGTAGCTTGCTGAATAACCCTGGATTTACATCCACACCTTCATCGCAAGGAACACATTGGATGCTAGAAAAAGTCATCGGGTTCGACTCCAGGCAACAAGTCCACAACACTGCAACAGCTCCGTTTCGCTGGATTGGGCAAATAAACTTCATCGGCGCAGGTGGACAAGCAGAGTTTTGCACAGGCTCCCTCATCAGCAGTGACACCGTAATAACCGCTGGGCATTGCTTAGCTCGTGGTGCAGCAGATATTAGTTTTACCCCTGGAGCAAATGGAGATATCGAGTTGTTTCCGACGGCAAAAGCCACCCAGGTTTGGTACGACTCAAACTTTACAGATCCTGGCAAGGATTGGGGCATCATTAAGCTGGATCAGCCACTCGGTAACGAAGTTGGCTGGTTTGGAATGAAAATACCTACTGACAACGAGCTACAAGGAAAATTCGCCATCGTCATTGGATACCCATCAGATAAACAAACCAAAACCATGTGGAAAGATCGAAACAAAACGATTGGATTTACCGCAACTGAAGTTAAGTACCTAGCCGATACGTTCCGAGGTCAGTCTGGCTCACCTGTCGTTGACGACACTGCCACCCTCTATGCCCTACACCGGGGAGGAACAAATCGCCATAATGTTGGAACTCGTATCCACCCTGATTTATTCAGCATCATCGTGAATGTTTCAAATCTTGAAACCATTGAAGTCGGATCGTAACTTGACTTTGCCATTCAATTTTCGTTGAATGGCAAAACCACCTTTAACATGTACCTTGATTATCGACTTTTACGACTGTCCATAAACTCGCTCTAATACCCGCGCTACCCCGAAATCGTCGTTCGATGTAGTTACCTCATCCGCCACCTGTTTTAACGCGTCGATGGCGTTACCCATCGCAACACCTGTTCCTGCCCACCGAACCATCTCGATATCATTAGCCATATCCCCAAACGCAATGACATCTTCGGCGGAAACGCCCAGGATATTGCCCAATTCTTCAAGCCCGGAAGCCTTGGTCACATTCGGTGCGGATAGTTCCAGCAGACCTTCACCGATAGAGAACGTCACATGTGCGATGGATTCTGGAACCACGCTGCGCACAGCCGCATACATTTCTTTCGCCGATGCGGTGTGGTTGCGCAACAGCATCTTAATAGCGGGTTGAGAAACCACCGTATCCACGTCAGCTTCACCGTGTTCCTCAGATTCCCATGCGTGCACAAAACCTTCCGACACAAGGAAAAGCTCATCGCAACGATCAAAAGCGGATTGCCCAGCACGTTCCACGGCTACACCAACAGGTAACACTTCGTCTACCCGAGCAACAATCTCCCGCATCACATGCGGACTTAAAGTCCGGGTGTGCAGCACGCGATCCGCCTCGGAATCATAAAGCACCGCCCCATTCGCGCAGACACATATCGGGCGCAGTGGAAGTTGCTCCAGAACGGGAAACAGCCAGCGCGGCGGTCGGCCCGTCGCCAAGGTGAAGTGACTGCCAGCGGCTGTGGCACGTAGCACGACATCCCGAAGCCTAGGCGTGACACGTTCGCTGGAGGTTATAAACGTTCCGTCGACGTCACTTGCAATTAGCTTCGGGATCATTGTTCCATCTCACTTTTTCTTTTTGGCTTTCGCGGCCTTTTTCGCGGCGCGTTGCCGCTTTTCTTCTGCGTCTCGTTCGTCGGCTTCCGCCGGTGTGGGCGCAGACCCGCCTAAGGATTTCGGCCGCCAATATTCCCCACCGGGAAACGGCCCGTATTCTTCTTCATATTCAGCGCGCAGCTCGTCTAACATCACAGACATCGTATCCCTAAGCGTCTGTGTGTCTTTTTCTATATCACCAGATAGTTCAATGGGTGCCCCTGCGCGAACCCACACCGGGATATGATTACGCCCCAGCTTGCGCGGGTGATCTTTAGTCCAGACTCGCTGTGAACCCCACAACACCATCGGAATAAGCGGCACATTCGCAGTACTAGCAATGCGCACCGCCCCAGTTTTAAACTCTTTTAACTCAAAACTGCGTGAAATGGTGGCTTCGGGGAAAATACCCACCAAGTTACCGTCGGCCAAACTGTCAATGGCGGCATCTAACGACGATGCCCCCGCCGAACGATCCACCGGAATATGCTTCATTTTCCGCATGAGGGCACCAACAACCGGAACTTCAAAGATTTCTTTCTTCGCCATAAACCGCACCAACCGGTGCCCATGCAACTTGGCCACGGCCCCGCTGAAAATGAAGTCGTAGTATCCAGTGTGATTGGCTGCTAACAAAGCTGGGCCGGTACGCGGGATATTTTCCGAACCAGAAATAGAAAGTTTTATACCCTGGAACCGCAACATCGCGATCACTAACCGGATAATGATGGAGTTATAAATAGTTTCCCGGGATTCAGACGGGTGGGCTGGGATAGTGGTGAATCCGGGGCGTACCCAAAATATCGATCCGTGTTTTCGCCAACCGGCGCGTGCCATGGTGCGATTTCCTAACTTACGTGTTTAAGGGGTTACTTGATCGGCTCTAAAACGTCTTTGCCAACAAATGGCCGCAACGCTTCAGGAACAATAACAGAGCCATCAGCCTGTTGATTGTTTTCCAAAATTGCAACCAACCACCGGGTAGTAGCTAAAGTACCGTTCAACGTGGCAGCAACCTGTGCCTTGCCATTCTCGTCGCGGTAGCGGGTGCGCAACCTACGGGCCTGGAATGTGGTGCAGTTAGATGTCGATGTAAGTTCCCGGTAGGTCTGTTGGGTAGGAATCCATGCCTCAGTATCAAATTTCCGAGCCGCCGAGGATCCCAAATCACCGCCGGCGACATCAATGATGCGATACGGCACTTCAACTGCTTTAAGCATGTCACGTTCCATATCTAATAGCGCCTGATGTTGGGCGGCTGCATCTTCCGGCTTGCAGTACACAAACATTTCCAACTTGTCGAACTGATGCACCCGCAGAATTCCTCGGGTGTCTTTGCCGTAGGACCCCGCTTCTCGACGAAAACACGATGACCAACCGGCGTACTTTACCGGCCCCTGCGAAAGATCAATGATCTCATCCTGGTGGTAACCAGCCAAAGCCACCTCTGAGGTTCCCACCAAGTACAAATCGTCACGTTCTAAATAGTAGATCTCATCCGAATGCGCACCTAAGAAACCGGTGCCGCTCATCACCTCAGGCCGCACCAATACTGGCGGAATCATGAGGGTAAAACCAGCAGCTTTTGCTTTCTGCGCAGCTAAAGTCAACATACCAAGCTGTAAAAACGCACCGTCACCAGTGAGATAATAGAACCGGGCGCCGCCCACCTTGGCACCGCGATCCATATCGATTAGACCCAGCGAAAGCCCAAGATCAAGGTGATCCTTAGGTTCAAAATCGAAGCTAGACGGCTCACCTACATGTTCTAAAACCACAAAATCATCTTCACCGCCAGCAGGCGCTCCCTCGACCACGTTATCTATCTGCATCTGAAGGTCAGTTACAGTAGCTTCCGCAGCTTTACGGGCTTCTTCCGCCGCTTTCACCTTTGCTTTAAGCTCATTGGAACCTTGCAATAACGCAGGGCGTTCTTCTGGCGTGGCCTGACCGATCTTCTTCCCGAACGCGTTCTGCTCACTTTTCAGTTCGTCCGCCGCCTTGATGGCGATCCTGCGGGCCTCATCTGCAGCGATGAGCTCATCCACCAAGTCCGGATTTGCGCCCCGAGTGAGTTGAGATTGGCGAACAACGTCGGCATTTTCGCGTAGGAATTTCAGGTCAATCATGTCTATCAGCCTACCGGTAATGCCCGGGTATTACAGAACCCCTAACCGAAAAATCCAGCACTGGTTATTACCACTAGGGGTAGAATGATATACATGGCCGACACTCTTATGGAGCTGCCCGCCAGGACCCTGACTGACGGGACAGATACTCCAAAGCACCAACAACTCAGGGAGATCCTTGAAGATTACTGCACCCACCAGTTAAAACCCGGTGATATGCTGCCCGGCGAACGGGTACTAGAAGAAACCTATGGCGTTTCCCGCATCACGGTACGACGCGCCATCGGCGACCTGGTTGCCAGCGGCAAGCTTAGGCGCGCCCGCGGAAAAGGAACCTTTGTGGCCCACTCCCCCTTGGTCGCCCGAGTGCACTTGGCAAGTTTCTCCGACGAAATGTCGGCTCAAAACATTGAATCCACCTCCAAAATCCTGCAATCGGCGTGGTCTCCCGCCCCTGAAGATATTCGGGCATTTTTCAACTCCCCACCAAACCAACCACATACCCATCTACGGCGCTTGCGGTTAGGTGACAAAAAACCATTCTGTATAGATGACGGTTGGTACAATTCCGCTCTCGCCCCGAACTTATTGGAAAACGACGTATATAAATCCGTCTACGCGATTTTGGAGCACCAGTACGCAATAGCCATCACCAATGCAGAACAAATAGTCAGTGCCGTCGCAGCAACCATCGAAGAGGCCGAACTTCTGGAAGTCGATAAAGGAACCCCATTACTCAAGGTAGTGCGGCTTTCCCGGGCACACCACCGGCCAGTGGAGTGGTGCACTTCAGTCTATCGAACAGACCGCTATGCTTTGCGCTCACTGATTACTAAGGCATGATGGAATAACTATGGATAAGAAATGGCGCTCCGCAGAAGCTTTGAGAATCGCACTTGTAGCGGCCCTTGCTACAGTCGCTGCGATTGGCGGGTACAAACTCGTATCCTCCTCCACCCCGCAACCTGTCGCACCAGTGCAGTCTGAGGCGTCGCAAAGCGATAACGCCACAAACTCCATTTCGTTCACCTCAGCCGATGTCGGCTCCTGCCTCACCTGGAAGCTTGATGGCGGCGCCATAGCCTCCTTCGAACAAACTGACTGCGCTGGCCCGCACCGGTTTGAAGTTGCATCCCGCGAAGATCTTGCTGTCTACCCGTCTTCGGAATTCGGCGAGACCGCAAAACTGCCAAACCAAACCCGGCAAGCACAGCTGCGGGAAGAACTGTGTCTTGATGTCACTATGGAATACTTAGGTGGTTCCTTCGACCCATTAGGCCGATACTCGGTAGCCTCGATCTTGCCACCACAAGAATCTTGGAATGCTGGCGACCGAACCCTCCTGTGCGGCGTGCAAGCAACCGACTCCTCGGGCACCGTCATCACCACCACCGGCAAAGCCGCGCAACAGGATCAATCCCGCGTGTTCGCGGTTGGTTCCTGCGTTGCGGTGGATAGCGCCAGCGCCACCAAAGCGGTTGACTGCTCGGAACCGCACCAATTGGAAACCACCGCAATTGTTGATCTCAAAACAGTATTCCCGGACGGAACCCCCAGCATTGAAGACCAAGATTCGCACCTGCGTAAAGCCTGTACACAGGCGGGTCGGGAGTACCTCGGCGGTGAGGAACAACTCTACCGTTCTACCCTGCAACCATTATGGACATCGCTGCCAGCTAACTCCTGGAACCGTGGTTCACACAGTGTTAACTGCTCACTGATGTTCGCTGACGGCGAGAACCTCGGCACATTGGTCGGCTCTGCGAAGGAAACTTTCACCATTAACGGCAACCCGCCAGAAAACCGTCCAGAACGCTCCCCTATTGTTAACCCGGAAGCGTTAGACAAAGTAGAACACTAACCCCACCCTGACACCAGGAGGTGTGCCGTGATCGATATTAGCGATGAACGCTTTGAACAACTCGTGGATCAGGCACTAGCCAGCATCCCCGACGACATCATGCAGCACATCTTAAACGTGGTCTTTCTTATTGAGGACTTTAACCCCGACAACCCGTGGATACTCGGTCTCTACCACGGAGTGGCGTTGCCGAATCGTACCTTCGATCACACAGGGTATTTACCCGACACCATCACGATTTACCGGCAAGCGCTGAAAAATTTCTGCCGCACCGAGGAACAACTGGTAGAACAAACCCGAATCACCGTCATGCACGAGGTCGGACACTATTTCGGTTTGGATGAAGACGATCTGGATCGACTCGGCTACGGCTAGCAGAAAACGTGATTACTGAGCCCCCTTTCGCGCGCCAGGCTCTAACGCAGTGATTCAGCTGTCCATGCATTTCGTGATGGCTTCTCACACGTTCAAAATTTCAAGGCACAAGTCCCGTAATTAGATCGTGCGAGACGAGTTGTTGGTGCCAAAACTTTCCAATGGCGCGAGTTTTTCAACGCAACTTCAACCTCTATCAGCTTTGATGATCGGCGTTTGGAACCAATCCGATACCGCAAATGCACTAGTAAAGAACCTTTCCCCACATGGTTTGCTCATTTCACGACAATTCTGTCGCCCCAAAAGCCGGTAGGTATAGCTGACACTACTCACTGATGCGCAACTGGATTTGTATCATTTTTCTTTTAGCTAAACTTTGTTTGTATCGCTTATAATGATACAAAAAAGTAAATTAGGTGATACAAATGAAGAATATTGAAGTTTTAGAGGCGCTGGAGCTAGCCGCTTCCGACCAATGGGGGATTATCACTACTGCGCAAGCCCAACGGGAAGGCGTTAGTCGACTTCAGCTGGGGCGCCTGGCCAACAAAGGCGTTGTCATGCGAGTACGTCAAGGAGTGTACCTTTTGCCATCAGCCCAACATGGGCCTTTCACGGACATCCGCGTTGCTTGGGTTGCACTAGGCGGAGATCTGTTTCCTGATGAACGATGGGAATTAGAGGAAAAGCTTGTCGTTTCGCATGAATCTGCTGCGCTTATCCATCGGATTGGGGACTTGATTCCAGCGAAGTTAACGTTTACTTCAACGACAAGGAAACAAACGTCTCGAGACGACATTTATATCTATGTTAATCGTGGAGTCTCGTGGGCAGACGTTGTCAATGTTGATGGCTTACCAGTGACATCAGTAGAACGTACAGTAGCTGATTTGGCAGCAAAGAAAATCGAGTTTGGTTACTTGGCCACGATCGTTGTAGATGCGTTGCAAAAAGAGGGAGTCCGATCGAGAACTCTTTCTACCAAGCTTGACGGTGTAGCAGGGGCCTATGGTTTTGCTTCTGGTCAGGAACTGGTGCTTGAATGCCAACAGCAAGAGGAAACGGAAGGACACCGACACGAGATTGAGGCCGATCTTCCCCCAGCCATCAGGCAGGCCCTGGAGGAATTGGCTGTACAGAACTCTTCCGTTATAAGAACAATCATTGAAGAACTATATCGACAACAGACGGATAGTGGTTCACCATCCGCAACGCTTGCCGAACTCGCCACGAAGGACGTGCCTGTGAATACACCATTTCTGGATTCACTGTTAAAGAAACAAGTTGACCGCTCTACGAAACCAATAAAATCAATCATTGAGGAATCTCGGAGTTTTGCAAAGACACAACGTGCGCTAGATACGTTTTCACGCAGATCAAAACAGGATTCTGATAGAAGTTCTGATGTCGAAAAAGAAGGGGAGTAGACATGAGCCAGTCTTCAAGTCGCGCCGCGGAGCGCGACTTTAAAAGAAGCCTTTCTACTCGCATCGGTAACCTTGCGAAGGAAACAAAACGGAGCAGGGACAGCATTCAATTTGAGTTAGTTTTTCAGTGCTTCCTCCATCGGGTTTTTACTGAGGCTACTGACGCCACACAATGGGTGTTGAAAGGGGGAACTGCCTTGTTAATGCGTAATGGGCATGGTCGCTTCACCCAAGACATTGATTTAGCTCGGGCTACAAACTGGGAAAACCCGGATGAGATACGTAGAGAATTTGAGCAGATTGCTCAGCGAAAAGTCCATGATCCTTTTACTTTTTCGGTGACGTCAGTGCATACTACAAGTTCTCCCCGACCCGATGGATACGCAACGCCGACAGTTGAGGTGAAGCTGGAAGCTAAGCTGGGCGCGACTGTTTATCACAGGATTAAAATCGATGTCTCTGTTCAGCGACATACTCAAGCCCCAATGGAACGAGTACCCATTGATCCTCTCCTCAATCAGCTAACCAAGGACGGAGGGTATGATTCTTTCGATATTTTTGCGACCGCTATCGAAGCACATCTTGCGGACAAAATCTGCGCTATGTACGAAATCCACCATAGTGGGGCTAGTAATCGTTTTCACGATTTAGCCGACATCATTCAAATTATCTGTACACAAAATTTTTCCGCTGCAAAACTGGTAAATGTTCTAGAACACGAAGCTCGCCGTCGCAGTATTACGTGGCCGACGAAGCTAGTTCTCCCTAGTCCCGAATGGGAGAAAAATTATAAACAGAACGCCCCTAGCTACGGACTACCAGTAGAGCTTTATCCTTTAGAGGCTTCACTGGATTTCGCAGGAAAATGTCTGGACGAAGTCCTACAACTTCAACGTATCCATGGCACCTGGAACTACCTGAGACGTATATGGGAGGATTAGCAGAAACTATTCAACACCGTGAAGATTCTAAGGTTAAGCGGAAACTGCGCGTTTTTAGAAGTTTCATTTGCCTAAATTGAGGACTGCCCCACCTTACCAACGTAGCCGCAGTGTTTAACAAGTTTAGGTGGGCTTGGGCTTCGCTTGTCGACGTTTTAACGCCACCTCCCGCATGTAGCTGAACAGTCTCTCTGTTGCATTCATCCTCACTGAGCGAATGGTGGTAACGAATAGGCAGGGCTTACGGTGACATATCACTCCGTCCGATGGGGAAACCCAATCGATAGTGCAAACCAGTCATGAGCGCTGGGCCTGAACTTATAGTGCACCACATCATCTAAACCCCGTGTGTTGAATGATTTATTGCCCAAACCGCAGCGCCCATCGACCCACATGTACTCGCTGGCAGACCGTAAAACTTCTAGATTCTTATCCGCTGCGATCATGCTTACTCTTCCGTATCAGACGACCTCATCCGCCCAGTGTAGACACCGCCAACTGCCGAAGTCGCCGGTTGGTTCGATGACGGCGAGGGAGCCATTGGCAATGTACCGGTCATTGATAACAGAGCGGTCGCAGGTGGTTCCGTGCAGTCCGATCAGGCGAATCGCGGCGCCGTGCGATACAACAAAAAGGTCTTTGCCAGCTGCTTGTTCGTAAGCCTTATGGAGGGAAGGAACGTAGCGGTTAAGGAGTTGTCGTGGGGTTTCACCACCAGGAAGCCCCACGTCAAGATGCCCAGCTTTCCAGCCGGTTAGCGCCTGATTGTAGTGCTGGTGCGCTTCCTCGGAATTGTGGCCTTCGTAATCGCCGCAATAGATTTCGTGTAATCCAGGAAAAACTGCGGTGGGTACGGCGGAAACGCCGACCCCAAGTTCCCCACTGGTTTGTGCACCGTAGCCCAGCATCGCCAGGTGCAGGCTTTGTTGGGCGCGTAGCGCAATGGAGCTGACAGCAAGCCCCAGTTCCGGGGCTATTTCGCGCAGTCGTTGCCCAGCCGCGAGTGCTTGTGAGCGGCCCATGTCGGTGAGCTCCGCCCCTGGGGGTCGGGTATCGAGATAGCGGCGTGCGTTGGAAAGCGTGCGGCCATGCCGCATGAGAATGATTTTTCCGCCCATTTATTCTGACTCGCTTTCCTGCCCTACTGCTGCGGCTTTCACCCACGCGTCGGCTTCCGCTAATCGTTGTCTGTGTTGATGAAGTTCTAATTCGCGGTCATTTGCTTGTGCCACTGGCCAGGAGCCTAAAAACCTAATGGAATCGCAATGAGTGTATAACGCGCGCAGCGCTTCGGCCACAAGCGGGTCGGCGATATGCCCGTTGATATCAACGTGGAAGCGGTAAGTGCCTAACCCGGTTTCGATGGGTCGAGATTCAATCCGGGATAGGTCCACGCCCCGCACCGCAAACTCAGTGAGAGCGGCAACAAGGGAACCGGGTTCATTGCGCAGCGTAAATACCACTGCGGTGCGGTCAACCCCGGTGGGCTTAGGTGGCGGGCCGCTGGGACCAACCACAACAAAACGGGTGCGGGCACCGGCGACGTCGGCGATGTCATCGGCGACGATGTCAAGGGCGAATAAGTCCGCCGAACGGGTGGGCGCTGCGGCGAGGTCGGCGCCGCCGTCGGCGACGAGTTGCGCGGCGGCCGCGTTGGAGGATGCGGGAATGAATTCGTGTTCCCCGATGGTTTCCGCCAGCCACGTTTTCACTTGTTGATAGGCAACCGGGTGGGTTGCCACTCGGTGGACCTGCGATAGGTCGATGCCGGGTTTCACCATCATCGCAAAGGCGATAGGAAGATCCAGTTCGGCATAAATATGGACGCCGCGGCCAGCAGCAATGGCGTCGAAAGTGGGGGTGACGGGGCCGTCGACGGAGTTCTCAATGGCGACACAGGCGAAATCCGCGGCACCGTCGCGCACGGCGTCGATGGCTTCGCGCGGATTGGTTGCTGGAAGTGGCGTGATGTCTAATGTGCGAAATACCCCGGTTTCGGCGAATTTCCACAGGGCGGCTTCGGTGAATGTTCCTGCGGGGCCGAGGTAGGAAACAGTGGCGCTCATGGCATTACAGCTTATCGGGTATTTGTTAGTGTGCGACAGTTAGCGGGTACTCTTGCACCATGTCAGAATCCGTAGAGTCCTTTGCGCAATTATGCGCGGCGGTAGAAAAACTGCGTCCGGAAGAGCATGGTTTTGCATTTTTCGACCCTTCGGCAACCCCCACACATTCCGGCAGACTCAGTGGCTGGATCATTCCGGCGAAGGATTTATCAGACGTCGCAGGTATGCCGACCACCATGGGTTCGGTGCATCGAACGTATATCGCCGAAGATACGGATGAATTTATCAGTGCTTTTCGACGCCAGGGGGCACTCGTACCCGGCAAATCCTTAAGCCCAGAAATGGGACTAACTGCCTATACCGAGCCGGTTGGGTTACCCCACCCCGATAACCCAACATTGCCGGGGCATACACCTGGTGGTTCCTCCGGCGGGGCGGCCGTCATGGTGGCACGCGGGCTGGTACGGGCCGCGCACGCCTCGGATGGTGGTGGTTCCATCCGGGTCCCGGCTGCGTGCACTGGCTTAGTAGGCTTCAAGCCCACGCATTCGGTGGGTTTTGCCAATCCGGTCGCCCAAGGTTTTATCACCGCAACCGTGGCCGACGCTGCGTTTGTGCATGATATCCCCCTGGTTTCCGATCTGCGCCCCTTGCGGGTCGGGGTGTTGTTTGAGCCGGTTCATGCGGAAGCTGACCTCGCCGACCACTTAGGTGCCGCTGTGGATGCGGCCGCAGCTACGTTAAGCGCGGCAGGGCATACGGTAATTCCAGTCAGTCGCCCCTATGGTGATGCACCATTCGCGGCGTTTAAAGACATCCTGGCGTTGCGGTCAACGAAGATCACTGGCGATGCCTCTCCTATAGTGTCCTGGCTTCAAGACCTGGGATTAGGAATCGGACCTCGCCGCCGCGACGCGGCCGTTACGGAATTCATGTCGGTGCGATCGCAGTTGCTTCGGGCCTGGGATATTGATGTCCTGCTCAGCCCGATGCTGACTTTCGATCCGCCACCGATTGGGTATTTTTCTGCCATGAAGCCGGAAGATGATTTCTATGCCCAAACGCAATGGACACCGTGGGGCACGATGTTTAACATATCTGGTTTAGCTGCCGTTTCGATTCCGTTCCAGCGGATCCGCACCCCTATTCACTTGGGTGCGTTACGGGCGTCGCAAAGCGAATTATTAAGCCTCGCAGCATCCCTGGTACCAGACCCGCACCGCCGCGTGGAGGATTAACGCAATGCCTATGCCCCGGAAGAAGCTACTGCATGAGATAGCGATCGTCCTTGTTATCACCTTCGGAATATCTGGTCTACGTTCAGCGTTGCGGTTGATCAATTCGTTGGCTCAACCTGAGCCATTGAATAAGCAGACTGCCACCATTACTGACCATCAGTCGACGGTCATGTGGATCGACTTGGCGTTGCAATTATGCAGCGCGGCAGTGTTATTCGGCTGGGGCTTTTTGGCGTTGTTCTTGCTGGGACGCACGCTTAACTCCGATGTAGAACGCTGGCCGACGAATATCGCACATGGTGCGGGACTAGCCGCCCTCATTGGGTTGCCGGGCTTAGCATTGTATGTGGCGGCGGTACACTTTGGCTGGAGCAAACAAGTAGTTCCCTCAGCACTAGATAACGTCTGGTGGGAAGCACCCGTTTTGATTATCTGGTCGGCAGCCAATGCCTTTGCCGAAGAAATCATCGTGGTGCTGTGGTTTCTAAGCAGGTTGAAACAACTGAACATCTCCCCACTGTGGGCGCTTAGTTTATCGGCACTCCTTCGAGGAAGTTACCACCTCTACCAGGGGATTTCTGCCGGTTTTGGCAATATTATTATGGGACTGATTTTCGGTGCCTATTTCTATAAAACCGCGCGGATATGGCCGTTGATTATCGCCCATTTCCTCATCGACATCGTCGCGTTTGTAGGCTATTCCCTGCTGCGCGGCAATTTGAGCTTCTTAGGCTTGTAATTTTTTAAGCTGCGCACCGCTAACCCACCGTGGTTTTCTACTAGTCTTAACCCTATGACTTCGCAGGGTTCTCGCAAAGATGACTACCTCCGCAATGCGCAGGGGGAAATAATCAAGGATCGATTTGGTCGCCCCGTCCTCCGGCGCGGCACCCCGACCACGCAGTCGTCGGCAAGCAACCCAACCCACGGAAACGCCCCGGTGCGCAGACCACGCCGCGACGGCAGCGGCGCGTCACGGCCGCACCAGCAACCACCTGCACCTACGCAGCAACCAGCTACCCGCTATGAAGCTTTTCCCGCCCAACAGCGGCAACTACAGCAACCGCAACAGCAACAACCACCTCGGCCTAAACAATACTTTCCGCCCGCACAACCCACTCGGGCCGCACCCAGTAACTACCAACAACCACAGCCACGCCCAGTGCAACCAGCACACATCCCGGCCAGCCCGGCGCGCCGCCGTCGGTTCCGGCCTCGGGGTTGTGTGGCTGGCTTTACCTGGCTGGTCGCCATTGTCTTGGTTTTGGGTATCGCTGGCACGCTGTGGCTTGATTCCCGGTTAAACCGTACCGATGCCGAACCGGTGCAACATGTTGCGAATACCGCTGGCACGAACTGGCTTTTGGTTGGTTCGGATTCTCGCACGGGGCTGAGCGAAGAAGATGTGCAGCGGCTAGGCACCGGTGGCGACATTGGTTCCATGCGTACCGACACGATTATGTTGTTGCATATTCCGCGTAGCGGGAAAGCCACCCTTGTTTCGTTGCCGCGTGATTCCTATGTCAACATTCCGGGCTATGGGATGAATAAGATCAACGCAGCGTTTACCTTCGGCGGCGCTCCGCTTTTGAGCCAAACGGTGGAGGAAGCCACTGGGCTTCGGATCGACCACTACGCCGAGATCGGCATGGGTGGTCTTGCCAATGTTGTCGATGCGGTTGGTGGCATTGAGGTGTGCCCGGAGTACCCCATTGAGGATCCGCTGGCTAATTTGTACATCGGCGCTGGCTGCCAGACGATTGACGGCCCGACCGCGTTGGGTTACGTGCGTACCCGCGCCACCCCGATGGGGGATTTGGATCGGGTACAGCGGCAACGGGAGTTCTTCACGGCGTTGGTGAAGAAGACGTCGTCGACAGGTACCCTGGCTAATCCGCTGCGGATCATGCCGACGATCAATACCGTCACCGGCAGTTTTACGGTTGGGGAATCCGACCATGTGTGGAACCTCGCGCGGGTTGGGCTTGCCATGCGCGGCGGCCTTGCCACCGAAACGGTTCCGGTTGCTGGTTTCGGCGATTACGACGTCGGCAGCGTCGTGTTGTGGGACGAGGCGGCTGCCGCCCAACTATTCTCCTCCCTGCAATAGTCTTTGCTTTTCGACGCCCTCGGGTAGTCCGCCCCGCCGGGGTTACTTCGATTACATCGGTGTTCCGGGCGGGGTTTTATGCTGTGTGGCGATAATTAACATCTTGCTTATCATCGACTTGGGGAGACCAACCTCGGACTCTATATATGCCGTTATAAGGTAAAAGTGAGTTATGGAAATACAGTGACCTGAGCCAGTGTTGATGTGATCAACTTCCATGAGATTTTCATCATTCCATTTCTAACGCTATGAAATCACCAACGTAAAGCGTAGAATGGCTGACACTTAATATTTGCTTTCATAATTCGTCAGCAAAAGGAGGGAAACATGGCAACTGTGTACAACGTGGGTCAGCTGATTACTGAGCTGGTTCCTAGCATTGACAAAATGCGACTTTATAAGTTGTGCTTTTTCTCTCAAGGCTGGCATCTAGCTTGGACCGGAATGCCTTTGTTCAATGAAGAGCTGCAGGCATGGACCATGGGGCCTGTACCAAAGTCCTTGCGGGATCGTTCGGACAGAATTGCTGACGGATGGATCGTTTCATTCATCCCGAATGGGGATTCAACTACGCTTTCGTCGTATGAACGTAGCGTTGTTGAAAATGTAGTTGCTTTCTATAACGCGTATTCTTCAGAAGAGCTTTCAGAAATTAGTCATGGTCGTGCATGGCTTGAGGCTCGGCGAGGGCTTCCGCACGATGCAAAATCTGAACAGCCACTCAGCATCACCACGATTCGTGAAGAATTCACCGATCGTATCCGTTCAGGTGAACCTGCCCCTACAGCTCCGGCAGAAATATTCAATAATACCGACTTCAATTTTGAAGACATGCTTGAGACTGCAATCGAAATTGAAAAGGAATGGCACCGCACATTTGAACTACTTGCCAAGCGATAGCGTTGTCTCCAAAAAAATTTTCACAGCAGACTGACGAGGAACGTATTGCAGCTTTCCTCGTCAGTCTCGCGTGTGAGCTTAATAAAAGATGCGGTAAACGAAAAACTAGTGAAGGGGTTCCAGAAGCATACTCCGGATACTCAGTAGAAAAAGATCTTTTGGAGTCTGCGGTTTACGCTCCTTTTCAAGTATTTAGCAATCACCGACCTAGATATGCATCACCCTATGACCGCGCAGCCGCATTGATAGTTCACATCGCCAAAGGACACCCTTTCGGCGATGGAAATAAAAGAACAGCGCTTCACCTTGGCTTGTCCTATTTACGATACTTATCAATACGTATAACTGAACCAGATGGTGAAGCTGGATCGAGATTTGTCGAAGAAATCGTCATCAGTTCGCATCCATATGACCTATTGATCCGGCAGGCTAGCCAGCTCCTTCAAGAATGGACTGAACCTGATGCCACCGCTAAGTCGCATCGCAGTAAGCCTAATGAATAGGTGCACTCTCTGATATCAGTCACTGTATCTCCCAGCCCAAGTAGAAAATATAGCAATACTTCTATATGACTTACAGCGACCAGGCGGCAAGTGCTGCGAAGGTGACGCCTGCGACGAGTCCTGCGAGATAATAGCTGGCCACATCGGGCGAGATGGAGAAACCGAAACCCGAGTCCATCACCACGAAGTTGGTCACGGTGCGTGGTTTGGATCGAACTGTTGCTATCCACCCGACTGAGATGGCCGCACAGATGATGGCGGGTAGTATCCCGTGCGGTTGCCACAGCGTAAGTAGTATTCCGACCGCGAGTAGTGTGTGAAGCGCGATGAACAAGCGTCGCACCCGGTGGGCGGCTGTGGTGGACATTGGGCCAAATGTAGCTACACGTGCTATTCCGGCGCCGATCATTCCCCAGCCGATCAGAAAACTGACGCAGGCAAGCTGCGGCGCACTGGCTGCAAGAGCGATTGTGTAGAGCAGAATGGCAAGGGCGATAAGTGGCAGGTAGAAGCGGCGATAGAGGCGTCGAAAAGCAAGCAAAAGGTAGTTCGCGGTGGGTGTTTGCTTACGCCACCACTTCGGAGTTTGGGTGATAACAGTTGCCGCAATGGCGTTTGATACCAGTTCAGAATCTTGGATACTAATCCCGCCAAGGCCGACGTCGCGGGTACGGCCAGCAGTCAGCAGTTCAGCCAGCGTCCAATTGCGCATGCCGAACAGGATGCGGCTTACTGCGGCGATGGTCGCCAGCTGCCACCAAAAATCGAGTGCGATACCGATTGCCGCCGCACCCACCGTAACCACACCAAGTTGAAGGAGTGAATAGTGGTCGATGCCGGACATGGTGCGGGTGAGCTTAGCGTGGTACACCCAGCGGTGCTGCGAAAGCGCCCGCAGCGGCAAAAGTTGTTCCGCTAAAACATTTGTAAGAAGAACCGCGGCGATTGCGGCCGCCACCGACACCGACCTAGGCACCCGGGCGGTCACCTGCGGCAATTCGGGGACGAGTGCGGTTCCGACGCTGATGATAAGCCCGGCACAGATAGCGAAAACCACGGCGATATACACAATGTCACCGGTGCGCGCGAGGTAGGTTTTCATTAGAGCAGCACCCGCTCGTCGCAGGCCCACAACATGTCCTCGCTGTGGGTTGCGATGATAATGGTCACCCCGGTGTCCGCTATGGCTCGTAGTTCCTCGGCGAGAAAAGCCTGCCAGGTTGCGTCGAGATGCCGTTCGGGCTCGTCCATAATCAACACAGTTGCCGGTAGATAAAGCTGGGTTGCCAAGTAGGCGCGCTGTCGCTGTCCGCTAGAAAGATAGCTTGGCGGCAACGCCGCTAATTCGTCCAGCTGCCAGGGTTCCAGTTGCTCGGTGAGGTCGACCTTTGCCTTGCGCTCAATCAGTGCGATGTGTTCCCCAAGACTGAGATCGGGCAGGAAAATGGGATCGTCGATGTGGTTAATCCGGCCAGAATTAGTAACATCACCAGGCGGAACACCGTTGAGGCTGACGGTGCCGTCGTAAGGCTCAAGGTGCCCAGCCAGCGTAAGAAGCAAGGTGGTTTTACCGGCGCCATTCACGCCGGTAATGGCGTACATTTTCCCAGGCTCAAAGGTGCGCTCAAGCGTGGTGAGCGGGATCGTTCGCCCGATCGTGGCGTTGATATGTAATCCGTTATGCTTTTCGACGCCCATTGCTCACCCGAGTCTAAAAAATCAGCCCTGCTCTTTCCGCTCCACCCAGAAATCGGCATTCTTAATGCCGAGCGCCTCCGGGTCAAATTGGGGATCGCGGCCAGCCTTCTTCTGCTTCCGGTAATCCCACAGCGCTTTATGCGCCGGAACCTGTAAGAACAATATTGCGATGATATTAAGCCAAGCGGTTAATCCCACGCCGATATCACCCAACGCCCATGCGGTGCCAGGGGTAGTAACGGCACCAACCACCACTGAGACAACGACCAGCACCCGCAGCCCCCAAATGATTCCACGCCGCGCCGTCCGGTTCGGAATCCACCGGTTGAAATAAGCCACGTTAGTCTCCGCCATGTAGTAGTAGGCGAGCACCGTGGTGAAGGCGAATAACGCCACCGCCACCGCCACAAAGCTGGGGCCCAGCCCAGCGGCAAAGGAATTAAGACCTTCCTGCACAAAACCAGGGCCAACTGGCACATCCGGGTTAATGGAACCTGGGTACACGACAGCACCGTCTTCACTTTCACCCTGGAACACCCGGTACATGTCGGTGGAGATAATGATGAAAGCCGTCGCCGAGCACACAAATAAGGTGTCAATATACACCGCGAAAGCCTGCACAAACCCCTGCTTAGCCGGGTGGGAAACCTCAGCAGCCGCCGCCGACTGCGGCCCAGTGCCCTGCCCTGCCTCATTGGAGTAAATACCTCGCTTCACACCCCACATGATGGCCACACCAAGCATGCCGGAAAACGCCGCTTCCTTATCAAAAGCAGAACGGAAAATGAGGCTGAATACATCGTCGATCCGGTCATAGTTGACAATCATCACAACAACAGATGCAATGATGTACAGCACTGCCATGAATGGAACAATCAGAGCCGCGAAACTAGCAATACGCTTAATTCCGCCAATGATGATGACCGCAAGAGTCACACCCAAAACCGCAGCGGTGATATAGAAATCCACACCCCAAGCGTTCTTCATTGCGGCAGCCACACCATTAGCCTGGATTCCGGGCAAGAAATAAGAGGTGGCCAGAATCATGGAAACCGCAAAGACAATGGCATACACCAACATGAATGGTGCCGCAGCGGTGTGCTTGAATGCCTTTTCAATGTAATAAGCAGGCCCACCCCGGTACTCACCGGTGTCTTTATCCTTTTCCTTGTAAATCTGCGCCAGCGTACATTCCACAAATGACGTCGCCGAACCCAAAAGCGCAACCATCCACATCCAGAAAACCGCGCCGGGCCCACCGAAGGCAATAGCGGTGGCCACGCCAGCAATATTGCCCACACCGACCCGACCAGCCAGCGAGATCATCAGTGATTGGAAGGAAGAAACGCCAGATTCCGATTTCTTACCGCCCACAATTTGGCTGACCATATCGGGAATACACCGAATCTGGAGAAATCCCGTGGCGAGGGTGAAAAACACCCCAACCGCCAAGCACAGGAACACCAAGGCTGGCGACCAAATGATCCCATTTAATGTTTCAATTACAGTTTCCATTGCATCCACCCAACCGCCATCATTATGTGACTAGAGTCACCGAGCAAGAGTATGGGAACTATTGTGCAATAAAATCCGCCGCAATGTGCTCATTTCGTTTAAAAACACGCCCATCAACGAAAGCAGATTTCCCCACGCACCCACATCCGGGTACCGAACGGCACCCCGTGACGCCCGAAGACCCCATGAGCATCAAGACGAAGTTTCTTTTAAAACGCAGTGAGATGCTTTTCGACGCTTGAAAAATCTAAAGGCAACGTATCGCCACATTCCAGTCAGTTGGGGTGTCACGAATGTACGCGTACACTTGGACCTTAAAGCCTTTGACTGACGATAACCATGAGAGGTAATAAACCCACCGACACGATGGTTATTCAACGTCTGGCAGATGAACTCGACGTCAGAAACGATCACGGTAGTGGTCGATAAACCTGATCATTTCCTAAGGTTTCGGGTCGAGTTCCGATGCGAAAAAGCCGACGTAGCCTTTGAGCTGCTCATTAATATCCCGTAGTTCCTGGTTTTCACGACGCAACCGTGCATTTTCGGCGATCACATCAGCTTCATCACGGTGAATGATTTCCGCGCCATCCACGCCTAGCCTTTCTACACCCACTGGGCGTGCCGTATGCCACGACACACCAAGCCTTTGGCGCCACACATTCACACGCCGCCCGCAACGAGCAGATCTTCAGCCAGAATCCGGTCCTCAACAAGACGGACCACACGATCCTTGAGCATCCTGATCACATTTCCTTGGCATACTCCAGATTTTCCCATCTACTCAAACGGAACAAAACCCGGGACACTTCAAGTTTTCACCTTTGATTAGTCAATGGGCGCAACTCTAATGCGGTTCCCGTCTGGATCAGCTACGACAAAAGTTTTTCCGAAAACATCATCATGGGGTTCCTCAAGAACGGATACTCCCTGTTTAACCCATTCATCGTATGTGGCGAGGATTTCTTGCTCGCCACCTCCCAGATTTACGCATACTTCAGATGTCCGGGAGCCAGCATTCATAAGTGAATCGCTTTCCCCGGTCCAGAGCGCAAGAGAAACTCCCGATGCAAGATCCATGGTTACATAACGAGGAGATTCAAAGCTAGTTTCTAGGTTAAGCAGTTTGGTATAAAAAGCCACCGATGCATCAAGATTTGATGCATATACGATAAACACAATCTCACGATTACCCATCTTATAAACACTCCTATTAGGTTTGGTTGGCAGTTATTTGGAAAAAGAGTTGAGAAAAGGTCTCTCCATCAGTAAGAATTCACTTAAATGCCCATCATGGGGCAAGTCTCGAAAACTCGCTGTGGTCGGCTCATTGATTAACACGCGCCCATTAGAACGGGATCGGAACACCTTAGCTATGATGTCGACATCAGATGTAAATAATGATGTAGCGAGAGATCTACTAAGCATTCTTTTTATGTCTATATTTTCGATCGTAGAAATCTCTACCAGCGGAAAAGGCAGCTCCAAGATCTCTTGTCCCTCCCGGTGTTGTTTACGGCGAAAAACAATAGGCCCTGCAATAATCCTACCATCCAACGCGGTGGACGTGCCATCATAGAGAATTTCTACGTTTTGGTCAGAGTAAAATCCCCCTGTAAGGGCGTGAAAACGGTCAACAGAATAACAAGGTCTATCGTCTTTACCAGTTTGAACCCGACACTTAATTGCATTGTCGAGAGATTTTATGAGAAGCGACTCCATTTCCCCGGATTTTTCCGTCAAAAGGAGCAACGAGGTATTGAAGCAAGCCACACCGCCAGTTGCAATAATAGATTTGATAATTTTCTCAATCGTCCTGCCATCCTGACGGCTGGGGTCGATTATCGTTGCAGACCTCCCTGGCCCATAAACCTTTATATCAGTACGACCACTGTACCTTTTCTCTAAAGATTTACCGCCGAAAATGATAGACAAATCGCATCTATCAACTAGAAAGTCGCTGGTGAGGTGATCGCAATAAATCACCGAAAGAGCTCTTTTGGGCACACCTGCTTTAATAAGACTTTTTGAAAGCCGTAAAGGAGTGAACGGATCCCGGATCGACGGCCTAAGAATAACTTTATAGCCATAAAGAAGCGCTTCCACCCAAACGCTATTTGGCCCGGGGCTATTGCCTGGAAGGTTAACAAAAAGAGTATCACCTTTGCGAGCCCGCATAAGGCCAAAGGAGGGAGGTGATAATTCTCCTAACGAGTTGAGGAAAAAACTATTTCTTCTACGTGCCCCTCTTGCTTTGGCAGGTACTTCTAGAACTGCTTGCGCCAGCCGCTTTCCGGATTCCTTGACCATTTGCACAGAAAGGCCAGTGGCTTCTGCAACCGATTTACTATACCGTTCGAAATCCTGCCCCCAAAAAGTGGCCGTTGTAAATAGGTTTGCAGCCTCAGCAAAGACACTTTGATCTATATTCAACAATTCGCCGTCTATGTTCTCAATATTAAACAGATCTGATCGATAGTTGACTTCAGCTGCGGAAACCAACTCCACGCGAGTGGATGGCACTCCCGTGATTTCACTGGTGAATCGGCTAGGTAAACTTTCAAACTCACCATGTATTAATGGAGGAATATGATTTAATGATGGGTTAGTAAACTCCATTTATAAAATTCTCCTTAGCCACGATTTGTTGGTTACTGAGACTAACCAGCCCGTCAGCAGCTATAATTCCAAAGTCTCGATCAGGCATTGGAGGATATAGATGGGTCTTAGAAGCATGGGCGTATGCTAATCTTCCTTCGCCTGTTTCCCAAAAAGCATCCTCGTCTTCGCCACATATGAAAAGCTTTGTGAATGGTGCGTGGAAACTAAACCATTGTTCCGTTTTTTTGCTGCTCAAGTCCACCGGAACTTCTACTCCAAATCCTAGCGTCATCGTATTTCCCAAGACCCCAAAGAAAGGCAGCCTTGGAAAAATCACATCCCGCATGAACATTTCCGACTCGTTATCAAAGGGCATTCCGCCCCAACGAATCGAGATATGATTCTCATTAATCACGTCAACGAGCTGATTATCTCTGACTAGGTTTTGCAGAATTGGTGGAGTCGTAATAATGCATCCCACGTCCTGAGTGAGCAACACGTTCTTCATCTGGTCTATCAAATGTTGCGAATAACCATCCACATTACCGCCATAGCTAGCGGCATTTTTAGCCCATCGTGGATCAACATCAATGCGAAATGCCTGAGCGCCTTCTTTACGGGCACCTCGAATAGATAATTCTCCTACAACGTGCGGCCCAGTAGGCACCGAAACAAGCCAGTTTCTACCTGGGTGATGTCCCCACTCCAACATTCTGCTAGCTGACCAATCGATCAACTCATTAGCCCATTCTTCGCCGAGAATTACGCGTTTAGGTACGCCAGTAGTTCCACCGGACTCAAAAAAACCAGCGATTTTGGTTTTTGCGATCCCTGAGGGAATGAAATCTTCAATTGGGCGTGTTCTAAAATCTTTCTCTAGCTCAGAAAAACCCTTGGGGGGTACCCCATCCAAGAACCACTTTACTATGAGTTCTCTGCTCCACCCGCTTAGCTTTCTCGAAATCCAATACTTGGAGCCCGTCGAGTCCGATGTATGCCAGTCAACCATTTTATGGACGTGGTCGGCATAGGTTTTCATGAAAGATCATCTCCAACAATACCTGTAAGTGCAGCCCACTTCATTCCAGTGGAAATCGTAGAAAGAATTATCCGTTCTCCTCGATGAAGTCTCCCTGACTCAAAATAATCGATGAATGACAGGATGGGGTCCGCACAACCACAGTGTCCGTGTTTCGAAACGAGATCAGCGTTGCTGCGTTTTATCCGAGACTGTCTTGCAATCTCTGCAATGGACCGAACTCCCTCTAGGGTATGGAAAAGGCAACCTGCAGATTCATCCCATTGGGCATTTCTTTTAACTTGGGCGATCACATCTGCCATCGTGCTGCTCCGAATCTCAATAAAATGATACAGCTCTTCTGGCGTCATTCGATAAATATCTTGGATCCTTTCTCTTCCTGGTTTGTAATACTCTGGGGAAGAAGTCGGAACAATCATTGGTTGAGCAGAGCCACCAAACTCAATTCGCATCATGTCAACAAAATACGGAATAGATACTTCTGCGAATGAACCCAAGCGCAATAAGTATTCATCATGCTCTCCCGAGACCGTGACGACAGTCGCAACAGCAGCATCGCTTAAGATCCCATTCAACAATGAAAATCTGTCATGATGAGCATCTGATACCTTTTGAGCCTGAACGACAAGGCCCACCACACCACCCCCGTTTTTCAGCATATTTGAAGCTTCGTCAAATGCTGTTACAGCTGAACCGCACCCTTCCGTAATACATCGTGTACGGATTCGATCAACCCCTAATTCCGCCCCGACTTGACATGCGAAGTCGATCCCTGGGTAGTCAGCTATATCAGTATGAGCGCCGACAATAAAGTCAATATCACCAGCTGTAAGTCCTGCATTCTGTAGAGCTTTCACTGCAGCATCGCCGCCCATCTCTCGAAGAGATTTATTGGATTTGTAAAAATGGTTATAACCACCAGCTTCAAGAGCTTTTATTTGAGCGTCAACTGGATAATCTATCCGACTTAGAGACTTTTCCTCCCCTACACTCGACCCCAATCCAACTATGTCTACATTAAGCATCACGCTTCCCCCATTCTCCAATAGGCTCACTTAATATTTCATTTATTGATACTTGAATACCTTTTTGAGCCAATTGTTCCTCCAGAGCTAGCGCTGTTATTGAATTTCCACCGAGATCGATGAAGTTGTCACCAGGCTGCACTTCGTCGTCAAAGAGATCGGAAAGAAAATGCAAAATTATGCTTTGCTGATAAGTCATTTCTGGTTCTCCTTATTTGTCAGTTCAGAAATCTTGTTGTGATCAATTTTTCCGCGATCTGTGATAGGCCATTCGTTCGGCGAAAGAAAGATATAGCGGGTTGGACGAGGGAGAACACCCGAATTGCTTACTACTTGGCGAAGAGTCCGTTTATCAATCGAACTAGTACCATCGGTCTTGATTGCCGCAAATACCTGGTCAAAGGGGGGACAAGAAACAACCCACAGATATGCATCCTCAACGTCCTTCTGAGACAGAAGTATATCGACCGTTCGAGAAGGATCGATTCTCTCACCATTGATCTTTAAAAAGCCTGATGACCGGCCTTTGAAGATTAGGTCACCGGTTTCTTTTTTTTTCAACGATATCTCCCGTTGCATATTCATCAGTCTTCACTATGCCATCACCGAGGTAGCCTTCGAACACTTGAGATCCAGAGAGAAACAATTCCCCGCTAGAAATATTAACTCGTAAGCACATATCCCCCATTGGATCCCCAATAGGCACAGACGATAGCGCCATATCCTGGCTAGTTAAAAGGTGCACGCTACAAAAGATCGTAGCTTCTGAAGGTCCATAAGCGTTATATATCTGGACTTCATCAGGTGTGACATTGCTCGGAAGATGCCGCAAAGCATCCCATCCAAGACGCTCTCCACAGAATAAAATCGACCTGGCGTCTTCAAAAAATTGCTGGGAAGTTGCAGCATCTAGCTGGCCTATTTTTTTAAGTTCAGACGGTGTCAGGGTTATATTTTGTGGGGAAAATTCAGCAATTTTTCTGTATTCTACCACAGACCATTCAGCTATCGGTGTCGGGCTAATTATAAATTTCCCTTTAAAGAGGACACAACCAAATATTTCCCAAAGGGCCAGATCAAAAGATGGACGATGTTCCCAAAGCCAAGTCTCTCCAGACACCAACGTAAGCTTTTCATTTGCGGCAAATAGCATACTGCTCAGGTTAGATCTAGATATCGGAATGATCTTCGGAACACCTGTTGAGCCGGAAGTCTTAACAACGTAAACCCATTCCCGGTTCCCGAAATCCTTACACTGATTCTTCTTTGTGATATACGAGAGGTTGCCAGAATTAGATCCCAGCTCCACAACCAATACATTTCCATATTCTGATAGCTGCGCAGAAACTGAGTCTGCTTGCTTTATATCATTCGACTCAATACAGAAAGGAACCCTTTTTTTAATCGCCGCTAAAATCCACGCAAGTAAATTCGCGGAGTTAACTCCTCTTATAACTATAAACGCTGACGGCGACAAATTATATTTACCCATATGTGCCGTTGCCTCACTGATTTTTGCAGACAAATCACGTATCGTCGTCTGGGAACTTTGAGATTCTGCAATGATTGAATCTAACTCTTGGTTCAAATAATTATCTACCAACAATTCAAGATAATCGCGCTCTAATCTCATGGCTGAAGCACCTTTCTTGTCCATTCCGAGGCAGAATCATTGGACTTTAAATAAAGGTATCGATGATGCACTCGGTCAAAATCGCCTTCCCAAAACTCTATTTCTGTAGGCTCAAACATCAACACCACGAACGATTCAGGACATGGTAGTTTTTGAACATTCTCCATTGCGTAATACTCCGCAGCTCTACTGCGCAAATATTCAATTTTTTCGGTTGATGCTTCTTTACTTTGTTCTGATAGCGCTGATACGATGTCCATGTTCGCAGGCCGTTCCATCCACCATTCTTGGGCTTTCAAGGCAGAAGCTTCCCTAAGCATGCCACGAATATTGAGCTGTCTGCGTAATTTGGGCCAATAGACATGCCAAGACGCACTTTCAAGAACGTTTTTCCCACTCCATTTCCTACTGCCTCTGTGAGTAGCCAAACTCATAGTATTGCCCGAAAAACGAACATTCATTGTGCGAGATGAGATTAAATCGTTGTCGTCAATCGTGGAGAGGGTTCCTACACAAAACTTGTATTCTTTGCCAGAATTATCTCCCAACCATCCGTGGATAATAGTCCAGGGATCATCTAAGCGTTTTTTTAAATCCATAATTAATGGGACATCTGCAGAAAAATCCACTGCTTCACCATTTCCACTGGTGGAACTATTCATAGTACAAATTCTCCTTCTCCGATTAGAGTTGTTTGTCCAGAAAGCGTATAGAATGCGTTTTCAACCGAATAGTCGCCACACATTAGGACTCCAGATGCTCTTCCGACCCCCTGCGTGACCTCAATATGCGTCAAAGAAGGCGCTGATTTTCTTATTTCTTTCAGAATAGGAATTACCGCCGTCCCCGTAGCGCGATCTTCATAAACTCCGTAAGAGGGACTGAACATCCTATTTTCAATGTATTCTCCCTCAACGAAATAGGCATTTAAGGCTATATCCTTGAATCTTTTCAAACTCTCCCAGTTGGGATCAAAACTTCGCAATTCATCAAGGGTGGGGACTTTAACTAAAACATGACGAGGACCACAATCATAGATAGGAAGATCTTGTTCCTGCATTGAAAGCATTTGGCATAGTTTGGCACTGTCTTCATATACACTCCGCAGAGGGTCTGGAATTCTAAGATACGATGTCGCTCCATGGTGAGTTTCAAGTAATTGAAACTCAACCTGCATATATCCTGTATCAATGATTCCCTTTTTGATCCCCCACATTTCTCGAAAAGACCTAATAGCACCAATAAGAGGGTGACCCGCAAACTTCATAGAGTCATTAGGGTTGAAAATTCTTAATTCTATTATTGGGTTTGGTGTCCTTTCTGACCAAGAGATAGCATTCACGAATACGCACTCGGAAAGATTTACAAAAGAAGTTATTTGCTGTCTAACTTCTACACTCAAATTGCCGTAATCGTATACGACGTAAACTGGGTTACCAAACCCGTAAGATGTTGAAAAAGCACCGATCAGGTGATTTGCAATTCTAGCCGTCATAGGGATTCACCCCCTACCAAATGTTCAATAACAATAAACTCTTGATCCAAGATAGGACTCCGGCCAGTTACGTGCTCACCTATATTGATTTGTTTTGTACAATCTATTGGCTTGTGGTTTGTGGAACACATGATAGCACCCCAATATTTCCTATCAAACGAACCAATCCAGATCTTTTCCAACAAATTAGGAATACTTTTCCATTCTGCGAACCGTCGATGGGTTTCCTCCTCCAGAAGAACGAACTCATCTTCAGAGACGGACCACACTGTTACTCGTGCACGCATTGGCTTCATTTGGTTTGCCTCTTCTCATTAATGAGACTGGATACCTCTCGGCGCAAGAAATTTGCGCCATCTTCACTTAGCACAGATTCGGGGTGCCATTGAAAGGATCTAAAACCTTGAGTTTTTCGATAATTTAAAGTCCTCATTGTTTTATAATCAATTACTTCAAAGCTATTATAGGCAGCAAATTTCTGTGTTTTGCCTCCTCCAACGTCGAATTCAGACCTACGACCCTGTGCAGATCTTCCAGGAACACGAGCGATTTGATATCCGTCAGCTTTAGCTAATATTTGGTGGCTTAAGCAAACAGCACATATCGCCACATTCTTTTCTTTAGCAAGTTGTGCCCAATTCAAAATGGCTTTAGCACGGCGATCTTCAACTCGTGGATCGCCCGGGCCGGGACCCAAAACTACGCAGTTAAAATCTTTCAGATCAACCATTGCACAGTCCCACTTGATAACTGTTACCTCGTAGCCTTCCCCTTGTAATATATGCGCAATCATCCAAATGAAATTGTCCCCGCACTCAATAAGCAGCACTTTTTCGTTCGCCTCACTTGCCGAGTATTTGTTGCGGTTCATCCCCCTCCATACGGCTGGAATTTGTTGTGCCCGGCGATCGATAATCTGACGGATTTTATTTGACTCAACTAGCCAATCTATCCTGTCAAAACTTTTCTTCTGAGCGCATGGGCTATCCGGAATCCCCAATGTAAGCCCCATCATTTTTGCCACTGCATATGCTTTGACGTCTACCTCTTCAACTTCTAGTGCCGGTTCTGAGTCCCGTACAATTGTGGCGCCTGCACTGATCTTTCCTACGGAGTCACCAACACCAAGCTCCATACTCCGGATCACTAATGCGCTTTCCACCTCATGTGCCCCTCCAGGTGAGCGTTGTATCACGCCGCAAGCTCCCGCATAGAATCCTCGACTGCTTCGTTCTATAGATGCAATATGTTTTTCCGCAGATCTTGCTGGACTCCCAACAACAGTTGGGGCGCCCAAAGCTTCTAAAAGAGCTTCTCCCAGGCTGGATGTGAGTTTCCCATTAATAGAATAGCCAGTATGCAGGATATTTCCGGACTGAATGATTTGAGGACCATCTACCGATATCCAATCCTTACATAGTTTGGCCATTATTTTTAGCTCTTCATCTAGAACCATGTTTAATTCATAGATCTCTTTTTCGTCCAATAAAAATTGTTCCACAGTTCGACTATCAGCTTCTCCTTTATATGTTCCTGATATCGGTGTCATTTTCGCTTCTCCGTTACACAAGGTGATGAGAGATTCTGGGCTTGCACCTACAACAAAGTTCATTCCGTCAAACCAGACATAATTCCAGTAGCCCACAGATTTTGACGAAAGAACGCCCAAAAAACACGCCCACGCTGCTTGGTCAGCAAGGATGTTCTTAGGAAACGCAACATGATAGTCTCTCCGAAAGACAAAGTTGCAGCCTTCGCCAGTTTCGATCAGGACCTCCTGCGCATAGTTAAACATTTCCTTTTGTTCTTCATCTGAGTTGTTGGGCAAAATTGTGACTTCTGCATTAGCATTTTTCGCAAAAAGCAAAGCTTGTTCACGGTCAGTTTCGTCAATCGAAAGTACCTGATGTTGGGTTACATTAAACATCATTGGTTTCAGGTCATCCTGTACAACAATACTGTCACGCTCCGCAATCGCTGAATAAGGGAACATGAAGCACTGGAGGTCAGATTCTTGGCAACACTGATTTATCTCCAGAATCGAATCAAGACAAATCACCTTCTCACCCTCGTAAATATAGACGCGGCTTGGGTCCTCACGTGCAATCTTTAAAAAGAACGGTTTACCACTGTCGGTGCATTTCTTCCAGGCTCGGTTCAAAATGGTCAAGCCGGGTGAATAGACCATTATCCATCGTCTCCAAACTCGCTTGAATAGAGTAAATCAGAAGAATAAGCAGATAGAAGATTGACCGTCAGCTCATGGTCTACGGATGTAAAATCTGCAATCGCATCAGGAATAAGAAATGATTCTAGATCTCTGTTAACACAGTCGTAAGCTGTCGCAATAATTCCGACAGATCCATAAATACCACACAAAACAAGTTGATTGCGTCGGGTCGCGCTTAAAATGCTCGCAAGATTCGTGGACGCAAACGCTGAGTATCGTTGTTTAGTCACAGTGTAGTCAGTAGAAGACCTACTAAGGCGTGGATCCAATTCAATTTCGGTTCCCGATGAAGCCATTCCTTTCCCCCAAAGGTCTCTTATTATTCCGCGTTCTGCTCTATCGCCATAACCCGCCTGACCACTGAAAATAATCGGCATCTCATAATTTCTAGCTGCCTTAATTATCCGGTTTGTGGCATCCAAGAGTTCTTGTTGCAAAAGAGGTGAAAGAAAATTTAAAAAATAATTTTGATAATCATGTACAAGGAGCGCTGCCTGGGAAGGTTTTAGTTCCCAGCGCCTCTGACTATCAACTATCGGGATATCAGCGATCGAATAGCTAATCTTAGGGATATCGGTCATTTTATTTATCTTTCGGAATATCTCCACGATCAATTCGAGGAACGTTCATTCCCAATGCTTGGAGCTGTTTTACAGGATTCATAAACTCACGTTGCTCTACGATTAATCCATTCTCGAATTTGAAAGCATGTAGGAAATGATTCTCGTAGTAACGTGGACCATAGGCTGGGTAGTTGATAGTCCCTTTTCCGTCGCATTCTGCCCAGATTTCATCGGGGTCGGTTGTCTCAATTATCCGAATATTAAACCACTCCCAGTCAGGAAACGATTTAAGTGACCATTCCGCATGTTCTAGAAGTTTATGCCGCCCCGTAGTGACCACTGCATCACTGTCCGTGGTGTAAAGTCCGGCACTTCCGTCTTCTGCAAATAAGTACGGTCTTTGACGTCGATCTTCGGGGTCGTTCGAAAGATATTTTCTGACTTTCTCAACATTTGTGGTCATTGATGCCTCCTTAAAGCATTTTGGTGAGATTAAAGGGGTCGTCTCCAAACAAAGCAATACCTGCGGCTTCTTCAGGAATAAACTTCGAAAAACCTCCATGGAGTGCCCCAACATGAATGTCTTTCCAGATTTCTGCGGCTGGATCACCTTCCACCATGACAGAAGATCCCATTATCCATACAAGTTCATCAGCCACTTCACGACACTGATTCATAACCCTTGAAGCCCTAACACGCAGCAGTGCACGATTCTTGGAACTCCACAGTTCCCTATTACCGTTTGCTACTCCATCAACAAACTTGGCACCGCCCTTCCCGAATTCATATATTTCTTGCACTTTCGAGACCAATCCCCCAATAGTTGATCGAATGGTTCCCGAATCTTTTCCGCAAACATAGCTAGATCCCCCTATGGGGTTCTTAGAAACACGATCGATTGCGATGTCAAGAAGGTGAAGAGTTGCTCCAACAATTGAACCTGTTAAACAGTTCATGAGAACACCAGTGAAGAGATTCCGATATGAAGTAGCGTGGTTATCACATATAGATCCCTCCAAAATAGCAGAATATGGAATTAATGTATCCTTATCGAGCACTAATGATTCAGCTTTTACCGTGTGACTTCCCGTGCCTTTTAAACCGATGGCCTTCCAGAAATTGACTACCGCAAGTTCGGTAGATGGCATAAGAGCTACATAGACATCTCCTCCTGGCCGATCATCCTTGACTAATCCAACAAACCCTCCCGACTGTTCATAGCCTGAGCAATATTTCCACTCTCCATTTATAGTCGCCGTATTTTTTTTATCGTCAAACGTAACTACTCCTGGTCGTCCGAGCACCATGGAAACAATCGGATGTCCAAATTGTTCTATAGTTTGGGCGGGAAAATTCCCCAACATCGACCATGCAGAGTTTGATACGCCAACAACCCACGCCAAGGATGCATCAAAGCGTCCCAAAGAAACACACGTTTCGTAGACTTCAGAAAGTGACTGTGGTCCATCTAAATGCCACTCTGAAAGTTTCGAGAATACGGAAAAAATTTCTGGTTTTACACTGGACTGCTTGCCCAAAACTAACTTGGTGCGTTCCCATTCATCCGCAACTAGATGTACTAGGGTATCAACATCTTTTTGAAATAACATTATCTACTTCCAAATCGGAGCAGTTCTTTTAAAGTCTCTTGAGAATCCAACTCGAATAGCTTCGTAACTTGATCGTGCCCAGTCCCCGCTCGTGGCATCGGTGACTCGTTAATCATCTGATCAAAAAGAGGAACTGAAGATTCCGTATCGTACAATTCAAATCCACAGCGACAGTTTTCTTGTAGCCATAAATCGTTATACCTTGACGAAGAAGGGGTTCGTTCTGCATAACTAGTAGCCCATCCCGTACCTATATGGGGCCCCGGATACAGACAACCTACCTGAATGCCGAACTCTGCAAGTTCAATACGAAGAGTTTCGCTTAAAGCTCTAACCCCGTACTTAGTTATTTGGTAGGTACCTAAGTTGGGCCAACAATGCAGCCCTGACATGCTTGAAACGAAAATGATTCGTCTATCCCCAAATGACGGCATAGCGCGAAGCCCTGCTATGGCGACATTCCTGGAACCAACCACATTTACTCGAAAACTCGCTTCAAGATCGTCTGGAGAAACATCTTCGATCGTCCCAAAATGAGCAAAGGCAGCGGCACAAACAACATGAGATATATATGGCAACTTATGTTCCTGCAATGCCGAGTTGAGGGCTTGCTCAAGCAAAGGATAATTTCGGATATCCTGTTTTATTGAGAAAAACTGTCCGGGAAATGCGGATTCAATATCCGAAACGGAATCTGGCTGTCTCGTTATTCCAACCACTTTGTCACCTTGCCGAAGAACTGCTAGCGCCCATTCACGGCCAAGACCACTACTTATCCCAGAGAAAAGCCACACTCTTTCTTGTGAATTGTAATCAACCATTCTTTACACCTCTCGATATGTAAGCAGCGATTAGGAGAGCAATGCCAACAAAAGTAAAACCAACAAAAGAAGCAAATCCGACAGATTGGGCATCAGAGGACTCTCGCCCACCTAAAGCGGACGAAACAATAAAAGCTACAGTCACTCCGCCGATAGCACTGAACGCTTGTCGTACCCAATTGTAAAAAGCTGCAGCTTCACTTATGATTTCATCGCCGACGGCCAGCATAGAACTGTTTGCCAAAGGTCCGAAAGCAATTCCAGTCCCTAATTCAGCCAGTACCAGGATTATTATTGATGCGATAATCAAGAAAGCTTTTTCATCCGCCCCGATAAACGATAAGCCCCCAAACAGAAAGCAAGAAATCGAAAAGATTATTAGACCAGATATAATTAGAAGCCGCGTTCCCCACTTATTTGACCAGACCCCTGCCAGCACTCCAAAAATGGCGTTTACTACTGAAGCAAAAACCATTAAGCAAATGATGGTTATTTCATCAAACCTCCACACATATGAAAAGGAAAGCGAAAGAGGAAGATAGTAGGCCGTGAGACTTCCTCCCAGCAACGCCGAAGCAAAAACTGCCGCTTTGTATGGGTACTGATCTGTCTTGCTAAAATCCACGATAGGAGCGATTAACCCACTACGACGCAGTTTGATAACCATTGCCCCAAGGATAAAAGCAATAACTATCATTATGACGCTAAGCCCCGTAAAACCATTACCAGGACTTAACACTTGTATTCCATATACGAAAGCCATCAAAGCCAGGCCAGCGATTATCGGGAACGACATTTGCCTGAAAGTAAGTAGCCCATCGGAATATGTAGTTTCAAGAGCCACAACTGACAAGATTAACGAGAGTAGGATTACGGGGATGTTCACCCAGAAAGCAATCTCCCAATATCCAAAAGCGGCTACACTTTTCGCCAGAACAGGGCCAAGCCCTGTTCCAATACTTGCGACTGCACCCCAAATACCGAAAGCTAGACCACGATCATCCGGCTCGAACATGTTAGATATGAAAGCCATACTCTGAGGTGTTATTAATCCTGCCCCTACTCCCATCACGAAACGCGCGATCAGTATCAAATGATAATTACCCGACAGAGCACCTAGTAGTGAGCCTGCTCCCACCATCAAAAGTCCGACCGAAAATATTTTCTTTCTGTCCTTTATATCACCTAACCTCCCTCCAAGAAGCAACGTTCCTGCATATGCAATGAGGTAAAGATTGTTAACTGCCGCAACTTCCGAAACCCCCAATTCAAGGTCGGAGATCAGCAGTGGGTATAAAAATGGGATTAGTGTGGTGTCTAGCATAATGATAAAAAATGCTAGACAAAGGCTCAAGAAACCAAGCCTGCGTCGTTGCGATAGTGAGTTCATCGTTACGCTTTCCTGGCGCTCGCCACCCAGACGGGGAGTAACGATTCCCCAACACTATTTCTGTTTATTGTTAATTTATACATCTTTATCAATTCTTCTATAGATGAATAAACACCGCAGTAAAAATCTAGGTCAACGGAAATATCCGAAAAACCTGCTTGCGTAAGATTCTCCACTAATTGTTCTTTGGACACTGCAAGTTTTTTTGGCATCCCGTTTGGGACATCGGCAAATGTAATAACCAGCAATCTACCACCCTGATGTAAGTAGGTAGAAAGGATTTCCAGGTAGCACGAGCGCTCTCCAGACGGAATGGTATGATAGACAGCTGAGTCTAAGATAACGTCGAAGTATTCACCCCACGATTCATTAATGTCAAAAATATTCTTCTGACGATAGTCAACATTTGAACCTTCATGTCGCTTTTTGCACATCTGAATCGCATCATAGGACAAATCAATAGCGGTAACCGCAAAGCCCTCAACGGAGGCAAACTCCGCATTTTCCCCAGTCCCACATCCAACATCCAGCAACTTCCCCTTAGGGCAACCTACAAGAGCTTTTTGGACAACCTCTTGATGATGCCCTACATCCCACGGAATCACCTTAATTTCCACCTCGTTCATTAGCGTTTTCCCCTCATAAACTCCAGCAAGGTTCACCTGGTCAAATTCGTTCATTTTTATCCTTAACAACCGAGTCAAACGTCTTTAATCACTGACAAAAAATGGGCGATACGGCCATCGTACATAAGTTTTGCTACATTTGCAGTAGACTTTTGTATCCCATTTTGCTGGCCTACACACCCTTCCGGGGGTGTTTCTGTGTTTTTGTCGCGTGTTTGGGGTGGTTTGTAGGTGAATTTTGTGGGGGTGGTTTTGGGCGCGGATGAAGTGTCCTCGTCAGGGGAATGTTGCAGGCATCGATTGCCCGCGGCTTAAACGCTGAAATGGATGCACACTTAGGCTATGAGCACGGTGACCGGGAAGGTGAAGTGTCCCAGGTGTCGATTAGGGATAGTTGGTACCGAGTGTCCGCGTAGTTGGTACTGGGGTTCCGGGTAGTCGGTATTGAAGTGTCCCGGGTTTTGTTCCGTTTGAGTAGATGGGAAAATCTGGAGTATGCCAAGGAAATGTGATCAGGATGCTTAAGGATCGTGTGGTCCGTCTTGTTGAGGACCGGATTCTGGCTGAAGATCTGCTCGTTGCGGGCGGCGTGTGAATGTGTGGCGCCAAAGGCTTGGTGTGTCGTGGCATACGGCACGCCCAGTGGGTGTAGAAAGGCTAGGCGTGGATGGCGCGGAAATCATTCACCGTGATGAAGCTGATGTGATCGCCGAAAATGCGCGGTTGCGTCGTGACAATCAGGAACTACGGGATATTAATGAGCAGTTCAAAGGCTACGTCGGCTTTTTTCGCATCTAGACTCGACCCGAAACCTTAGGAAATGATCAGGTTTATCGACCACTACCGTGATCGTTTCTGACGTCGAGTTCATCTGCCAGACGTTGAATAACCATCGTGTCGGTGGGTTTATTACCTCTCGTGGTTACCGCCAGTCAAAGGCTTTAAGGTCCAAGTGTACGCGTACATTCGTGACAGAAACATTGATAGAGCTGATCCGACGTATCCACAAGGAAAATTACTGAAGTCTACGGTGTCTGCACAATGGGGCATGCTCTACCGTCGTGCTGGGGTGACTATTGGCCGTGAACAAACAGCACGTGTGATGCGTTTGGCGGGTGTGTGCGGTACAAGCAAAGGTAAAACCCCGATCACCACCCGTAAAGGCACACAAGCAGATACCCGACCAGACATGGTTAACCGTAACTTCACAGCCAGTTGCCCTAACCGGTTATGGGTTGCTGACATTACCTATGTACTAACCAGGAAAGGGTTTGTGTACGCCGCTTTCGTCACCGATGTATTCTCCCGCACGATTGTCGGCTGGGCTTTATCAGATTCACTGCGTACGTGAGGCATTGCCGCTGCAGGCTCTTAACCAGGCTATTGCTTTACCGAAGGAAACTACCGGGCTGATTCACCATACAGGCCATGGCACACAGTACGTCAGTATTGTTTACAATCAGCGGCTGAGAGAATCAGGGATTACCGCATCAACCGGCACAGCAAAAGGATTCTTATGACAATGCCCTCGCGGAAAATGTCAACGGCTCCTTATAAGAATGAACTCATCAATCCCCACAGATGGGTTGATGCTGTAGAAGTTGAAATCGCCACGTTCCAATGGGGTACTTGGTGGAATGAAACCAGACTCGAAGAAAACCTAGGCTACCGCACACCAGTCGAAGTCGAAACGGAATATTGGAACACCAACCACCAACAAGAAATAATAGAAAACAAGGCAAATGCCTAGGAACAAAACCCGAGGCAGTTCAAAATCCCCACAAAATCTCTCATTCCACTGCGAAACAAACTGGACAGGTTCAACAACATCAAACCCATCAATCCACGAACAAACCCATCAATCCACGAAAAAGTCTCATCATCTCTCACCCCAAAGTCTCTGCCTCCCCCGATTGTCTCCCACCGCAGCGCCACATCAAGCACCTGATTACCCGCAAGCCGCCACCTAAGCTGCGGCGACAACCACCACAACTCCGCAACCTCCTCCATCACCAGGACATACTCAACCCCAGCCCACTCCATACGCGCAGTGTAAAAATACGGATCATTCTCGAATCGAGAAACCCCTGTATCAAACAATGAAATATCAGCATGGAACGTCGGAAAGAAAAGCGAATCAATAGCCATGTTTATCCTCCGGGGTTAATTTTGACGCAAGTGAAATACATAAAAGCCCACCCGTACCTGCCTTTTTGGCCAGATTCGGGTGGGCTAGCACCCGGATTGATTGCCCCTAGCGAATGGTCACCTGGCGCGACTGAATGTTCTGCAATTGCCGCCGTTCTTCCGGCGTGAGCTGAGCATCGTTGTCTAATTCCGTGACGATCTTTTTATCCAATGCCAGCAATTCATCCTTGTAGGTGGTGTGTGACCGGGTTGGGTCAAGATCCCACACCGGTACCGCAACCCCATGGGTGCGGAAAACACCGGCGAATTTGGTTTCTTCGCCCAGTTTCAATTCACCTTTCGCCGCAATCCGGGCTAAAGCACGAAGTACCTTGTCTTCGTCTTCCGGCCGCACCCACCGGATGTACGCCTTGTCGCCAGCGTCGATCCACCATACGGCGCCTTTGATGTCAGCATCGATGCGGTGCGATGGCATAACGTTGTCGTTGGCGACTTTGATTGCCTGTGCATGCTCCGGGCTGAGTTCTGTACCTTCCGGCAGCCACCAGTTAAAGTCATCGAATCGTTGTATTTCGAGCGGTTGGGAAACGTCGAAAAGCTCGGCGAGTGCGGGTTCGGTACCGTCGGCCGCGACGCTAACTAGCTGCTGCCCCGGCGCGGCGTCTTGTAACCACCGCAGCGCGAAAGCTAGGTCACGGTGTGGGTTGTGCGAACGGGAGCCGATTTGCAGTGCGACGAAAGCATCCCCGCCTTCGGATTCTTCCCGCACGATGGCGGCGGTTCCGCCCGGCAGCACCGTGCATAGGTACACGTCGCGGTCGACGCCTGTGACGTCGATTTTCGCGGTTGCTGAAGGCACAAACTCTTGTAAAGCGATCAAGTCTGCTTCGGATTTCACGTCGCCAAATGGTCGTGGGTCGCGCTCATTGGCGGCACGTTCGGCGGCGCGGGCTGCGAGTTTCGCTTGACGACGGCTCATCCCCGCTGGGAGTTGTTCTTTTTCTTTCCGGTTCTTTTTAGCCATGAGTTACAACTTACCTGACGGTTTCGTCACTCACCCAGCCCGCCCCAGAACTTTTACTGCAATGTCTGGATAGTCTGTCGCCATCACCCCAACGTCGTGGCTATCTGCCCACAGCATGTCGTCGGGGTCATTTACTGTCCACATGTAGGGTGCATATACTTGGGCATCGCGGTCCAGAATCCAGGTGTCGAGTTTCGCCCGCTTGAGGGAAATGCCGAAATTATTCGGGTGGGAAAAATGCAGGTCAGCCGGGTTGACCTTTGCTTCCCATTCCCGCCGCAGGTAAAAGGTTTCAATGGCGGGAACTAGGGCATTCATGCGGCGAACTGCTGCGTGGGAGAACGAAATAAAATGAACCCGGTCACTCTGGGCTAGACCGTGATATTTCAGGCATAGCGCAAGCTGTTCTTCCAGCATGCGCCCCATGCGGGTGGGGTGCTTGGCTTCGATATAAATGTGTTTGTCGTCGGTGGCGAACACCATGTCGAGCAGTTCGTCCAACGTCAGAATCCGTTGGAGGCTAGCTGCGCCGGTTACGGAATCATCACCAATATTTAGTCGCTTAAGCTGAGCCAATGTGGAGGTGGACACCACCGCCCTTACCCCTGCTACTCGCAGCATTGTCCGATCGTGGGTGCAGACAACATGGCCGTCTTTTGTCAGCCGCACATCGCATTCCACCCCATGTATCGGCAGTTGAAGGGCCTTTTCATAGGCGATGGGCGACATCTCCGGGTAGCGCCCGCTGAAACCTCGATGGGCGACGATGTGCATTTAAGCCTCTCCCCTTTTTTCATGACGTCCTGCGGCACTTGGTTTTAAGCCCTTGACTTACGAGGATACGCCCAAATCTAATTGCCAGACGCTTCGTGGGTTTTATTGATCCCAGTCCTTCAAGCCTTTCGGGTGTTGTAAGGGTGGCTGGCTTGAGCTTTTCGACGCTTCCGCCGCCCGCTGCTACACCTGTTCCGTTCGTTTGAAACTGTCAGTGTGATACTTAATGCCGTCACCGGCACAATCGCGTATCTACCATTATCGGCCGTCTACAGATTTTCGATCCAACCCATTGGGATACACCGGCTGAAGTCGGAGATTTCCTCAAGTAGAAGCGTTTCCCCTGGTGTTTTACCGCATTATCTGCGTTATTTCGGGAATCTCCGACTTGACCAAACGGGAGGTGACTGCCTGTCAGCTATCTGCCAAGTCCTAAGCTAGGCGGTAGCGCATAAGAAACCGGCACCGCGATCCTGTCGGTGACAGTGCCACGGTGCCGGGTTGATGCTAATTAAGGAATCCGCTTAGCCGTTAGGCAGGAAAGAATTCTTCCTGAATTTTCCTGAGAGTATTGGCGGAATGTTGGAAACGTTCCATCTCATGATCGGAGATTTCCAACTCGACGACCCGGCGAATGCCTCGCCGATTGATGATGGCAGGGGTACCAATGTAGATGTTTTCCTCACCATATTCACCGTTGAGCAGTGCCGATACTGGTAACGCTACGTCTTGGTTGTGCAAGACGGCGCGGGTGATGCGCGCCAAGCCCATACCAATGCCGTAGGACGTCGAGCCTTTGGCGTCGATGATCGTGTATGCCGCGTCCCGAGTTTCCTCAAAAACTCGCTCAAGTTCGGATTCCAGGCCAGGGTTCTTTTCCAATTGTTTACGCATGGAAACGCCAGCTATTGTTGCAGACGACAGAACTGGGAGTTCGGTGTCGCCGTGTTCGCCGATGATGTATGCGTGGACGGAGGTAGGAGCGACTTCGTAGCGTTCGCCCAGCATGTAGCGGAACCTGGCCGAATCTAGGACGGTTCCGGATCCGATCACCCGGTGCCAGTCTAGGCCGGAGTAGCGCCATACGGCGTAGCTGAGGATGTCGACCGGGTTGGATGCGACAAGGAAAATTCCGTCGAATCCGCTGGCCATGACCTCATCGACGATGGATTTCATGATTTTCATGTTTTTATCCACGAGTTGCAGTCGGGTTTCGCCAGGTTTTTGTGCAGCGCCGGCGCAGATGACGACCATTGCAGCGTCTTCGCAGTCGGCGTAGGTTCCTTTCGTAACCCGAGTGCGCGATGATGCCCACACAACGCCGTGGTTAAGATCCATGACGTTGCCTTCAAGCTTTTTCTCATCAATGTCGATTATGGCCAGATGGTCGCAAGTTCCTTGGTTCACCAGCGCGTATGCGTAAGCCACTCCAACATCGCCTGCCCCAATGAGCACGACCTTATTGCCCACGATCTCTTTCATATCCCAGCACACCTTCCCGAATCTTTTGCTTTTCGACGGTTGTTTTTCACGACAGCCACTACCGCCAAGTATGCCCGATTTTTTCTGAATATGCCCGATTGAAAATGGATCTGTGGGCAAGATCGCACACTTTTATCCGAATGTGAACGAGTAGAGTTCCAGCCCTTCAGATGGGATCACGGTAATCAATTCTGGTTCATTCTTGTCTTTACGGACAATGTCAACGGAACCGTCTTCGGTGATATCGAATTCTTCGGTTTCACCGGATTCCCGCTTCACAGTGACTTTGCCCTTGCCACTAAGAACCAATTGCACCCATTTAGCCTGGTAATTCAATTCAATATGTGCATCCTGAGACTGAGGAGTAATCGAGGTTTCCGCAACTTTCCACTTTCCGGCCAGGGAGTAGAATCCAAGTTCAGGGGTCTCACCAGTACCGAAGTCGTGTTCACCAAGCCGCTCGCCACGGACAGCATTCCACTGATACTTAGAACGCTCAGCACCGAGGTAAGTTTCTGGGGAACGTGGCTCGCGAGTTTCAGCTTCCACACCTTTTTCAATCGGATCTGGCAGGGAGATGCTTGGGTCGCGGTCTTGAAGCAGCTGGCGGATAACCATTTCGGTTTCGGCATAATCGCCTTCGCCTTCATGAATTTGACGCAGCTTACCGGTGTGGTCAGCTAGGTAACGTGCTGGCCAATAGCGGTTATTGAAGTTCTTCCAGGTAACAAAATCATTGTCTTGTACAACTGGGTAATTGATCTTTTGTGTTACAACAGCATCCTTGACGTTAGCCAACTCGCGTTCAAAGGCATATTCCGGAGCGTGAACACCGATAACTTCAAAACCGTAATCTTTATAGTGATCGTACAACTTGGTGATGTGCTCATTTGCGCGCTGGCAGTTGATGCATGCATACGCCCAGAAATCTACAAGCGATACTTTGCCGGAAGTGTGCGGATCAACTGGCTTATCCGTGTTTATCCACTCACCTAACCCTTCGAACTTAGGCAGATCGCCGCAATCGTGCGCTTCAGAGGCACCTAACGTCCGGCACGCTTCCAGGCTACCGCCAGCAGTAGCGCCACCCGCTTGAATTTTTTCGCCCAGCGCCTGCTGTGCTGCACCTGTCCAGTCTGGCAATGCCCGTTGAATGGCAGCTGGTGCGTCGTACGCGAGTGCCACTGCTAGCGCGATAACAACCGCACCCGCTCCGCGTCGAAAAGCATTGCCGCGCTTCTGGAACCAATCCACCCGCTGTCCAATCTGGTTACCACCAAGTGCGAAGCCGAGAAGAGGGATCGCAGCACCAACTGCAAAGGAAATGGTCAACGCGATGATCGTTGCGTCGATCTCACCGGTTGCGGCAGCAACGGTAATGGCAGCCAAGACTGGACCAGCACACGGAACATACACGGCACCGAGGGCAAGGCCCACAGCAAAACCACCTCGACCCTGAACTTTAGACTGCAAGAAATTGGCTTTAGGTAACCGATCAAACGGTGCTTGAAGGATCCGCCCAATCGCCGGGATGATCATTCCCAACCCCACAAGTACCAAAAGCCCGATGCCAACCCACCGAACTGTATCTTGTGGCAACCCCAGCGCATTAAGTACCACAGAACCGATCAACGTAATTATGGCAAAGCTAAGCGCCAACCCAGCTACCACGAGATAAGGGCGACGTTTATCACCAGCACTAACTGCTAAGATAAGCGGCAGCACCGGGATAATACATGGCGACAAACTTGTTAATATGCCGCCGATCAAACCTATGAGAATCATTGAAAACATGGCGTTCCTTTCATGAATCATCCCGCTTCACAAGCGGCTCATAAAGGGTTACGACGCTGGCGAAAAAACGGATTGGAAAAATTTTCAATTTTCCCACCAAATCACTACCTAGCTGCGAAAACAAAAGTTTTTAAAAATTTTTTCTAAAAATCCAATCCAGTGTGCCACCCCGCTCCGAAACAATTTGTGAGTGCCACCGAATGGCACATCACAGATAGGTTTTCCAGACCGACATCTCAAGCAAACAGACAGTTTTCAGATTCCATACAAGGAGTACTCTCATGACCAATCGTAAGTTCATCGCTTCCATCTTCGCACTCGGCGTAGCAGCAACCGGTCTGGTCGCTTGCAACGATTCCGGTTCCTCCGCTCCAGCTTCCGAATCCGCCATGATGCAAAGCGACAAGATGGAAAAGGATGCCATGGAGAAAGACGCCATGGACAAGAGCGACAAGATGGAAAAAGACGCCATGGAAAAGGACGCCATGGACAAGAGCGACAAGATGGAAAAAGACGCCATGAGCCATGACGACAAGATGGAGAAGGATGCCATGGAGAAAGACAAGATGGAAAAGTAGCCGTTAGGAAAAACGACATCGGCATCGTCAGCCGTCGTAATGCGCTGGATAGTTCAGTCTTTTCTCCTTTGAGTATTACCCGGTATCCTAAAGGATCATGGAAATATCCAGCGAAGAATTGCTTGTAAATATCGCCCAAGGCGATAAACAAGCCTTCGGCACCCTCTACGATCGCACCGCAGCCCGCGTTATTGGTATCTGCATGCAGATACTGCATAACCGGGCTGTAGCCGAAGAAGTCACCCAAGAAGTATTCATCGAAATATGGCGTAATGCCCACGCATTCTCCCCGGACAAAGGCAGTGCGCTCGGTTGGATTCTTCGGCTCGCTCGGTCGCGGGCCATTGATAAACTCCGCTCTCGCACTGCGGCTTTGGCTCGCGATGAGCGTGACGCCGCGTTGGAAAATGTCACTCGATATGTTGATGTCGAAAGTGATGCGCTAGGTGCAATTGAAGGTGAGCATCTACGCGCCGCAGTCGACGACATCGGTGAACCCCACCGCAGCGCAATCATGCTCACGTATTTCGGCGGGCTCAGTCAACAACAACTCGCCGAACACCTCGGTATACCACTCGGAACCGCCAAAACTCGGGTGCGTGATGGGTTAAAGAAACTCAAAGCCGCACTGCATGTGACTCAAGGAAAGGAGGGACGATGACCAACCATAACGATGACTGGCTCACCGACTTCGACGATACCGAATTAACCGAAGAAGAGCGCCGCGATCTAGCCGATGCTCTAGCACTGTCAGCGGTTCCACTTCCCCCTTCAGTTGGGCTGAAAGCAGACATTTTCGCCGCAATCGATAACGTCGAACAGCAAACCCCTGTCGCCGAAGTTATCCCAATCCAACGGTATCGCTCCCGTCGAATGGTGGCGATAACTTCCATTGCGGCGGCGGTAGTCGTAATCGCCGCTGCGGGAATCACGTTACCGCAGCTTTTCGACGCCCCAACCAGCACTATCACGACACAAGCTTTGTCTGGTGTTGATGCCATGCATGAAATCATGGATGCTGACGACGTACAAAGCGCCAATATGGATGTCAGCGGTGTGCAATTGCACGTTGTTTCCTCTGATGCCATGGATAAAGCAGGCGCGATGGTGCAAGGAGCCCCAACAGTCAAGGAAGGAATGGGCGTCCAGGTGTGGAGCGTCACCGACTCTGGAAAAATCATCTCCGCTGGGGTAATCGGACCGGAAGATCATACCGATGTATGGATGCCCTTTGCTGAGGCAACTTCCAAAGTAATCCTCACTGAAGAACCACTGGCTGGCAGCGAAAAACCAACCGGTGCAATGATCGGGGAAATGAAACTATAGTTTTTCCGTGGAGTTAGAAAAAGGCCGGGTGGTTTCATCCCCGGCCTTTTCACTATTTCTTTCGGCTTCCTGCTTTGACTACCCGCTTGGTAGTTTTAGCGGGTTTCTTCGCCGCCTTTTTCGTGGTCTTTTTCGTGGTCTTTTTCGTAGTTTTCTTCGTGGACTTCTTCGCAGCTTTTTTTGTGCCGCCTTCAGCAGCTTCCTTTGCACGCCGTTCAGACAACAGTTCATTCGCCCGAGCGTCGGTAAGTGTCAGCGGGTCATCGCCACGCCGCAGCGACGCATTGGTTTCACCATCAGTGACATAGGGGCCGAACCGGCCGTCCCTCACACTCATGGGTTTGCCCGAAACATCGTTATCACCCAATTCCTTGATAGCCTGCTGGCTGGTGGCACCCCGTCCCCGGCGTTTCGGCTCAGCGTAGATGCGGCGTGCCTCGTCGAGAGTAATGGTGAAAATCTGTTCCTCGCTGGAAAGCGACCGAGAATCAGAACCCTTCTTTAAGTAAGGACCGTATCGGCCATTTTGCGCGGTAATAACCTCATTATCACTGGGGTCAACTCCCACTTCACGTGGCAAGGAAATCAATTGCAACGCCTCTTCCAACGTCACGGTCGATGGTTCCATGGAAGAAAACAGCGACGCAGTTGCAGGTTTAAGCGTTTCCTCAATGATCTGATTGATGCGCTTTTCCTTCGCCGCAATGGCAGTTTTGGTTTCCCAATTTTTAGGGCGCTTCCCTTCTGCTTTCCGCTGTTCGTCCTCAGCGGCACGCTCCTCGGCGACGATTTCTTCCGCCTTTATTGCGACCTTTTCTTTCTCGTCCTCACCCATGATTTCTGTGACATATGGACCAAATCGCCCTTCTTTGGCAACGATCATGCGGCCATTCGCCGGATTGAGCCCCAATTCACGGCCAGATTGCGGTGTGGCAAAAAGCTTCTCCGCATATTCCAGGGTCAATTCATCAGGCGTGGTGGTATCCGAAAGATTAGCCCGCTGGAACTCCGGCTCCCCGTCCTTGATTCCGATTTGCCGCTCCAAATACGGCCCGTACCGGCCCACCCGCACGTAGATCGGACGGCCCTCGGCGTCGTCGAAAAGCGGAAGGGAGTTTACAACCCGGGCGTCGATCTGCTCTAAATTATCGCCGACCAGTGCTTTAAGCCCGCCTTGCCGCGCGATGGTTTCGGCAGTGGCATCGGAGGCATCCGCATCGCCGAAGTAGAACCCCTTGAGCCAATTGGCACCCACCTCGTTTCCGGCGGCAATATCATCCAGTTCATCTTCCATGGAAGACGTGAAATCGTAATCTACCAGCGCCGCAAACGACTTCTCCATCAACCCCACAACAGCAAAGGCTACCCAGCTCGGCACCAACGCATTACCGCGCGAATACACATAACCGCGATCCTGAATCGTCTTAATGATGCTCGCATAGGTGGACGGACGGCCAATGCCAAGATCCTCCATCTTTTTCACCAGCGACGCTTCGGTATAGCGGGCAGGCGGGTTAGTGGAATGCCCCTCGGCCTCCAACTTATTCACACCCAACTGATCGCCCTGGGATAGCTGCGGCAAGTGCCGCTCCGCATTATCGGCAACATCCCGGCCGTCCGCCTGCTTGGTGGTTTCCACGTAGGCGCGCAAGAAACCCTGGAACGTAATGGTCCGACCCGTCGAAGAGAACTCAACCTCAGTGCCATCAGTAGCCCGGCCCCCGATGGTGACTTTCATCGACGTGCCCTTGGCATCCGCCATCTGGGAGGCCACGGTCCGCTGCCAAATCAACTCATACAGCTTGTATTCTTCCGCATCCAATACCGCGTGCAATTCACCTGGGGTAGCAAACCGTTCACCCGCAGGGCGAATCGCTTCGTGCGCTTCCTGGGAGTTTTTCACCTTCCGGTCGTAGCGGCGCGGACCAGCTGCAACATAACTGTCACCATACAACGCGATTGCTTGTTCCCGAGCTGCCGTTAACCCCTGCTCCGACAACGTGGTGCTGTCGGTACGCATATATGTAATATGTCCGTTTTCGTACAGTCGCTGCGCAATCCGCATCGTACGTTCAGAAGTGTAATGCAGCTTCCGGCCCGCCTCTTGCTGCAAAGTCGAAGTCATAAACGGCGCATAAGGTCTACGAGTATAAGGTTTTTCCTCCACTGATAGGACGGAAAAGTCCACCCCATCGAGTGCCTGCACCAAGTGCTCAGCACGCTGCTTATCGACGACAACAACGTCGCCAATAAGCTCTCCCTTGTCATTGAAATCACGACCCAATGCCACCCGTTTACCATCAACCGCCGTCAACCGGCCGTCAAACTCTCTCGGGTTACCATCAGTTGCGGGCTGACCCGTATCAAACAGGGCCTTTAAATCCCAATACTCGGCAGAAACGAACGCCATGCGCTCGCGTTCCCGCTCAACAATCACCCGAGTGGCAACCGATTGCACCCGGCCCGCCGAAAGCCGTGGCATCACCTTTTTCCACAACACTGGTGACACTTCATAACCATACAGACGGTCCAAAATACGCCGAGTTTCCTGCGCATCAACCAGGTTCTCGTCCAAATCACGGGTATTTTCAGCAGCAGCAAGAATCGCAGGTTTGGTAATCTCATTAAACACCATACGACGCACCGGAACCTTAGGCTTCAAGGTTTCCAGCAGATGCCACGCAATAGCTTCCCCCTCCCGATCGGGGTCGGTTGCTAGCAGTAATTCATCAACCTGCTTGAGCTTGGACTTGAGATCAGAAACTTTCTTCTTCTTGTCCGGGCTCACCACATATAGTGGTGCGAAATCATCATCAACGTTAACCCCCAACCGTGCCCATGGTTCCTTCTTAAACTTGGGTGGTACATCCGCCGCGCCCCGTGGCAGGTCACGAATATGTCCCACCGAAGCCTCGACAATATAATCCCCGCCCAAGTAAGGGGCAATTTTTTTCGCTTTTGTCGCAGACTCGACGATCACGAGACGCTTAATGCCGCTACCTTCAGCCATGAAACGAATGAACCTCAATTCGGTTAACGCACAAATAAATCACATCGCGAGTACCCACCCAATATGCATACACACTCACACCGGGCAAACACCACTAGATCTTCCACCAAACACTAGATAAGGTTCAGCAGAAAATACAGACGTTTCCTTATAATACGGGGCTATTGCGCAACTTTGTCCAACCAGATACCCCTCGGCGTTTTCCCGGAGAAATATTTTGGCAGCACAGAACAAAAATATTTCCGCCATTTAGCCACGGTATCGGCATATCGACGTCGTTTAACCCCTGCAACCCACATAAAAATATCCCAAACATAAACCATGCAAACTACACGGAATAGTTGGGGATACCTAAGCGCGACGGTGCAACCGATCACGCATCAATCGTCTCGGTTACAGTGCCCGGACACCAAGCGCCTGTGGGCCTTTTGCGCCATCGCCGACCTCAAATTCAACCAATTGGTTTTCCTCCAACGACCGGAAACCGTTGCCCTGAATCTCCGAGTAGTGGACGAACACGTCGGCCGAACCGTCCTCTGGTGCGATGAAGCCGAAGCCCTTTTCAGCGTTGAACCACTTTACAGTGCCCTTAGCCATAGTATTTTCCTTCATGTGTTGCTATTTTTCGGTGCGTGGCCCGAGGGATTAAAACAAGGTCGATCACGTATCACGCACACTTAACGCAGCGGTCAAGCTTCCGCTGAACCTCAATGGCACAATTTTGGTTATCCATTAAGGTGGCAAAAAATCACGTTGCTAAAATGCCTCTAGGATTGGGTACCTAGTGTGGCGACCTTCATCCAAGTGTTCCACGTTTGGCAACAAAACGGGAGGGCTAGCCAAACAAAACGGCACAACCTGCAGGTCACCGGCGATAAATTAAAGGAGCAGCCATGCCCCAGCCTAGCCCCAAAGTAGGGTACCACCTCGGCGCAGAGCTCATCGACGCCCTGCGTAATCGCTTCCCCAACTCCGCCTGCACCCACCTACGCACCATACCCGCCACACAAGCTGAATACGCACCTTGGCCCCACTGGATTCACCCCAGCGTTAAAGAAAAACTACTCCACTCGGGCATCACTGCACCGTACTCCCACCAAGCCGCAGCCGCAGACAGCGCCTATCACGGCAACCACACTGTTATCGCAACTGGCACCTCATCCGGAAAATCACTGAGCTACTACCTACCAATATTGAGTACTCTTGCCACCAATCCAACAGCATCTGCGTTGTACATCACCCCCACAAAAGCATTAGGCTCGGACCAATTATCCAACGCAACTGTACTAATACGTGGGATTAGTGAACTTAATTCCGTCCATCCCGCACCTTATGACGGCGATACTTTAGTAGAAGCCCGCACCGCTATCCGCGACACCTCACGCTTCATTTTCACCAACCCGGACATGCTGCATAGCGCAATCCTGAGCAACCACCACAAATGGGGTCGGTTACTGCGCAGCCTGCGGTTCATCGTGATTGACGAATGCCACAGCTACCGTGGCGTATTCGGTGCACATGTCTCGTTGGTTTTGCGTAGGCTACTAAGGATCGCTCGCACATACGGCAGCAATCCGACGGTGATACTCGCTTCCGCCACCACCGCCACCCCAGCTGAGCATGCGAGCAGACTCATCGGTGCCCCCGTTACGGCAATAACAACTGATACCGCCCCCGTTGGGGCACGCACAATCGCATTGTGGGAACCTGGCTTCCTTGAGGGTGCCACGGGTGAACGTGGCGCCCCAGTGCGTCGACCCGCACCCACTGAAGCAGCAGGAATGATGGCAACTTTGGTGACAGAAGGAGCACGCACCCTCACCTTTGTACGGTCGCGGGCACAAGCGGAACTAGTGGCGCTTAAAACACAAGAGGAACTTAATAGCCACGGCCGGTTCGACCTCAGCAACCGGATCGCATCCTATCGCGCAGGCTACCTAGCCGAGGATCGCCGCGCTCTTGAGCAACGACTTGACGACGGGACTCTGCTCGGTGTGGCCACTACCAATGCACTCGAACTAGGAATCGATGTTGGTGGCCTAGATGCAGTTATCACCGCTGGATTTCCAGGAACCATAGCCAGCTTCTGGCAACAAGCAGGGCGGGCTGGCCGACGAGGCCAAAGCTCCATCATCGTGCTGATCGCCCGAGATGACCCACTCGACACGTACCTCATCCACCACCCAGAGGCGCTTTTGGATCAACCTGTAGAATCAGCAGTGTTCAATCCCGCCAATCCCTACATCTTGGCAGGTCACCTCTACTGCGCAGCCTTGGAAGCACCACTCACTGATACCGAAATCTCCGAGCTGCAAGCAGAGCAAGTGGCGGCGTCCCTAGCCCAACAAGGAGTACTTCGCCAACGCAATAACGGTTGGTTTGCCACGTTGCCCCCAGGTGCAACCGACCCACATGCGTTGGTATCCTTACGCGGTTCTGGCAATCATGTAACTATCGTGGATAGTGACGATGGCAGGATACTTGGCACGATTGACCAAGCACAGGCCAGCTCTCAGGTACATCCCGGCGCGGTTTATCTGCATCAAGGCGAAAGCTTCGTTGTGGATTCGCTTGACTTGGATAGCATGATCGCCCTCGTACACCCAGAGATTCCCGATTACTACACCCACGCCCGTTCCACCACCGATATCCGTATCGTTCGTGAACCAGAACATGTCCACAACCCAGCCACTGGTTTGTGGGTGTCACATCTCGATGTCGAAGTAACCAACCATGTGGTCGGATACATGATGAAAAGTTTTAGTGGCGATGTCATAGCCACCGTACCGCTGGAATTACCACCCCAGACTTTGGTGACCAAGGCCGTCGCGTACACCATCGATCCTGCGGTGTTGGATGGGTTAAAAATTGACGACATTCCTGGCACGTTGCATGCTGCGGAACATGCCGCGATTGGACTGCTGCCGCTTTTAGCCACCTGCGACCGGTGGGATATTGGTGGCGTATCAACTCCGCTTCATGTGGATACGGGGCTACCCACAGTATTCGTTTATGACGGACATCCTGGTGGTGCAGGTTTTGCCGAATGTGGTTTCATGCGGTTTGGTGAGTGGATTGCCGCAACGTATGATGCAGTTCGCTCATGTGTGTGCGATTCTGGCTGCCCATCGTGCGTCCAGTCGCCTAAATGTGGAAATGGGAATTCTCCGCTGGATAAAGCAGGTGCGATCAAGCTTTTAGGGGCATTATGCACGATGCTTGATGCAGGTTAACGCGGACCAGCTCGTGCGGTGGCGGTAGCGGAATTCTCAACCACGATAACAGTAACGTCGCTACCAAACACTGAGCATTTGTAGATGGTTGCTTGGTTTAACTGCGCGATATAGTCAGCTTTTCTGCAGGGGTGTTCACCGGAATACACCGCCCAGGCGCCTGCAACTGCCGCCAAATCAGCCGCGACTTGGGCACGATGGCTGGCAATTGTGGTGTTAATTAATGAAGCGATAACTAAAAGTACGGCGGACAAGGCTGCGATCAGGCCAGCGGTGGTTACTGTCGCGCTTCCAGCTTCATCGTGGATCATAGTGTGCCGCATAGTTACTGCTCCATTGGGAAGATAGCCTGGGCTGTCATGGTTCCCAACGGGGCGGGAACGGCAGCGCTGGCCGTAGCAAGACCAGCATGTTCCGTGACTGTTATGGTTCCTCGTGGCGGTTGGTAGTCGGTGCCAATCGCGTAGGCACGTGCCGCTGCACCAGCGATGTCAATAGCGGAAAGGTATGCCGCTAATGTCATTATTCCTGCCACCATCAATGAGAAAACCACGATGAGGGCACTTAAAGCGATGGCAGTTTCCACCGTGGTAGAGCCCTCATCCTCGGTAAAAATGACACCGACGTTTCTCATGTTTATGCCGGCGACTTGCTTAGCGCGTTGGTGATGATGGACTCCAACGCATCGGAAACGGAACCTGATGTGACAACCAAGTACAGTGCTCCGGCAAGCGCGGCTGCAGCGAGTGCGCCCATCGCGTATTCGATGGTTGTAGAGCCTTCGTCGTCGGCAAGTAGGTCCGGTACGTGCCAAGTGGTCCAGGCATGAATGATAGTTGAAAAAATTTTTTCCATGATGAATTCCTTTCTCTGGTGAGATTTATGTAGTGATGATTTTTAGTCCGAGTTCCAACACAACTGGTGCCAGCCCGAGAAGGAAGAACGCGGGTAGATAGCAGAGGGTAAGCGGCAATGCTATGAGAACGCCTGCACGTTCAGCGCGCGCAGTGGCATGGTCATTGGCATCTTGACGCAGCTTTTCCGCACCATCGCGGTACCCTTGCGCGAGCGCCGCCCCGGATCGTTGCGAGTTGGCAGCCAGCGTCGCAACATGTGCGTAATGGGAATCGGAATAGAGTTCCGCCCACGCTTTTTCAGCTGATATTCCAAGTTCCAAAAGACTCGCTGTCCGGTGCCAGCTTGGGGAATTACTCGCGGTTGCTACCGCAGCCGCTGCATGAGCTGGGCTCAACCCAGCTTCGACACAAGCGGCATATAATTCCAAGTCGGCGGCGGCCGCGACCGGATCCGTATCTGTTTTAGGTGTACGTCTATGCAGTTTGTTATATAGCCGATAAAGCGTGGATTGAAGCGGCCCATCGCGTATCTTTGTGCCGATTGGTTTTTCGGTCGTGGTGGATATGCGCAGCGCTGGGTTCGGACCAGCTAGCATTATCGCGCAGCCTGCCAGTAAAGCAGCAATGATTATCATGTTGTTGCCCTTTCGATAATGCGGCGTGACCACAGCACCCCAGCGCATTCGCAACCCATTCCCAGAATGAGGATGGCTCCACCCACCCCGCCGCCGAATAAGAAACCGGGAGCGTCGACACCTAGTGCATAACCCATGCCGATGCCCAACAGAGGCAGCGCCGCCAGAATGATCGCGCTTACAGTCGCACCTTGGATACTCGCCCGCATTCGGGCGTCATGGCGCATCTTGTGGTTAATCTGCTCGTGGAGATGACGCAAAATCTTGGTCATACTAATGCCGTGTTGTTCTGCTATGTCCCACATGCAACCTAGTTGTTGAAGATGACGGTTTTTCGATGTACAGAGGTACCAACTGCCAGCACCACCAATTGCGGCATGGCTGAGTGCCACTGCTATGTCGGCGTGTATATGAGCCTCATCTACCTGTTCGCTTGCTGTTTTCAAGGAGTTAATAACACTTGCACCTGCCGATAACTCAGCTATTGCGGCTTCAAGTAACTGCACTATCTGTTCATTTTGGGTACGAAGTACCCGCTGCGCCGTGATGGAACGCAGTACCACCACCATGGTGGTGGTACCGATGAGACATGCGATGACGAGCGAAACAGGGATTGAAATGAGCTGATTGGTCAGAAAAACACCGACAGCCACTACCAACGCTATGCCTGCGGGTGGCGCTTCTGAGAGTCGCTTGAATGTCTCACGCCATGGCGAAACGCCCGTGGCAGCGATGCGGTGTTTTGGTGGGGGCGGTGTCGCTATCAGGATGGCTACAGCGAAGAGCAAAGAACACGTTGTTATCGGGTTCATCGACACCGCCCCCAGTCGATATGTGGAGCGGAGGAATCTGAAATGTTCCATAGGATTTCGACAGTGGTGGGAAAACTTTTTAATATCCCGATTTGGTTTAGGCGCCGTCGTCCATCGGCTAAACGTTTCATTACTAAGATCACTGGCGATGCTGCGGCAAGCTGCGACATGAGCGCGTCACGTTGCATTCCGCCTTGTGCAGCGAGTGCTTCCAGGCGAGCAGGCACTTCTGTGATCGAATTTGCATGAATCGTTCCAGCACAGCCATCGTGGCCGGTATTGAGCGCAGCAAGCAGATCAATAACTTCGACACCACGGATTTCGCCAACAACGATGCGGTCGGGTCGCATCCGAAGTGACTGTCGCAATAAGTCAGCCATGGTGACTTCACCGTGGCCTTCGGTATTAGCCCCACGGGAAATAAGGTTGAGGACGTGTGGGTGCTGCGGTCGTAATTCGGCGGTGTCCTCAATACAGATGATTCGTTCTTTCGGATCAACCTCGCCTAATAGCGCAGTCAGCATGGTGGTTTTCCCGCTGCCGGTTCCGCCCACAACAATGAAGGACCGCCTAGCCGCAACCAATTCTTTAAGATTTATAGCTGTTGAATCATTAATGCTGTGTTTTTCAATGAGTGTTTCCAATCGGGCATCAGCTTGCCGAAGCACCCGCAACGAAATGCAGGTTCCCGCTTGTACAGGTGGAGATAATATGGCGTGAACACGTATTGTTGTGCCGTCCGGTCGAAGCAAGAATCCGTTTGCGAAGCATTGCGCCTCATCAATACGACTGCCCGCTGCAGTTATTAACCGGGTTGCCAATTGGCGTACCTGCTGTTCGGAACTAAATCGAACCGCTGCTTGTTCCAGGCCGTTGCCTCGGTCGTACCATACAGTGCCAGTGCCGTTGACAAGAATGTCCGTGACATTCGGAATTGCCATGATTTGTTCTAATTGACCAATTCCAACGGAGTCGTGACGCAGTTTCCTCAAGACTGCCAATACATCGCTGTCGCTTAAAATCCCGCCTGCTTCAGCACGAACTAAGCGGGCTATTGCTTCCGGATCTGGGATTGTCGTGGGATCAACCGCCGTTTGTGCAGCGAGCGTATGCTGGACTTTCTCGGTGATTGCTTCAAGGTCAAATGTGGTTGCGCCGGGCATTATGCCACCTGCCGAGCTGGTTGGTCATCGTAGTATTTCGCCGCAGCTTCTGCTATGGCTGTAGCCGCGAGCCGCAGTGGTTTTGGCTGTTGTATATGACTTAAACCAGCGGTTTCAATAAGGCGCGCGAGGCCAGCGGTTGTCCGAATTTCTACGGTAGGGCTGATACCGACGATGGCTTCCATGTCTTTGGTAGATAGCCCCGACCATCCTCTGTGCCGGATGCTTAGTCCGCAGGGAATCCTGTTACTTCGCAATTTAGCGACTATGCGCTGCGCATTTGCAGTTGCTCGAACTTCCGCAGGACTAATAATTTCCACGTAATCGCAGTGATCGGCAACGGTATTGAAAAACGGTGCATGACTCGGAAGATCTAGGATCACTTGGTATTTTGAGCTCAGAATCCGTATTGCAAGCTGTATTTTTTCCTCAGTTATTCCGCTGACTAACCCACCCCGCGCAGTTGTCAGTAGTGCGAGGCCATTGTCTGTTTGTGGCAAGGCGGTAACGATGTCAACGGGGTCAACCGTGGTGTCTGACAATCGCAAATCCGCCCATCTGATTCCCGCGCGCAATTCACAGCCAAGAAGTAAATCAATCCCCGCGGAATGTGGGTCGGTGTCGATAAGCACGGTTGGGATCTCGGTTGCGCTTTGAAGCGCAACGCTGGCTGCCAACGTAGAGGCTCCAACCCCACCAACTGATGCCGTCACAGCGATGATCGGATATCTGTCTGTCGGTTGCCTGGCAGCGGATTGATTGCCTAGTTCGCTTAGCAGTTGTTTCAATTCGGCAGGAATAATAAAGGCATTGATGGCACCGACATGTACAGCCAGTTTCCAATCAATGGGGCCAGGTTCGGCGAATAATAAAAATAGTTTTCCACTGGTACGGTACATCGCCGCGTGTGCGGCCGTGGTTGCGTCGACAAGCAGTGCGGATGCTTTAGGGGCATATCGGATAATGTCGCGCGGATCGGTGGTATCAACTATCTCCATTCCGGTTGCGGCAGCCACGCTGAGTGCCTCGGGATGGATAACCGGATCAGTGATGGCAACAAGGATAACTGGAGTGGTCATGCTTTAAGTCTTCGCCACATCCACGGCACTTTTGCTCTAGCATCACCATCCTGTGGATAACCCACCATATGGCTGATGTGTCCACAATTTTTCTGTGGAATTTTATCCTCTCAGATCACATACGTACCACCAGCAACAGGCTTGCGGGTGGTACGCACCCCCGCTCGTCACACCCCCTGACGGGCCATCACTGCCATCACTGTTTCCAACCGCATCGATTCGGAAGCCGGATCGTAGGTTCCCAACCACACATCTTCTGCTATCTGACCATCAGCAAGCACCAAAACCCGCTGCGCATGACTAGCCACCAGGGGATCGTGTGTAACCAATATGATCGTTGTTCCAGCACCATGAATATCGTGCAGCAAGGACAAAATCTGGACAGATGTTGCGTGATTAAGAGCACCAGTGGGTTCGTCACCGAAAATAATTGCCGGTTCATTTATAAGTGCCCGACAAATCCCGGCGCGTTGCAACTGACCACCAGATACTTCCGAGATCGCCCGATCCCCCAATTCCCCAATACCCATGCGCTCCAACAGGCCATTTGCTAACTGTGTTACTTCCTGGCGTTGCCGTTTCGCAGCCAAGAATCCTGGCAAAATAATGTTATCGCGCACGCTTATCGACGGTAGAAAATGCGGCTGCTGAAAAACAAACCCTATATTTTGTAACCGAAATTGTGCCCGCTGTTGGTCTGTTAAAGCGGTTATTTCCGTGCCCTTTAGCTGCACAGATCCTCCGGTAGGACAATCAAGCCCACTGAGAATATGCAGCAGGGTAGATTTACCTGAGCCGCTTGGCCCCATGATCGCAACGAATTGTTCCTGCGGTATATCTACATCAATTCCCGCTAAAACCTGACTGTCATAGGTTTTTGTTATATTTTTGGCTTGCAGCATCGTTTTTCCTTCGTTCTTGTTTTAAGTCGCCGCTATGCAGGAGTGATTTTCTTTGCGGCAATCAGGGTGGCAACAACCATCACACCGAGCACCAGAGCGGGCAGGAGTATATAGCTGATCACAGGATTCGGTAGTAATTGCACACCTGGCGCGCCCACAAGTCCCAATGCGGAAGATAACAACGCAGTTCCGCCGAAAGCTGCGACGATCACCCCTATTCCGATTCCTATAATTCCAACCGTGAAAAATCGCGCAAGGTACTGCCCAATGATGGTTCTTCTACTGGCTCCGATCATATAGAGGGTACTGATTTGGCCCCGTTCTTGAGCGAATACCAAGATCAGAAACAATACAGTCATCAAAAACACTAAGCCGAGCGCCGCCCCTGCGGACAGCGCCACAATGATCGAGATTTGACCGGTAGTCGCACCAAGCGTTTGTCGGGTGTAGTCAGCAACATCGGTGATCGTGGCGAAGGGGAATTCCTCACTTAAAGCTTGTGTTTTGGCAGCGATATCCACGCCAGGTTTCACGGTTACATACATCACTTGCCATAGTGTGGGCGCATCGGTGGCAAAGGTGGCTTTAGCGGTTCGCCCGCCGTTTGTAATGTCTTGGTAGATTCCGCTAACCCGCACGTTGCGTTTGTCTGTGCCATCGGTTATCTGGATTTCTTGCCCCACCACCGCTTCTAGTTCCTGCGCCTGGTTGACTGAGACTGCTATTTCCGTCTCAGTAGTCGGGGCAACCCCACTGGTGTAATTCAATGGAAATACGGAATGATCGCCTCGCTCTACCACAATGTTTTCCCAACCTTCTGACCCTAAAACTTGAAGCCGGTTGGTCACAAGCGACACGCTTTCCGCTATATCCTCATCAGTTTGTATTTCCGCGGAAAGTTCCGAGAAATCCACACCACTACCAGCGCGGACGTCAATTCGGATATCAGACTTACCGATACCCAAATAGGTTGAGAAATTCGCGTTGTTGAAGGTGGCTAGGAGAGAGACGGGGAAAACCAACAGGAACGTAGCGACGGCAATCACCGCGACGAGTAATGCGTGAGATTTTTCAGTTGCTGCCGTCAAACCAAGCCAGATATTTGCTGGCAACATTCTACTGTTGCCCAAACGGAACTGACGTCTCCAGGTTCGGCGCTCAGTTCCGCTTCCTGCTAACACTTCAGTTGGGCTGACATGATCGAGTCGGCGTAAGAGCAACCAACAAAACGCAGCCACGATGAGTGGCACCACGAACGCTGCCACGATCGGCGGCGCAACCGTCGTAAAGCTTTGCGACGGTTTACCCAGGTACAATAAGACGGGTTTCATGGCCAGCCGGGTCAAGCCAACAGCCGCCACCGCCCCAATGAGGGTACCAATAACCGATAACACCAAATATTTCATGATGTACATGCGTTTAATCGCCCTACCTGGTGCGCCAATTGCCTTGAGAGTACCAATGTGCTGTATGTCATTGACAATGGACGTGATAAACGCAAACCGCAACGCCAAAACCGCGATACAAACCAGTAGCAATGCAATGCACAAGGCAAGCACTGCAGTAATCAACGTGGTGAGCGCATTCATAAGCTTCAACACTGCAGCGTCGATAGCAACACCCTGGGCAGGTAATTGTGCCTGGGTGTAGGCGTCTTGGATCGTACTGATGCTGGCATCATCAGCAACCATAAACTCAATGAGGTATTCGCTCTCAAGCCCCTTGTTGGCGAAATACTCGAAGTCTTCTGGGTGCACCACTAGCCGTTTGGAGGTAACCATTGACGGATTCATTTGCATGTCCCTGGCAAACCCCGCCACCCGCAGCCGTTTTTCTTCTCCTGCGATTGCGACGAGCATCTCATCACCTAAATCGGCGGTCCCCACTGCACTGTAATGTACTGGCAATATCACTTCCCCCGGCTCAGGTTGTACCCGCTGACCTGTTTCAGTGAGAAGAAAATCGAATTTTTCTGATGGTGTGACCAACGCCGGTTCAAGCACAGAGTCCGATTGTGAGGTGCCCGCCAGCCACAAACCATCAGGCGGGATTGGTAGGGTGCGAATGATCTGCACATCATCAATACCTGATTGGGACTGTGCCCAATCATAGATTCCTTGCTCATCGAGCGGACCAGCATGCATCTGCATCAAATCGGGTGGTTGCGCTTTATTCCACATTGCCGAAACCGCGCCAAAAGTTTGACTGGTCATAGCGGTTCCACTGATTACCAAAGTCGCCGCCACCGCTATCAGCAAGGTGAGGGTAATCGACAATGGAATACTTCGTCTAAAATCACCGATGAGAATTTGTCGCCACATGATCATCCTTAACCAAAAAGGCCGTTAACGTACCCGAGGAAAGCTGCAAGAGACGTTCGGCAGCAACAAATAACCCCATCAGACGCGCCGAACTAAGCTCCACAGATGCCGGGAAGAACCCGTGATCCGGCAAAATAAAACCTGCAGTGAGCAGAATTTCAGCATCCCGCAAAGGCTGCGGTGACGAACAACTGCCTGCAGTAACCCCCTCCGCAATCACATCGCCAAGAATCGGTGCGAGCTTTTCGACGGTTTTAGTTACCGACTGGATATGAAATTCCGCATTTGGCGCCTCATGCATATCCGAGACAAGACTTCGCGCCGGGCCTGAAACCTGCGCGGCTTGAACCACCCGAAGAAATTTCATTGGAAAATCTATTACCTCATTCGCCACCAACTGCGCCTGATGCGCAATTTCCCCTGCCGTTCGGTCAATAATCTGCATCATAATGTCAGTTTTGCTGTGAAAATGGTAATACAACGTGCCCCGGGCGATGCCGGTCGCAGCCAAAATATCCTCAATGGTGGCTTCCTGGAATCCTTTGGTAACAAACAATTCCAAGGCCGCATCCAAGATTTGTTCTTTTTTACTCTTTCCTGATGGTGACGCCATAGTGATCGCTTCCACTAACTCCACAGTTCTCGACCGACTGTCGGTCTAAAAGCAAGTCTAGCAGTTCCCCTGTAATTGAGGGTGGAAATAATAAATAAAAGGGCGACCTGCGCTAAAGGGGGGGGGGTACTGCGCAGGTCGCCAACCCGGCCATTTCAAAAGGGGGGGGATCCGGCCGGGGCAGGCCGCACTGTATATCGGGGCCTTGCATCGCCCATTATGACATACCCACCAACCCCGGAGCAATCCGAACATACTAAACTCTTGACAAGGAGGTCATCGATGAGTACCAACACCAGCCGTGAAATCGCACAACACCCACCTGAGGTCGCCGCTTTCTTCGATCTTGATAAAACGATCATCGCAACCTCCTCCGCCTACGTCTACGGAAAAGAATTCCTCAATTCCGGCCTTATCAGCCCAGCCGAAGCACTTCACATGTCCATGTCCAAAGCCAGTTACATGTTTAGCGGACACTCAAGCGAACAAATGGACGCAACCCGAGACCACCTATCCAACCTGGTCACCGGATGGGATGTCGAACAAATCCGAACCATAGCAAACGAAACCATGCATTCCGTGGTTACCCCCACCATCTATGCCGAAGCCCGCGCACTCATCGCCGACCACAAAGCAGCTGGCCACGACGTCGTTATCATATCAGCCTCAGCGCGAGTCCTCGTCGAACCCATAGCCAAGGAACTCGGAGTCGCCACCGTCATTGCCACCGAACTTGAGGAAGAAAATGGCAAATTCACCGGCAATATCTCGTTCTACTGCAAAGGCGACGCCAAAGCTGAAGCCATTCTCAGCCTCGCCACTCGCAACAACTACGATCTCAGCAAAAGCTACGCCTATTCCGATTCGGCTACCGATCTACCTATGCTTCAACTCGTTGGTTTTCCCAATGCAGTCAATCCAGACCGAGCATTGCGGAGAACAGCCATAGAAAAGAACTGGACCATTCACGCCTTCCGCAATCCCATCCCGCTGATTCCCCTACCCAGCGGCAAGGACATCAGCATCGGCACCGGAGTAGTCGCAGGCATTGCCGCCCTCACCGCAGGAATATGGTGGTGGATGCGCACCAAAACCCCCACCACCTAAACAGCCGCAACAATTCCAGCCGCCTCGGTTGCCCCAGCAACCATCGCCTGCAAGTAAAACCGCACGAAATCTCGAACCCCATCCTGCCCCGAAAAACCAGCGATCAACTCAGCAAATTCCGCTTTTCGACGCCCAAACCACACCTCAGGAACCATCAACCCCAATGGATCAAACCCACCAGCAACCGCCGCAACACGACTAGCAACCTGAGCCACAACGCCGCTGCGCTCGTCGAAAAGCTGATAGGCGAGAATCTCCCCCAAAACCACCGCCGGAATCACCGCCTCATGAGGCTTTGACACCACGACTTTCCCCAATAGAGACAACCGCCTAGCCGCAGCCTCATCCCCTGGACGCCCATCACCGCCACAAAGCAGATCAATACGCGCCAACACCTGCAATGGAGCCCGAAGAAATGTCCGCGCCGTTTCCTCCCGTACCGCAGGGACAAGCACCCCAAACGCACTCAATGCCTCCAATTGGGACACCCAACCCGCCTGGGCGCATAGCTTCGCACCGCGGGCCACCGACTCCGAACACACAACCTGTTCCTGGCGCAACACCGGCGGACGCCGATACACCGCCCCAATAGCGGCAGACGCCTCCCCAATCAGCAGGCGCACTGATTCGTCAGCAGCAATATGACCCAAAACATCCATGATTGTTAAGGAGAATAAAGCAAAAAGGTAACAAAACCCAACAAAAATTCCCCTTCCACACAAATTCGTGGCACGATTGGCAGTAACTGATGAAAAATCCCGGAAGGAACAACCCACGTGAGCAACGACAACGGAATGTTTACCAACAACCCCGAAACCTTTAAAACACAGGTAAACTCCATCCCGCTTTCCGACGTCGACACCAACACCCAAGGCTCTATTGGGGAACTCGTCTCTAATGCCACCGAACAAATGTCTTCCTTGGTGCGTGCCGAGATCGAACTAGCCAAAGCAGAGCTACGCGGCGAAGTCAAAAAAGGCGTCATCGGTGGCGGACTCTTTGGCGTCGCTGGAGTCATTGCACTCTACAGCTCATTCTTCTTCTTTTTCTTCGTGGCAGAACTTCTCAGCCTCTGGATCGAACGCTGGGCCGCATTCCTGATTATCTTCCTTGTCATGATCATCACGGCCGCACTGCTAGCACTTTTAGGCTTCAAGAAAATCCGCAAGATCAAAGCCCCCACCAAAACGATCGAATCCGCCAAAGAGCTCAAAGAACTAGTACCAGGTAAAGCTGAAGAAAAACTCGACGCCAAGCGGCGCGGCATGTTCAGCTAACCAACCCCGAACCACGCCCCTTCCGTAACAACCGAAGGGGCGTGCCCGTTTTACTCCACCGGAAAGCCCCAACCGTGAAAAACCTCTCCCCCAATGTGGTAGCACTTGAAGGCGAATTCCACCACCACAACGTACATACCCGCGGTATCCGACTCCACGCAGCCACCGCTGGTGACCCCAGCAACCCAGCCATAGTGTTGCTCCACGATGCGGTTAGTTGTTGGACAGATTTTAAAGATGTCCTCCCCTTATTGGGGAAAATGGGGTTCCATGCAATCGCCATTGACTTTCGAGGATTCGGTATGTCGGATAAGCCCCCAACCGGATACGACCTACGCCACTTTACCGGCGACATCGCAGGCGCAATCCGCACCCTCGGGCATGAAAGCGCTCACCTTGTCGGCATGGGCACTGGTGCGACAATCGCCTGGACCATGGCCACAAGTCACCCAAATCATGTCGCATCCATCACCACCTGCGGGGCGATCCACCCAACGGATATGCGTCGTATAGTGCTACGCAAACCATGGCTATTTTCAAACCTCATTACAAACTCACTGCTTTTTCGCTTACCAACATCAGTCATCAGGCGGCTGTGTGCAAGCCACAGTCGATTCATCCGCCGCGATCTTCGCAATAACACCGGCCTAGAATTCCAACAAACCCCCCAATTCACCCAAAGCATCCGACTACGCGAAACCGCCTTGGCAATCACCAACACCCGCAACGCAATGATTCGCAGCTTTCGCCTCATGTTGCGGCAACCACCCATGAAGTGGCTGGGCGAAAAAATCCATGTTCCGGTCCACATGCTTGTCGACGATTCCCTGCAATCCGCAGCCCTAATCACTGCAGCACGCCACCGCTGCCTATTGGGGATTCGCCTGACCCAAATCCCCAAGACCCGACTTCAACCACACTTAGAAAACCCTCAGGCATTCACCTCATTCGTGGGTACTTTCGTCAAAGAAATAGAGCAGCACTAAATATTAGACTCAAAAACCTACCCTGTTGGTTCCCAAATTGCTTAAATTAGAACACCAGATGTGACCTGCACAAACATATTCTTAAAGTTGGCAGCAACTCTTGAAACATCGGATGCAAGTTACATACGGTTGAAGCTATGACTACCGCAATTGAGGAGTTCGCCGCAACCGCGCAAAGCGGCTCTCAATTATTGGCAGAATTGCTCACCACACAACTCACCAAGGACGAACTGGCCGTCACACTAGCAATCAGCCGAACCGAAGCCAGCCTATACTTCTCCGTTGCCAAAACATTCGATGCAGACGAACTTTCCTACGCATGCGAACGCAAGCTCTCATTTTCGAAAATGCGACTCATAGCTCGCACCGAACGCCAATTAGCAAACCCAGATGTCGATCGTCGAAAAGTACGAATTGAACTCATGGATTTTGCCCACACCGCCTCCGTCGACGAACTAAAAGAACACATCACACACACCATCGCCGAACTTAACGACGGACACAGCCGCTGCCGCAAATGGTACCTACGCTACTCAAACCAAGCCGATGCTGACGGCATGCGTCACGTCATCATGAAGCTTCCCAGCCATATCGCATCCCGTATGGCAACTTCATTGGAGCCCCAAGCAACTCACCTAGCAGCAACAGGCGAAGCTGTCGACAAATCAGAAGGACATGCGCGAGCCCTTGTCGATAGGGTGCTCAACGGATACAAACTCTCCTCATTAGAAAAAATCGAAGAAGGAGAAAACCCTGAAAACCCACGTGACCTAAGGCAACGTCCCTGCTTCCTCGTCCCCATAGCAGAAATCACCGAAAATATCGACGGCACCATCACTAACACCGATGGTGAAACAATCAACATTGAAACCATGGTCGACGCCAAACTCGCCGACTTTGGCTTTGCAGTCGTCAGCTATAAAGACCAAAACGGAATAGCCCGCCCACAAAAAGTCCTCGAAGTCAAAAGACTTGCCGATGCCAACGATCGATTCCTCAGCATCGTAAGCCACCTCATCTGCCAAAATCCGCACTGCCGAATACCCGCAGTACGATGCGAAATCCACCATATCACAGCCTTTTCACGCGGAGGCAGCACCACGGCTGACAACCTGTGCCCCCTATGCCGCGAGCACAACCTCCACAACGACGACGATCCCCAAAAACTCGTCCACGGGCGCGTCATGACAGACCCAAAAACCGGACTAACCTGGTACAAACTCCCCGACGGCACCCTCACCCGCAACAAATCAAACGCCAACCGACGAAACGCAATCCACCACGCCAACCGAATACTCACACCTGAATGCGAGCATTCCTGGTACCCAATGGAGGAATAACCCCACACATTTCATGACAACCGGCCGAGCCAATCATGGCATCGGCCTATAACTGCTGCCCATTGGGGCGTCGAAAAGCTGGCTACCTAATAACGCATTCCTGGGTATCCACTGGTTGCGCCAATTGGGAAATATTCCCCACCGCCTTTCGGACCTCCGCCGCAGTCAACGCATAACCAATATCCGACGCATCAGCACTCGCACCAAATACAACGCCGATCACTTCACCATCCAAATTCAACATTGGGCCACCAGAATTACCCTGGCGAATGGATCCACGTGCCGTGTAAGCCTCACGCTCCACTCTGCCTGAAGCATAAATATCAGGCCCGGCGATCAACAACCGATCCGAAATGCGAGCTGGGGCTGCCTCAAATGGTCCCGATTCCGGGAACCCCATCACGATCGCATCATCACCGGTGGACGACACCTTGTCAGCCCACCGCAGCGGATCGATCTTCATCTCATCTGAACGCAAAACCGCAATATCAAGCGATGGATCATAAAAAACGACTGTAGCTGTATGAGTTCCCAATACAGTGTCCAACCGCACCACCTCAGTTCCCGCAACAACATGAGCATTGGTGATCACATGGTTTCTATCTATAACAAAACCAGAGCCCATTAACCGGCGACCACAGGCCTGTGATTCCCCCAAAACATGCACAACCGACGGGCGCAGCCTCTCCACCAAAACAACATCCTCAATAGTGATTGCAGGAGCCTCAACCGCAACATTTTTCGCAGAGTTAAACGGAGAAATGAGCGGAGGCAGCCCAGTCTCCGACAGCATTGCCGAAACCCGGGTAGGCAAATTCGCCAAAAACGGCGGAGCAGCTTTATCCACGTATCCCAATATCTGAGAGCTCTTAATACCATTTGCAAATCCACCAGGCAGCCCAGTAACCAAAGGAATAGCAACCAACCAGGCAACCACCAAGCTCGCTAGCGCCTGAAACGCCGAGCCAATGATCGAATCGAAAATGAGCGACGAACGCCACCTAATCCGGTCTCGCAACGCTGAACCCAATGCGCCGCCCACCAAATTTCCCACCCCCACAAGAAAAAAAATGATGCCTATAGCAAGCAAAAACCGCAATGCTACCGATTCAGTCAGCTCCATCATCAACGGAGCAAACGCAGCACCACAAATCAGTCCAGCGATAACACCAACAGTAGACAGCACCGAGGCAAACGCACCCTGACGCCACCCCGCATATATTGCAAAAACCACAACAAGCGCAATAACAACGTCCACTATAAGACCGGATGTAGAAAAACTACTCACTTCGGGCCGATCCTGCCTTTCCTAAAAATGCCGCTCATTATTCCGCGAAGCAGCAATCATCTCCGCTAAATCGTAATAGGTATCTTCATCCCATGGCATATCCCAGCCTGCATGAGTTAAAAGCGCATTCAACATTCCACCTGTAAAACCCCATATAATATAATCACGAATTCTAAATGCCGGCCCGCGCCAAGCCCCCTTCGAAACCACCAACCGATTCTCAGGAGCAGCAAGTTCCCCAATAGGGACGCTAAAAACCGCATCTGCTTCCACTGGATTCACTACACCAACACCATCAAGGTTTTCCCGATACGCCACAATAGGGTGAACCGGATTCCCCGTCACCCTGATGTGCACTTCCGGCAATTGCGCCAATGGCGTGACGGTTGCTCGATTAAGTCCAGTTTCTTCCCACGCTTCTCGTAATGCCGCGTCAACAGGATTTCTATCTGTCGGGTCAATCCTGCCACCGGGGAATGCAATTTGGCCTGAATGCGCCCTCAAATGTGGGGAACGATGAGTCAGAAGAACACTGGCGTCTTTAGGTAAAACTGATGCGCTGGCTTCGCCTTGGAGAAGAATAAGAACCGCAGATTGTTTTGTCCTGTTTACCGGAACCATGGGCTCTAGGCTTTGTTCAAGAGTGTGGTTTACGTTACCGCTGCGGATTTCTCTCATTAGGGGACTGAGCCATTGGGGGTGCCTATTAGGCTCTAGCTTTATATTTTGTCCGGGTGAATCGTTGAAGTGATGGTTCATGAGTTGATGATTTCCCCAATAGAGGTGGTTAGGTCTTCATAGTCAGTAAATGCTCTGGTCAGTATGCCTTTTTGCTGTCCGTTGTGAAAGATGATGGTAATCGGTACGACGTTTGGCAAATTGTTGGCAGTTGCGAATTCATTGCGGTTGTCTTGATATGAGGGGATCTTTATATCTAGATCGTTGAGCATGTCCGCACCGTTAGTGGCGTTGGGGTCAGCGTGTACCCCAATGACATCCCATTGGGGGTTTTGGGCAGCTAGGTCGTCGAAAAGTGGCAACTCGTCGCGACATGGCGCGCACCACCATGCCCATAGGTTAACGATTGTTATTGGTGCTGGTTGGTGATGGTCTGTTTCTGCGCCTAGGCAGGGCAGGTTTATGTGGGTTTGGGGGCATTTTGGCCGTTGTGCGATGTGAGCAGTTTTGTGTTCTGTGGGTGGCTTGTCGTTTGGGATGGTCAGGCTAATGAGTGCGATCAGCCCGATACAGAATATGGCGATTGAGGCAATGATTGTATTTCGCATGGTTTATAGGGATGCTAGTTGGAGCAGGTGTTGTCGTTCTGCGGTGTCTGTTTTTATGCGGTTTTGTGCTCGTACTGGGTCAGTTTCCCCAATACCGTAGCTGGGACACATTTTTGCCAGGAAGCAGACTCCGCATGCTGGGTTGCGACTGTGGCAGAGGCGTCGGCCGTGGAAAATTACCCGGTGGGAAAATATTGTCCATTCTGATTTCCCCAATAGGGAGGAGATGTCCTTCTCGATTTTTTCTGGCGTATCTTCTTCAGTTAATTCGAAGCGTTTCACTATTCGCGCAAAGTGCGTGTCGACGCTGAGTGCGGGTTGTCCGTAGGCGTTTCCTAATACGACGTTGGCGGTTTTACGTCCAACTCCTGGCAGTTTTGTCAGTTGGTCGCGGGTGTCGGGAACTGTTCCATTGTGTTGTTTGACGAGTTGTTGTCCGAGTTGTATGAGTTGCTTTGTTTTAGTTGAGTGTAGTCCGGTGGGACGGATGATGGCTTGTAGATGCTCTGGTGTCGCGGCTGCTAGTGCTTGGGCTGTTGGGTATTCTGCGAAGAGGGTTGGGGTGACTTGGTTGACTCTAGTGTCGGTGCTTTGTGCAGATAGGATTGTGGCGATGAGTAGTTGGAGGGGGTTGTCGTAGTTGAGTTCGCAGCGCGCATTGGGGTAGCCACGGGCGAGTTCTTGGTTGAGTGTGGTGGCGCGGTTTTGGGTTTTGCACTGCGGTTGTGTCATGGTTATCACCCTATATTCTTTACGACGGGTTAAGGTAACAGGTATGACGATTGTTCTTGTGCTTGTGGTGCCGGTGATTTTTGCGGTTTTTCCATTGTGGATGGATCGTTTGGAAAACTGGGTTATGCGGCTTGACGACGACGAGGATGGCGCTTCGGCTGTTGTGGGCTAACTAACGTTTACCCCCTTTTTGGCCCCCTAATTCAACTTTTGTGACGAAACTGTTTTTTGGGATGCAATAGTGACGCACTACATAGTAGAGTTGGGGGAAATTACGAATGTTAGTCATTTGATTACTGTGCCATTCACCAAGAGAGCATGAGGAGCACTTCATCGTGGAAGGTGTGCAAGACATCCTATCGCGCGCTGGTATTTTCCAGGGCGTCGATCCAATCGCGGTTGCCAATCTGATTAATGATTTGGAGACCGTTCGGTTCCCTCGGGGGGCGACCATCTTTGAAGAGGGCGATCCTGGTGATCGACTGTACATTATCACGTCTGGCAAGGTGAAATTAGCTCGGCATGCCCCGGATGGACGGGAGAACCTATTGACGGTAATGGGGCCTTCCGACATGTTTGGCGAATTGTCTATTTTCGATCCGGGCCCTCGCACTTCCTCAGCAGTGTGTGTGACCGAGGTGCATGCAGCGACTATGAATTCTGACATGCTTCGGAAATGGATTGCGGATCATCCGGAGATTTCTGAACAGTTATTGCGGGTTTTGGCTCGTCGGCTGCGTCGCACAAATTCAGCTTTAGCTGATTTGATTTTCACGGATGTGCCAGGTCGGGTGGCTAAGACACTGCTTCAGCTTGCCAATCGATTCGGAACTCAAGAAGGTGGCGCGTTACGGGTTAACCACGATTTGACGCAGGAGGAGATTGCCCAGCTGGTGGGTGCTTCCCGCGAAACTGTAAATAAGGCGCTTGCGACGTTTGCTCATCGCGGTTGGATCAGGCTTGAAGGTAAGTCTGTCTTGATTGTGGACACGGAGCATTTGGCAAAGCGCGCCCGCTAAAAATTGAAACTGGCCCCCAAGTTGCTTGGGGGCCAGTTTTGTTATGCAGACTCGGCCAGGTATCGCAACGCAACACGAGTAGATTGTTCAGCGGCGTGCCGCAATACTGGATCCACATCGTCGTAGATTTCAGCAATAAGTTCTTTTAGCTCAGCGTTTGGTCCTAGTTTTTCTAGGGCTGCGGTAAGCTGCTCTAGCCGTTGTTGTCGCCGTTGGATGTACCAGGCGGCGAAACTTGAGACGTCGTCTCCATCTGGACCATGCCCAGGTAGTAGTCGCACACCTGCGCCGCGTTTCTCCAATAGGGCAAGCGTCTCAAGATACTGCCCTAAGTTTCCATCTGTTTCGGAAATCATGGTGGTGTGTCGACCAGCGATCGTATCACCAGTGACAATACCTTCAAGGGTTGATTCGTATGGGGTACCTGACCAGATGAAAAAACATACTGAATCGCGTGTGTGGCCAGGGGTGTGTACAACCTCGACTTGCGGGGTGACACCGGCAAGCGTGATGATTTCGCCGTCGACAAGCGGGTCGGCGCCATGGCAGTACGGTGCTTCAAATGCACGCACGGGCGCCCCGGTTAATTGCCGGAAACGGTGCGCGCCATCGGCATGATCGTGGTGGCGATGAGTGAGCAGGACGACTCCCACTTCAGATGCTTTGTTGTTTAGGACGTTTAGGTGCCCTTCGTCCGCAGGGCCAGGGTCGATGACGATGCTATAGGGATCTCCCGGCGCACGTATCACCCATGAGTTTGTTCCTTCAAGAGCTGCATAACCTGGATTTGGACATAAAACAACGGAAGCCGACGGCGTTACCGGCCGCAGCTGACTGTAAGCGGGGTGCTCCATGGTTCTAAAGCTTAGCCACTTGCGGCTATTCACACTACATTTTGCCGAAGAAAATCAGGCTACTTCGACGATGATTTCGATCTCAACAGGAGCATTGAGGGGAAGTTCTGCAACCCCAACTGCTGAACGAGCGTGAGCGCCCGCTTCACCGAAAATTTCCCCAATAAGGGTAGAGGCACCGTTGACTACTGCTGGCTGCTCATGGAACCCGGGGGCTGAAGCAACAAAACCGACGATTTTCAGTACCCGCTTTACGTTGTCTATTCCGACTTGTGAATCCACTGCCGCCAGGGCGTTGAGTGCGCATTGACGGGCGTATTCTGCCCCTTTTTCAACGGTGATTTCGGCACCGAGTTTCCCGGTTTCGGGCAACTCCCCTTCGATGAACGGCAGTTGTCCCGAGGTCCACACCTGGTTGCCTACCGTAATCGCTGGAACATAGGCGGCGACTGGGGTCGCTACGGCTGGCAGCGTGATACCAAGTTCCGCCAAGCGGTTACTGATAGACATTACTGGACCTCGCGTTTCATGTATGCAACGAGGTTATCTGGATTTGCGCTAGGCAGTACGGTTACCAGTTCCCAGCCGTCTTCGCCCCACGTATCAAGAATTTGTTTGGTGGTGTGGATCAGCAAAGGTACGGTAGCATATTCCCATTTCTTCATGTGTTGTACTGTAGCGCATATCGCTACGGCGGAATAGGTTTTTGCTCACTGCCATTTCCCGTTTTTAGCGGACACTAAGAATACATATGCCACTTTCATTTTCTCAAGAGTGGATATTTTGGCATTGGTCTGCTAAAACTTAAATTCCTATGAGCTCGCCGCCGTTTGCTAAGTATTCAGCCCATGAGGTTATGTGCGGATTCTTACGCAACAGTGCTCGGCGTTGGCGTTCGGTCAGTCCGCCCCACACCCCAAATTCCACTTTGTTGTCGAGAGCATCTGCGCGACATTGCATAAGGACGGGGCATTGTCGGCAAATGGCTGCGGCGCGACGTTGCGCAGCTCCGCGTACGAATAATGCGTCGGGGTCGCCGTTGCGGCAGTTTGCTTGCATGACCCAATCGCCACGCTCAATTATTGTCGAATCCGAGTTATTCAGGAAAGGATTTCGTTTCGTATCGGATACCAGCGATGTGGTCATCGTATATTCCTCCTGACAATTGGGTACCAAGGCACTTACAAGGATAGGTAATCCCTACTAGACACGTGTAAGTCTATTCACAACAAACAAGCGAAGTCGAATGAATCACACGATGAGGGGTGATTGGCTATTCCCCCTTCCAAGGATTAGTAGCTAGTGTATGAAGGGTGCCTTTATGGAAACCTTTATCTCGAATAGCAGGCGCCACGATCGTCGCAGGCGTGGTTGGTGCCATTGCGTTATCCCCGCTTGCTGCGTTGGGCGGCATTGCTATCGCGCGCACAAACGAGACAATGCAGTCAAATATTCAGGATCTTGCTGTTGGGGCCACCCCTGGGGTGACCACTATTACCGACAAAGACGGGGTCCCGTTTGCGTGGTTATATGATCAGCGCCGGTATGAGCTCACTGGCGACCAGATCAATCAATCCATGAAAGATGCGATTGTGGCGATTGAGGATCGCCGGTTCTACGATCATCACGGCGTCGATATTCAGGGAAATATCCGCGCTGTCGCCACCAATTTCCTTGCTGGCGGTGTGGAACAGGGAGCATCAACAATCAACCAACAGTACGTGAAGAATTATCTGTTATTGGTAACCGCTAAGACAGATGAGGAGCGTCAAGCTGCCATCGAAACCTCTATCCCCCGAAAGCTGCGCGAAATGCGGATGGCTTCAGCTGTCGACGATTTGCTGAGCAAGGATGAGGTTTTAACCCGCTATCTCAATTTGATCCCGTTCGGCAATAACGCCTATGGCATTGAGGCTGCGGCTCAAACTTATTTCGGTATTCCGGCAAAAGACCTTAATGTGCCACAGTCTGCAATGTTGGCGGGCATGGTGCAGTCCTCAAGTTATCTCAACCCTTACACGAACGAGGAAGGCGTTTTAGATCGTCGAAACACAGTGCTGAACGCTATGGTGGCTGCAGGTACGCTTTCAGAGGAGGATGCAATATCGTTCTCACAGCAGCCTTTGGGTGTTTTAGAAAAGCCCGCAACGCTACCGAATGGCTGCATCGCGACCGGTAACCGGGGATTCTTCTGCGACTATGTGCTCAATTTCCTGAAAGAAAAGGGGTTGAGCCAGGAGGACTTGCACAAGGGTTCTTATACAATCACCACTACTTTGGATTCTAAAGTTCAAGACGCAGCCCATAATGCAGTCGCATCGCATGTTTCCTCGCAGACTCCAGGCGTTGCAGAGGTGTTCAATGTTGTGGAACCAGGAAAAGATTCCCGCCGGGTGTTGGCGATGACATCATCGCGTGATTATGGTTTGGAGTTGGAATCGGGCCAAACTGTTTTGCCGCAACCAACGTCGTTGGTAGGCAACGGTGCCGGTTCGGTTTTTAAGATTTTCACTGCGGCAGTGGCTCTTGAGCAGGGCTATGGTCTGGATACCCAATTTGATGTTCCGAAACGCATTGATGTTTCCGGGATGGGTGTTGGTGGCGCTGTTGGGTGTCCACCCGGCAAATACTGTGTGGAGAATGTAGGCCCTTACGCGCCACGTATGTCTATGCGTGAATTACTTGCGCAGTCGCCGAATACAACCTTTATCAAGATGATTGAGGAAGTTACGGTTCCGGCTGTGGTGGATTTATCCGTAAAACTGGGGCTTCGTTCCTACGAAAAGCCAGGTAGTTACGATGGTGAACAGTCCATCGCTGAGTTTATCAAGACGAATAATTTAGGGTCCTATACCTTGGGGCCAACCGCGGTAAACCCGTTGGAGTTGTCCAATGTTGCCGCTTCGATTGCCTCAGGTGGGGTGTGGTGTGAGCCTTCCCCTATTGTGGAAGTGCGTGACAATAAGGGGCGGGAAGTGTTCATCAACACCCCCGCTTGCGAGCAGGCTCTTAATGAGGATGTGGCCTATGCACTTGCTGCGGGGATGAGCGACGACATCATTCGCGGTACAGGCGCCGGCGCCGCGGGGAGTTATGGCTGGTCGGCACCACTAGCCGCGAAGACTGGTACCACGGAGTCGCATCAATCTGCCGCATTCTTAGCGTTCAATGATCGGTTTGCCGGGGCTACTTATATTTATAACGATGGCACAACGATTTCGCCGTTATGTACTGGCCCTGTGCAACAATGCTCATACGGTAGCCTGTTTGGCGGATTTGAACCTGCTCGCACCTGGTTCCAGGCGGCATCGGCGGTGGGGGCTTTTAACGGGGCGCTGCCAAGTGCTAAGTCGGAATTTAATCAGGGTCGTCGATCGGAGTTGACGGAGAAATACTTCGGCCGCTCGGCTGGCGATGTTGAGAAAGAGCTGGAGAAAGACGGCTATGACGTGGTTCAGCAGATTGTTGCCGGTAATGGCACCGCCAAAGGAACTGTGGTTCGGGTAGTGGCGGATTTGCCATTGAAGCCAGGCGCAAAGGTGGTCTTGCATGTCTCTGATGGGACGTCGTTTAGCCCTGATCCTGCCCCCGCTCCTGCGCCAACGCCAGCGCCAGCACCTGATCAGTTCGAACAAGATATTGCGTCGCTGGCGGAGGAACTACTGAGCTTGTTTGGCGGTAATTAGCGTTACGACGCCGACAATGCCGCCCGCACTGCTGTAGAAAGCCGCTTGCCGTCCGCTTGGCCAGCGGCTTTTTCGGTGGCGATCTTCATGATTTGCCCCATGTGCTTCATGGTGGCTTCTCCTTCGGCGGCGGCTACCTCAGCGATGGCGGCTTCAACGATTGCCGTGACTTCGGCGTCGTTAAGCTGCGCGGGCAGGTAAACCGCAAGGATTTCTGCCTCGGTACGCTCTTTTTCAGCAAGTTCGGTTCGGCCAGCTTCGGTGTAAACCTCTGCGGATTCCTTGCGCTTTTTAATTTCCCGTGCGATCACTTTCAATATGTCAGCATCGTTCAACTCGTGGCGAGCTTTGCTGGCGGTTTCCTCAGCGGTAATCGCAGACAGGAGCATTCGCAGCGCTCCAGTGCGGTCTTTTTCCCGCGCTTTCATAGCTGCGGTCATGTCGGTTCGGATTTGTTCTTTCAATTCACTCATACCCCCACACTTTAGCGGCTGTTCCCGGCAAGTTTCGTCGCGTTGTAGTGTTATGAGGGTGGGAAGAATAACAAAATTCATAACACGATTCGGGTTGACTGGTTTCTTCGCTGGCGCAGCAATTGTCAGCTGGGCGGTGCGAGAATGCCACCAATTTGAATTGAAAGTGGTGGAAGTGCCCCTTTTGCCTGCGGGAACTCTGCGCGGCAACCGCGAATTCCGGATTCTTCATATTTCTGATTTACATATGATCCCCCGCCACAAGAAAAAACAAGCGTGGGTGCGTCAGTTGGATTCGCTAAATCCAGATCTGGTAGTCAATACTGGCGATAATCTCTCGGATGAAAAGGCCGTTCCGCATGTGCTGCGTGCATTAGGCCCGCTTTTACAGCGGCCTGGTTTTTTTGTCTTTGGTTCTAATGATTACTTTGCACCTAAGATGGTAAATCCCTTCGTGTACCTATTGGGGAAAAAGCGTAAGGTTTCTGATGTTTCGTTACCGTGGCAAGGGATGCGGGCAGCGTTTATCGAACACGGCTGGGTGGATCTGAATAATCATCGCCACGAGGTGAAAATCAGTGGGGTGCGAATAGCTGCGGCAGGTGTGGATGATCCCCACCATGATTTAGATGATTATGATGCCATTGCTGGTGTTCCTCATGCTGATGCTGACCTTGCATTGGCGTTGTTACACGCCCCAGAGCCACGGGTATTGCAACGTTTTGCTGCCGATGGCTACAACCTGTCACTCTCAGGACATACCCACGGCGGGCAGGTATGTTTACCTACCGGGACTGCGATTGTCACCAATTGCGGCATTGATCGGGTGCGCGCTGCTGGCCTGCACGCTTTTGATGAGATGGCTATGCATGTGTCCAATGGCCTGGGTACGTCGAAGTTTGCCCCGATTCGCTTGTTCTGCCGCCCGTCAGCAACCCTCATTCGGGTCGTCGAAAAGCAGTAGTCTTTGCCTTTTACCCACGGTCCGGACTAACATTTTCTTCGGTGCAACGCACCATCGGGATATGGCGCAGTTTGGTAGCGCACTTCGTTCGGGACGAAGGGGTCGCAGGTTCAAATCCTGTTATCCCGACCACATCGCTGGTGAGATTTATGGCTCTCACCAGCATTTCTTTTGTTAAGCTTGTCTGGTGTGACCACTCTTTTGCCTCCGCTGTCATCATTTCGGGCCATTTTATTTGACCTTGACAATACGTTGCTTGATCACGACCACGCCGCTCATTTTGGCGTGATCGATTGGTCACACACACTGGGCATCGCAGCAGACCCGGCGCGTTGGGCCGCGATCGAGCGAAAGTATTTCTTGGCATTCGAGCGCGGGGAATTGAGTCATGACCAGCAGCGTTATATGCGTATCCGTGAGTACCTTAATCGCCCGGAATTAACCGACTCCCAGGCTGGCGAATTATTTTCCGATTATATTTCGCGTTATCGAAAGGCTTTGATTCAGATTCCGTTTGCGGCACAAACACTGGCAAAAGCGTTAACGCTTGTCGACGCCGGCAATGTCACGGTTGGGATACTCACCAATGGCGCGTCAGCGTTACAGAAACAGAAGATGCGGGTGGCAGGATTGTGGGATGATCGGTTGGTCATGTTAGCCGCTAAGGAACTAGGTTCAGCGAAACCTAACCTTCAGTGTTATACGCGCGCCTTAACCGCCATTAATGTTGCACCACAAGATGCGATCGTTATTGGTGACGACCTCAATAACGACGTCGTGGGGCCGTTATCGGCGGGGTTATCTGCGATTTATTTCGCGCGCGACGGCAAAAACTCTGCCGCTGCCCCGCCAGAAGTCCCGGTTATTTCGCAGTTGGCCGAGTTGGTGTGGTGATTCTAGCGGGTGGTGACTGGGGCGAGACTATCGTCGCTGCCGTTGTTTACCGGCTTTGTGGGTTTGTGTTGCACTGCGGGGTTGGTGGTGGTTTCAGTTTCTGCTCCGGTTACAAGGATGTGCAGTTCCATTCCTTGAATGCGATGCCCAGCTATGGTGCACCAGCCCGCCATGTTGGTGGTGATAACGCCCACTGTGATTTCGGTTTGCGCCCCAGGGTTGATTCGGCCTGATGTCACCCCGTTGTCGAAGGCGAGGTCGTGTGCTTGGTCGTCGTCGTTACGCAGGTTGACCACCAATTGGTTTCCGACGGGGATTTCCAGAACATTCGGGCTAAAACTCATGTTCATCATGGATACGTCCACGGTGGTGGTTTTTCCGGTACCGCCCGTGGTTACTGGTGTGCTGGGGGTGGGCACTAGTCCACCAAAGGCAGCGATCACTAGGGCGAGTGTGGCAAGGCCTGCGGTTATTTGGTTTAGTTTCGGTGCTGTAGCGGGGCTGAGGGGTTCTCGGTTTTTTCGGATAACTCCTAATTGGGCCCGTACCGCAAGCGGGCTGAGCACAACAAAAACGGCGAGAGACCCCATTGCCAAAATGGATAGGACGACTCGTAGCCAGGAATTATCGGTATAAAGCCAGGCTGCTAGGCCCACGTTGAGCAGGGTGGATCGAAATAGCCCGGCGCGATCGTAAACGGTTAGCCCGGTCCGGGTCGCATTGGGGCCACCACCAATGGTGGTGGGGAGAAGGTAGCTCATGACACCGATGAGCAGTTGGGCGGCAAATCCGACCAGAAACGTCATGGTGGGCAGCGTGATCGCAGCACTATGTGTAGCGGTGGCGGTGCGGTAGGTCAAGACGATAAGCGACCCGATGAGCCAGAGTGGGGCACACAAAACTGATGCTGCGGCGAAGGTGATGCGATCGCGAGGATCGGTTAGCACTGTCTGCACGCAACGCGCCCAGCTTCCTGCCGGTATAAGCAGGCCGACGATATAGATTGCGAGTCCGGCGGCGCTCATGTGGCTGTAGCCGAGCCCGGCACCGATCGCGGCGGTGAGAGTTCCGGTGACTAGGAGGCTGAATGTAAGCCCAGGGCGTTCGTAATGCGCCTGGGTTCGCCACACCGCTGGGAACAGCAGCATTAACGCCCCGATGGCGGCACAGCCGATAAATCCCAAAATATTGAGAACAAGGTGGCTTAATAAGAGGTTTTCTTTGAGTGGACTTGCCAGTTCACGAGCAAGCACCACTCCAACTATGGTGCCGATACTTAAGAATGCTGCAGAGCAGATGAAGGATATAACGCTAGCTCCGTAGCGGTGTGCGGTACCGGTTTTCCGGGAGTTTCGGTATTGCAGCGCCAGGTAGGCCGCATGTATTGCCAGGCTGACGCTAACGATAACCGCCCCAATAGCGGTGAGGTACCAATAGTACGTGACGCTGGTGTGGAGCAATTGCCCCGCCAGCGTGATGATAATCCCCAGGTTAAGTATCGCGATCCGCCGTAATTGCCAGGGCCGGGCGGATTCTGGCAATGGTTGGTGGAGGAATTTCTCCGTGAAGTGCTGGGACCATAACACGATGGAATTGGTGATAATCCCGAGGGTGAACATGTGGATGAGTACCCACCGGTAGTTGGGTAATGCCCAGTGAATTAGGGAGGCAGCTATGAGGGTTAGCATCCAAAAGGAGACAGGTTTGCTTGCTTTTCGATGCCAGGTTGCGCGACTACGGTTACGCAGGTGCGGCGGATTCGGGGTGGTACTGTCCGGCTGCATTGTGTCTCTTTCACACCCTTATGTGTTTTTGGTGCCGAGGAGTCTTGTTGCTGTTGATCTTAATCGCTTAGGGAAGATCTATTTGCGCCACTGATATTTCACCACCGTGACGAGGGTAACGAGCAAGATTAGCCACCCGCTAAGCCACAGGAGAAACCCGTACCAGCCCACCTGGTCATAAACACCACCAGATGCCCATCCCAAGGCCGAGGATCCGAGGTAGTACATCAATATGTACATGCCAGATGCCTGCGCTGTATTGGTGGTTAACTGACTGACCGCGGCGGATGCAGTGGAATGGATAAGAAAGAAGGCTGCGATAAACACCAGTAGTCCACAGCACACAACAATTGCGTTGCCTGCACATAACGCTAGTCCCACCAGCATGGCCAGAGAACCGTATATCAGGGTGGTGCTGTGTCCGTATCTGGCAATGATTTTCCCGGCGCGGGCGCTGGAGTACGTGCCCGCGAAGTACAACAGGAACAATAAGCCGACGTGGGATTCGTGGAAACCGAAGTCGTCGATAAGTCGAAAGCCTATTACGTTAAAAAGCGAAACAAATACCCCCATGAGTATGAAGGAACAGCAAAATAACAGTGCCAGCGGCACATGCCGCCACAGGGTAACCGCGGCGACTGTGTGGGTTTTTACGTTTAGCTGTGTGGGGGTGAAATTTCGTTGGGCAGGTATCACCACCGCGGTGGTGATAGCAAGCAATAGGGCGAATCCGCTGGTCATGAGGATTGCCCAGCGCCAATCAGTGATTCCTAGCGCCATGGAAGGGATCAGGCGGCCAGTGATGCCTCCGACGCTGGTTCCTGCAATGTAGAGCCCCATGGCTTTAGAGATGTCGCGGACGTGGATTTCGTCGCTTATCCAGGTCATGGCTGCAGCAGGGACTCCCGCTATGAATGCACCTTGGAGCGCGCGCAACGCTATGAGCGATTTGATCGTTGGCGCCAGTGGAACGAGCAAGCCAATGCTGGTGGCTGCGAGAACAGAAATGATAAGGGTTTTCCCCCGACCGAGCCGTTCGGAGAGTATCGCTGCGGGCACCACACATAGCGCCAGGCTTGCAGTAGCGGCTGACACCGAAAGTGTCGCGGTGGCTGTGGTGACGTGAAATTCTGTGGCTATTTTAGGCAATAGCGCCTGGGTGGTGTATAGCGCGTTAAACGTGGCAAGCCCTGCGCATACCAAGGCCAGAACCGCACGTCTATATGTAGGGCTTCCAGCACGTAGTCCGGGTTCGGGATCACAGGCCATGGTTCTATAGTGCCAAATAACGCAACGGCCCCGGTGTGGTATCAACCGAGGCCGTGGGCGAAACCGCCGTTATGCAGAGTGTTTTACTTGGTTGCTTCAGCGTAGCGACGAGCTACTTCGTCCCAGTTGAAGACGTTCCAAACAGCTGCAACATAGTCTGCTTTCACATTCTTGTACTGGAGGTAGAATGCATGCTCCCACATGTCCAGCAGCAGCAATGGCGCCAAGTCGATGGAGAGGTTACCCTGCTGATCGGTCATTTGCTCGATAACAAGGCGCTGGCCGATCTTGTCATAGGCTAGTACTGCCCAGCCGGAACCCTGCAAACCGAGTGCTGCGGCTGAAAAGTGCTCCTTGAATGCGTCGAAGGAACCAAAATCGCGTTCGATCGCTGCCGCAAGCTCATCGGTAGGGGTACCGCCGCCGTTAGGGGAAAGATTCTTCCAGAACAGCGAGTGGTTGGTGTGCCCACCTAAGTTAAACGCTAAATCCTTAGACAAGGCGGTAACAACAGCGGCGATGGTGCCGTTTTCGCGGGCGTCCTTGAGTTTATCGAGGGCGGCGTTAGCGCCGTTGACGTAATTTGCGTGGTGCTTGCTGTGGTGCAGCTCCATGATTTCTGCGGAGATGTGTGGCTCTAGCGCGTCGTATGCGTAGTCGAGCTCTGGTAGTTCGTATTGTGCCATGTGAGGGTCCTTTCGTAGTCTTTTACCAAATCTTGCCAGCATGCGTGAGTGCATGAACAAGATAGTGGCGTTATATGCCACTATAGGGGAATATGTGACCAGCGCGATATTTTCAGCGGGTATTTTCGCTATAAGCACACAAAAGTGCGAGTTTTGGGAATGCCACCACGTGGCTTTGCGTTGTCAAAAGTGTCAATAACCGAAAAGTTTTATGTAAGGAGTTGTCGTGGGTTGGTTATTTGGTAAGCCTGTTGGGTTGGTGGATACAGCGGATGCATTACGGGGTGGGACGCAACCAGTGTTGCCTGATCCAGCACCGCACGCGGTTTTGGGTACCCCGATTTCTGGCCCGTTTGAGCCGCATCACGAGGTAGTGTATGTGGCATTGGGGTGTTATTGGGGTGCTGAGAAGCTGTTTTGGGAAACCGATGGTGTGGTTTCCACAGCTGTTGGTTTCGCCGGTGGCATTACACCGAATCCAACGTATCGTGAGGTATGTACAGGGCGTACGAATCATACCGAGGTAGTGCAGGTTGTGTACGATCCTCGGGTGATTAGTTTCGAGGAAATCGTCGTTAAGGCGTTAGAGGCACATGACCCGACTCAAGGGTTTAGGCAAGGCAATGATGTTGGTACTCAGTATCGTTCTGCCATTTACACTGCAACCACGGATCAAGCTTCCTCAGCTGCAGAAATAGTCTCGGATTACGGCCCAAAGTTGAAAGCTGCTGGTTTTGGCGATATTACAACCGAGGTGTTGCCGCTTGCCCAGACCCCGGCTGGGGAATTTTACCTCGCCGAAGATGAGCATCAGCAGTATCTGCATAAGAACCCCGGTGGCTACTGTCCGCACCATTCCACGGGTGTTCCTTGCGGATAGTTTTTGCTTGTCGACGCTTGGACGCACGTCGGCATACGGTTTCTTCCTTAAATTCCCTGAAATCTTTTTGCTTTTTGATTTCAGGGTTTTTTAGGGGATACCCCGGAGGTTTTTTGCGAAACATGCGGGAAAACTCATCAGTGTAGTTTTTTATTACTCACTGGTGCTTTAGGAGCGTCATGTTCGAAAAATCCCGTCCACAACGTGGCGTCTTTACGTTTATAGTTCTCTGCTTCAGCTGGTCATGGCTTGCTCTAGCCGTATGCTACCTCTGGGGGATTCCGCAAAGTAATCCCATCGCGCAACTACTTACCATGGCTTTCGTTCCGGCTATCACGGCTGTGATCGTGCGGAGCGCAATCACCCGTGAAGGTTTTGCGGACGCGGGTTTGAAACCACAGTTTCGCACCGCCTGGTTTTACTATGTGTGCGCTATCTGCTTGCCGCTTTTTAGTTTCAGCCTGTACTTATTTCTTGCCTACCTGTTGGGTTGGTGGGAAACCGCAGGAGATATTACCGCAGACCGAGTCCTAAGCGTCATTGCGATGGGAAGCTTTTCCGCGCTTCCCGCTGCGTTTTTACTGTTTGGTGAAGAATTCGGCTGGACCGCTTACTTACGGGATCGCCTGCTGCCAGGTCGCACTACTGCCACTACATTACTAACCGGCGTGATATGGGGAATATGGCATATGCCGTTGCCCTGGGTGGGGTACAGCCCCACCGATTTGAATACCGCTGAGAAAATGTGGCTGTCATTGTTGTGGATTCCCTCGTGTATTCTGATTGAATTCCTAATTGGCTGGTTATGGAACCACTCGGGTTCGATCTGGCCGAGTTGCATTCTCCACGCCAGTTTGAATCTGGTTCAAGGCGTTGGTTTCACCACGTTATTCCTAAGCGCGGCACCTATAACATCGCTGATGGTCCTAGACTGCATGACGCTAGTTCCGTTTGTTTTATGGGTGATCTATTCCGATCGGCAATTGAAAAAACGCCACGTAGATCTGCCATTGCCTTATCATCGGGAATAGAAGTCTAGTCATTAATTGTTGTAGTCAACGAATGCCCGATACCATCGGCAATACACTATGCAACCAATTGGAATTACGAGGAGAATGAGATGAAGAAACTCTATTTAGATCAAGCAATCCCTGCGGTGTACCGCAGCCTTAACGGCACCACCGAAGAGCTGTCAAAAGTATATGAAACCGCAGGCCTTGACCGCAGTCTTGTCGAACTTGTAGTCATCCGCGCAAGCCAGATCAATCGCTGCCCCACCTGCCTATCGGTGCATATTCCCAAAGGCATTGCGGCAGGGCTTAGCCAACGTAAGATCGATCTTCTACCTAGCTGGCGGGAAGCTACCGGAGTTTATTCCGATCATGAACTAGCGGCCCTGGAGCTTGCGGAAACCATCACCCTACTGCCTGCGCAGCAACGCAACAGCGCCGCTATGGATGCAGCCCGAGAAGTATTTAATGACGAACAGGTTGCCGCCTTGGCTTGGGCTGTGATCCTCATCGGGGCTTACAATCGGCTGTCTATTTTTTCTCAGCACCCGGCTGCTAAATACTAATTACAGCTCCGTTGCCGTTGGTACCCCAGGTGCGCCTGCTACAAGAAAATGTCGTACGGCGCGGGTAGCGCGGCAATCATCGCCGTTGTAGCTCAGCAACGCCGCTTGGGCGTCGACAAGCGCTGTCGTTATCGGGATATCTCCTTTGAGCACCGCCCCAGTGGCGGCAAGGTAGAGGCCTACGCTTGCTTCGCCATCAACTTCGTCCTCTTCCCAGCTAAAGCCTGCTGCAGGTGCCACTACTTTAAGCCCCAGGCCATGGACACCAAGTAGTTGAGCACGCACCAAGGCGAATACGTCGATCCATTCGGGGGAATTGATAAATTGGGCGACTTCGGATTCGCTGGGAAGCTCTGGAATCTGGTCCCTATACTTCGCGTAAAACCGGCGCGCCGAGAACCGTAACCAGTGATTCTCGCCGTGATTGGAATAACAGAAAATGCCAATACTCTTCCCAGCGTCGTGTGCTTGTCGACGTTTGGTTTTAAGCCATGACCAAAACCTGGCAAAATTCTTCGCCTCAGCCAAAGAACCCAACTCATTCCATGTGACAAACGGGTGATACTTTTGGCCGTCAAACGCACCCCAAAGGTAAGCTCCCTGATCCAGGTAGGCTTCCACATCAATATCTATTTCGATGTCGAATTTCGGCGCTGTGATAGTGCTGTTTCGCTTCACTAACGCGATGTCTTTGGTATAAGCCCGAGCAAGAACAATATCATCACGGGAGATGTGTGCATAAGGTGGCTCGACCCGAGCGAGAGCTGAAACCGTTGGAAAACCGATATCCCTAAAGCGTGCACCTTTATCACCCGAAAACAGCAGACTAATATCATCCCTTTCTTGTAATTCAGCATGACAATAAGACCAATAACGGCAGCTTGCGCAGTCTTTTACCCGTAATGCCGTGGTGGGAGTTTCCACCATTAGCGCCTGATTAAGCCCCTGCCGAAAAAGCGAAGTGTCAACAATAAATGCCAGTTCGTGGTTCTGCCCAATCAGCACGCCGCGCTCAACACCGACCCCTAACTCGTCAAGTGCTGCCACGCTCAGTGCCAAGGTGTATGAGTCAACCGCGTGGTGCTTTAACCTATAGTTCCCAGCATTTGCTTTCCCTAATCCCAACCGACGGGTAGCGATGACATTGACAGTACGGTTGTTATCCTCCCTAGCCACACGATGATTAGTCACCACAACTGGCATATATGCCCCATCGGGACGTCGGATTAACGCGTCTATATCCATGCGGATTTTCGAACGGGTTTCCACAACTGGATCGGTGATAATGTTGGCCCCCGCAGCTAGTGCCTCTAAAGTTGCAAACCAACGTCGCTCCAAATCCTGTGCACGTTGCCGGGATGAGTATTCCAGCTGCGTTGCGGAAATCCGCCCCAGGTCAATGCGAAGAAAATTCTTAGGGTCACCAATTTGCGGCTTAGTTGGGATCAATGACAATACCCGTTTTCGTGTCCGATCCAGCCGGATTCGGCGGGAAATCGTAGCGGCAGTCGGCTCCGCAGTCGGGTACGCTGTCCGTTGGTGTAGTCGGTAACGGCACCCTACTAAATCCGAAGGCTGCAAATAGGTATCAATCTCCACAAGTTATAAAGCCTAAGCGAGGATGCAATGTAGTGTGGAATTCTACGACATTTGTACTCTAAGGAGTTTGACCATTATGGGATTGTTAAAAACAATTGCCAAAAACCGTCGGCAGCGCAAAGCCGAAATCAAAGCCGCTCAGGCGCGAGCTAAACAAGAGGTGAAATCCGCGGCCAAATTGGAGCTGCATCGCGCAAAACTGCTGAGCAATCAAGAGCAAAAACTACTCAAACAAGAGAAAAAAGAATTAAAGGCACAACGTAAACATGCGAAGAAAATGGCCAGTGCGGAATTGGCTCGCCTAAAAGCTGGCCGGTTTAATGCCAAACAGGTCATGCGCTATTCGGCCGCGATTCGGGCACTAGCCCCGTTGCTTTTGCCGCTCATTTACAAATTTGTTGTTTCCTTGCGAGAAAACGCCAACAAGCGAAATGTTCAGCAGTTAGGCATGGTTGCTGCCGAAACCGGGAAGCAATCGGAGCGGGCAAATGAACTGAAAAACCGGATATCTGAGATGGAAAAATCTTTAAATGAATACGGAATTCCAGCTGGTTTCAAACGCGATGCCCAGGACCGGCTGAAGCAGCTCTCCACTGCACTAACCAACGCCCAGCATATGAGCTCAGATCAGCAAGAACGTGCTCACAGCACCATTTCGGCCGACCTGGATGAGTTAAATAAAGAAATTCTGGCTAAAACGCTATAAAGGCGCATATGCTTTTAGCCAGGCGATTGCGCGTATTGCCAAGCCCTGTGATCCAAATGAAACCGCGATCACTTGCGCGCTTGGCAATTTTTATTTCAATCATTAAATACTCGCAATGAAATTAAATAACAGGCCGCTGTACCGATATTTTTCTCAATAAAATAGCCAAACCACCCGGTGATATGACTAGCGCCTAGCTGGTAATTCAATTGTTAATCCCAAGATTTTCCGTAATTAATGCACGCGTCAACAATATTTAGATTCAATTTTAATGCGCGCCGGTATTGCTTTTAATGACGTTTGTTCTGTACTGTTGACGATGAATTGGCGGAGATATTTCCCCGCCGGTTCCACAACAAATAATCACAGTTCATACTTTAAGGCTTAACAAAATATCCACCGCGATAGCATAAGCCAAAATGCATTTAATAATTGAGAGGTTTTTAGCATGGCGCGCCGGGAAATCACCCAGATTTTCGACGACCTTGACGATTCCCCACTGAACGAAAACGACGCCCATGTCCTTCGGTTCAGCATAGATGGATCTGGATACGTCATGGATGTTTCGACCAAAAATTGCGAAAAATTCAAGGACGCGATCGCTCCGTTTATTGAAAAAGCTCGTCCGGAATCTATTAGCGCCCGACGAAATTCGGAGCAGAAATACAATCCGAAAGACGTTCGTGAATGGGCAATTGCCCGTGGTTATGAGGTTGCAGTTCGGGGCAAGCTTTCTCGTCAGATTATCGACGATTACCTTGCCGCCCATTCTTAAATATTTTTTACGGCTTCGGCCGTTTTAAAATAAAATGCCATTTACCTAACGCGATTTTCACTAAAAGTTGCGGGGCAAATGGCGTTTTACTTTTAAAACGTAACGGACGTTATAGGACGCCTTGTTCCCGGGCTGCAGCAACCGCCGAAGTACGCGACCGAACCCCTAATTTGTCGTAAATGTGCACCAGGTGGCTTTTTACAGTTGCCTCTGATAGCAACAAGATCCGGCCTATTTCCCGGTTAGAAGAACCACCCGCCACCAGTTTCAGAACTTCCAATTCACGGGGAGTAAGTGAGGTGCGAGGAGTGCGCACCCGAGTCATCAACCGATTCGCGACAGTCGGTGACAATGTCGAATCCCCTTCGGCTGCGGATCGCACAGCGGCTAGCAGTTCTTCCGGCGGCGCATCTTTGAGCAGGTAGCCCAACGCGCCTGCCTCAATCGCTCCGAGAATATCGGCATCAGTGTCGTAGTTGGTAACAACGAGCACATGTGGCGGTTTATCCATTGTTCGTTTAATTTCGGCTGCGGCATCTGCGCCAGTCGCCAACCGAGTCCCCTCCACGCCGGGGCCAAACCGCAGATCCATGAGGATAACGTCTATCCCTCCGGCCTGCGCAGCGGCGATAGCGGCTTCTGCGGTCGCAACTTCACCGATTACTTCGATATCGTCTGCGCTTTCTAAGACAGCGCGCAACCCTAATCGGACGATCTCATGGTCATCGGCCAGCAGAACACGAATCATTATTGCGATTCCCCTTAAGGTTTTTAGACTTGGACGGGCTTAATTACTTAGAGCTTAACTTTAGATGGGGCTTTATGCGGTATTTACGTTGCCCAAATCCTAAAACTTTTTATCTATACGTTTAGTCTCCGGTGGTGGCAGCAACCGGAATTGCAACTGTGACCGCTGTGCCTTCCCCCGGCGCGGATTCTACCTCCAAAGTTCCACCTAATTCCGCTGCCCGCTGGCGCATCGCGTCTATTCCAATGTGGCCTAATCCAACAGGTTTCTCGGCAACCGCGGTGGGGTCGAACCCCATGCCATCGTCCACGATGTCAAGGCGCACTTCATCTTCTTCATAGGTTAGGGTCACAGCGCAACGACTGGCATTCGCGTGTTTTGATACATTGCCCATCGCTCCTTGGGCGATCCGCAGTAATCCTGCCTCGGTTTTCATGGGTAATTGTCGTTCATCACCAACGATCTCGATCCGCCATTCTATCCCCACAAACCCCGCTGACACCCGATGGAGGGCACCTTCTAAAGATGTCTTACTCAGCGCAGCTGGTTGTAGCGCCGCTATCATCGCCCGGGCTTCGGAAAGGTTATCCGCTGCAGTTTGGCGCGCAAGTTCCATGTATTTTAACGGTCCGGCTTTTTCGGCATCTGACAAGGTAGATGTCGCGATTTCACCTTCTGCGACACGCAGTAGCATCTGAATGGAGGATAGCCCTTGGGCGAGGGTGTCGTGAATTTCATGTGCGATCCGTTGCCGTTCCTTCGCAACGCCTGCTGCCCGTTCCGTTTCGGCTAGTTGCGACCGAGTTGCAATAAGTTCTTCGATGAGAGTTTCTCGTTCTCGCGCGCCTTTCCACAGCGCTTGAAATGCTAGATGGATCCCGATGACCACGAGCGCAGATACCATTGGCCCCATCACTGCACCATAGGTCAGGTGTGTGCGATAGCTTAGAATTGCTACAGCGGTTGCCCCCACGACCGCTATCATGCCGCGATAGTCGGGCAATGCTCGTAGATAGAGAAAGAACAGCGGAAATACCAAGTAGACGCTCACCGGCAGTACCGGCAACATAAGTATCCAGATGATGGTCAGCCCGGCTAACCAGCCAAGAGTCCAGGCGAGGTTGCGCCACACTCGAGTGACAGCCATTGCATATCCGAAGGCGAAAAGGGTACACAAGAGTACCGCAAGCAAAGCATCGTTACGGGGGAGTCGCACCGCCCCACCAAGCGCGCCTACGAGAAGAGCCACGGTCAAAACGGTCATGGCGCGTCGATAGTTGGCGGCACCGGGTTGCGCGTCATAAGCAATGACGTCGCCCGCTGCGATTGGTCTCAGCTTGGCAACAGTTTCTTCTCGGGCTTCTGCTTGTCGACGCTTAACTGCGCCGTCGATTAGCGGCGGGGTGGCGCCAGTTTCGGCATTACCTCCATGGGAATCTAGGCTGGAGTCCATGAAACGCACTTTACCCGCTTTGTGTCTTATCGGAACCGCCACCACGCTGCTACTGTCTGCCTGCTCCCCGGATCGGCAATCTCCACCGACAGCACCAGAACCAACAACAAACACCACCACGCCCCCAGTTGCTGATTCTGGTTTGCCGTTTGATGCTTTGCCTGACGTGCCGGAGGGCAAAGGTGGTTTCGTGGACTGCCCCTATTTAGACTCCCAGTGGGTTGCTAATACCAATGGCCAGCGCATGGTCGGCCAGGGCATAGACTCCCGGTTCGACACCCCGGCCTGCGTATTCTGGTCTTTTCCGGAAGAGCCGCAGGCAACGGTTATTGTCCGACGCATGCCCACCATCGCCGCCGCGACAGCCGTGGTGGATTGGGCAGCTCCGATCGACACCACTGAAATCGTGGAGGAAAATGGCTGGTCTGGCGGCCGGGGGAACACTGATGCCGGTGCGGTGTATGCGGTGCAAAAAGACACCATCGCGGTGGTGGTTTTCTCTAATCAGCACCAATCCGTCAAGGCTGAATCCATAGCTTTGGAGTCCATCAAAAACTTAGGGTTATAACCTATACCGCAACATCGTTGTATGGCATGAACATCGACACCCACGGAAAGATCACTTCCATGAGGAGGAAAAAGACGCCGACAGCCATGATGAGAGCGAGCAGTGCTTTAACCGGCCACGGGCCAGGTAAGATGCGCCAAATTAGTCCGTACATTAGCTTTCCTCCAATACAGCGGGGCGATAGGCTCCGTCTTTCGGGTGAGATTCCACAAGCATGGCATGAACGATCATGCGTTCAGCATTAGAAAATTGTGGATGACAGGTAGTCAGTGTCATTACTGGTTCCATATCATCAGTCGCAGTGTGATCGTCAATGCCTGGTTTGGCGCCGATGGTTGCCACATCAGTGGGGAGGGTTATGTAGCGACCAAATACATTTGAGTAGTCGCCGTTAATAACCCGTTCTGCTTGTTCGGGGCTTAGGCAGTTACGAGCATCGGCTGCCCGTTGTTCCTGGTTTTCCCCAATGGGCAGTACACGATAGGTGTTCCATGCAGTTTCGGTTTCGACTACTATTGCATCGCAGGATTTAAGCTTACCTAGATCATTAAATGGCGCGCCTTTGCCTACCCGATGTCCAGCAACCGCGAAGTTCCCTTTTTCACCGGGCAATTGTGTATCCGCATAATGGCCGGGACCGGCAAGAAGATCTTCCTCATCTGTGCCGTGCACGATAGCAAAGTTAAAGTCGGAGCCGAAGGCGGGAACATACATGCGGGCAAAAGCACTGCCTAATTCCACTGTGAGCTTTTGTCGGGGATTGGCTCGTTGGGTTTCCCATTCTTGGTCTAGTTTGTCGCTGACTTGCGCTTGGATCCGCGCCGACTCAATATTTGTCCAATAAGATTCATAGAATGCGAAAAGTAAGGCGAGACCACCAATGGTTAATAAAAGCTCACCGATAATAAGTGACAGGGTTGGTCGACGATTTTCGTTGTTTGCTTGTCGACGATCTTCGGTTGGTGCCAAACGAGCATGACGTCCCATAACCCAGCTTTCTTTATCAATCCCATTAAAAGAGCTACACCAGCTATTCATGTGGGGTATTCCGCATTATGAATAGCTTCCGCGTACCATCAATGACGGTCGGTGTAATTGGGGTGACCCCCAAGCCACAATAATACACTTAAAACTGCTTAAGATTTTCTACAAAAGATTGGTTGTTTTTCCACATGCTTGAGATCTTCATCTATCCGGTTTCGGCGGTCATGAAGCTATGGCATGTTTTTCTCCATTCCACTTTGGGAATTAACGATTCACTGTCGTGGGTCTTAAGTATCTTTGGCCTTATCATCGTGGTTCGCGGACTGATTACCCCATTTCAATGGCTAATCCTGCATTCCGGCCGGATGTCTGTAATGTTACGGCCGAAATTGCGGGCGCTTAACGACGAGTACGCCGATGTGATTGAATACAAAAAACTTGAGGAAAAGGAAAAACGCGAAAAAGATTTAAAGCGAGAATACAACTATCGGGTATCAGCAGGCTGCATTCCGCCCCTAATCCAAATTCCGGTTTTCTTGGGTTTGTATCAAGTGCTCTTGCGGATGGCACGGCCCAAAAACGGACTAGAGACGACTGTTCACGAACCAATCGGACTGCTCACGTCCGACGATGTCTCACAATTTTTACACGCACGATTCGGAAATGTCCCAGTTTCTGCCTATATTGCCATGTCCCCGGAACAATTTGGCCGGTTAGGTACCACCTATGAGGAAGTAGTTGTCTTCGTCTTTCCATTACTAGTGGCTTCAGCACTAGTGACGTTTATCAACATGATGATCTCAGTGGTTCGTAACTACTTCACTGTTGATCACGACTCCGCCATTGCTGTGGCAATCACGAGGATGTTGGTAGTTTTCGCCATTATTGTTCCGTTTATCTTGGTGAAAATTGGCGTCGACGGCCCGGTTCCTGCGGCTATCGCAGCATACTGGGTAGCCAATAATCTGTGGACACTGATACAAAATGTCGCTATCTATCTGGTTCTTTTCAAAAAATACCCGTTCGATGATGAGCTTCGTAGCTTCCAGAAAGAGCGCAGAGCCGAACGTATGGAGCGAAGTCGGGAGAAGCGCAAATTTATTTGGCAACGTCGCTTGGCGCTCATCGGTTTTGTCATAGCGCCGTGGTGGATTCCTGCCCATAGGACTAGACTCGCTGAAGCCAACCAGCACTTTGCAGCCAAGAAAGCCGAGAAGCGCGAAACGAAACTGGCCAATAAAGAAAAACGCAACCAACGCAATGCCTCCCGTAAGCAACACTGGCGGGAAGAACGGTTAGAAAAAGAACGCCAGAAAAAGGCCCAGCAGGAAGAATCGGCAGACCAAGCCGAAACTTAGATGCTATAGTCCGCCGGTGGTGCGGTAAGCAGTTGCACCGCTAATTCCCGTGCTAACTTCAACGGTTCAACCGACCTGGTTACTTGACCACCGGCCAAGCCGCCGTCGAGAAGCAGAAGCAATTGATTAGCCTGTGCGCGGCTAGGGTAGCCATTTTTCTCGGTTAATAATTCGGTTAACGTGGCCAATTTCCACTCTCGGTGATCCACTGCAGCCTGGATTATTCCGTATTCAGATTCTGATTCAGGTCGGGGATACTCGGTTACTGCATTGTGAAAATGCGAACCACGATACTGTTTTTGCGGTTCTTCAGCGATTGATTGATCAAAGAAAGCCAGTATTTTCGCTTCTGGAGTCGTTAAATTTTCGCACCGTTTCGCGTATGTTTCTCGCCAATCTGCATCAAGAGCTTGAAGGTAGGCAATAACAAGCGCATCTTTTGAACCATACAAGGAATATAACGACGCTTTGGCTACATCCGCTTCCTTAAGGATTCGGTCGATTCCGATCACCCGAATGCCTTCAGTGGTAAAAAGCTTAATCGCGCTATCGAGCAATCGTTGCCGTGGAGTTGGTCGATTTCGGCGGCTAGAGGATGCCCCTCTGGCTGCGCCCTTAGCCTTGGTTCGCTGCGTCTCACCATCTTTTGATTGGCTAGCCCTGGCATTACGCAGCTTCGTGGACGACATTACGTTTCCTTCCATTCAACCTAGACTAATTGGTTCATCGTCTATTGTGGCGCAACTGAAACGGTTAGTCTACTTTGGCCCTCGTTAGGCGAAAATAGAAAATGCGAGGAGCAGAAGCTCCTCGCATTTTCTATCCGTAGTGTTTATTTCTTCGTTACCGCCTGAACAATGGTCAGTAGAATCACAGCACCGATCAAACAGGTAATGAAGCTAAAGATAATTCCAGCACCAGCAACATTCACATTTAGCAGGCTAAGAATCCAGCCACCTAAAATACCGCCGATAATACCAACAACGATATTGAGCAAAATGCCTTGCTGCGCGTCAGTACCTTTGATCTTCGATGCAATCCAGCCAGCCAAACCGCCAATAACAATCCAGCCGATCCAACCTAATGCGAGCATGTTTTATCTCCTATTTTTCCAAGTATTTGAACATATAAACATTCACAGAGACGTATCAAATAATGTTGATCCATCACCGTGGAATTCCCAGTGTACCTACTTACTGAAAAATAAACGACAACGAGTACACAACAACTAAATAACGAATTATTAAGATGCCGGTCGAACAACCACCATCGGACAAGGAGCCGATTGCAGCAACGCTCGCGAAGTCGAACCTAATAACATGCCCCGGAATCCACCTCGACCGTGGGAACCTACAACCAATAGCTGGGCGTCTTTCGATGCATCCACCAGTGCCCGAATTGGCCGGTCACGTGTGATAACCATGTCGACTTCCACATCTGGATACTTTTCCAGCATCGGTGCTAGCCGCTCCTCCAACAGTTGAGTTTGCTCATCCTCGACGATGTTCCACTCTTGTTGCGCAGCAGCCAGACCAGCAAGCGAAGCCTGCACCTGCATATCCATCCACGTATGAATGGCAATCAGCTTGGTTCCCCGGGCTTGCGCCTCCGCGAAAGCAAAATCAGTTGCCTGTTGCGATACATCTGAACCGTCAACGCCAACAACAACTGGCCCATACTTAGTGGCCTCGGTAACATCATTATCTTCCCGAACCACAACCACTGGGCACTTAGCGTGGGAAACAACTGCCGCCGAGACCGAGCCCATTACCATCCCAGAAAGTCCACCAAGACCTCGAGAACCCATCACAATCATGGTCACCGTTTTACTCATTTCGAGCAGCATATCAATCGGTGTACCTTCAGCGATGGTGTAAGCGATCTTTAGATCGGGCGCCACCTCTAATGCTATTTGGCGGGCCTCTTCAATAGTGTGTTCAGTTTCGTTCTTTAACTCGTCGAAAAGCTCCTGCGGCGGAACCATACCCTCTGCATATAAAAACTGCGGCATGGTGTAACTAGCAGCTATGCGTAACGGTACGCCGCGTTTGGCAGCAGTGTTCGCTGCCCACCGCACTGCATTTTTCGAGGCATCGGAACCATCAACAGCAACAACAACGATGTCAGTTACAGTCATTGTTCTTCGGACCTTTCTTCTAACCTAACTACCATGTGCGTGATTACCACTGTGCGTTAACCGCACCAATGGGGAGATACTTTTAAGTGTACCCCGTTATATCCAGCCGTGGCACTGGTTAGAACCACCCAGCCTCGAACAGCAAGCTGCGAATATTTTTATTTTTCTACTGGCTTCGGCGCGGTACTTGGTGTCGGATTTGTAGTTGCCGCATCTGCATTAGCAGGGTAGAGGAAGTGATAGATTGCTTTGGCGATATTTGCAATGATCGCACCAATTCCATCAGAAAAGAACTTCAAGATTGGTTCCAAAACAGCATCCAGGTTCATGAAAGAGCACTCCTTATATAACGGTACGGTTACTAAGATCATCGTGAGAATGCTACGAGATCGTTACACATAATTTAGCAATCCTGAAGCCATGCTTAAAGCTCGCGACACACCCACCCCCTGTAATAGCATTAACCCCCATGAACCGTTCCGCCAACCGTCGCCGGATGCACAGCCCACCACTTCTTATCAAGGATGGGCTCAACCCTAGCCGGGTTCGTGTGCCAACTGAGTGCGCGGACATGCCTGCGTTCGAGTTTGTATGGCAGCTTAAGATTAGTCAACGGTATCGGCACCCAGACGATACCCAAGCAGAACTCTATGCCGCGTTTGCTCGCGGTGAAGTCCGGCTTGGTTTATGGCCCCATGACCAAGAGCTTAGCCCAACGACCCACCTTAGCGCGGGCTCTGACGTGTGGTTTTATCGAATGCCCGCGATTGAGCCAGAAGTTCCTTATCAGTGCGAGGTCATTGATGAAGACGAGAATCTTCTTGTTATAGATAAGCCGCCATTCCTTGCGACGATGCCCCGCGGTAAGCACATCACCCAAACTGCCACCGTCCAACTGCGTCGAACAACTGGAAACGGCGATTTAAGTCCCGCACACCGACTTGATCGTCTAACGTCCGGCGTTTTAGTTTTCACGAAAAAGCCGGATATTCGAGGTGCCTATCAACGGTTATTTGCCGAGCGTAAAACAGAAAAAATTTATGAGGCGATTGCCGCTGTTCAACCGGAGATCGTTCCAGGAACCGTCTGGCGCAGCCGCATGGAGAAAACCGCTGGTGAGGTACAGGGGAGAATCGTCCCCGGCGAGGTTAACGCGATCACGAATGTCTACTCCCAGACGCTTTGCGACGCGCCCCGGATGTCCACATTGCGCAAAATTCACGGCGACTCCCTGCCGCAACAAGCACTCTACGTCCTTCGACCAGAAACTGGTCGCACACATCAATTACGACTCCACATGTGGGCCGCAGGTATTGCCATTTTGGGGGATCCGGCCTACCCAATTATCGAACCAGAAAACTACGAGGATTTCGGCACCCCCATGCACCTCACAGCCCGTGAACTACGCTTTGACGATCCGCTCACCGGTAAACCGCGGGTGTTTCGCTCAAATCGACAGTGGTAACCCTAGCTCCCCAACTGCCGTCTATTCGTACCGTCAAGCTCAGTTGCAGACATCTTCTTGCCTGCTACATGCAGCATGAAGAAGATAAACAATGGAATACACAACCAAATTGGCCAAAAATAAACAAAACCAGATGTGGCACTCACGATCAACCAAATCACGACGTTGAGAGCGGTAACCCCAGCCATAAGATAAAACGGCACGCTTAACGCTGTAGCAACAAGACTAGTTGGTTGTGAATTTTGCACCCCGTACTGATTCTTAGGCACCGGATTATTCGGTACAAGAGCAGCTAACCGTGGCTGCAGCGGTGCCACCACTGCAAGAGCATCATGGGAAGTAGAAGCAGCAGCAACCTGAGCCAACGTAGAATCAAGTTGTTGCAAGTCAATGACACCTAACGAAAATGCTTGGTTGGCTATTTCCGTTGCCGCCTGATACCCGTCTGCAGGTAGTCCGAAATCTGTAGAGGTCATCCTTAACTTTCCTTGTTCTTACGAGAGCAGGTGAAAACACCATCATTCTAAACTAGATATACAGCCCAAAACCATAGATCGAAATTAATTCAATACCCTAACGGTGCAGAAAACCGTTACGGCTACGGAAAATATCACACTTCAGGCGCCACCAGCCCTTTCTACTTAAAATCATTCCCTACACTTGTGGAATGACCTTATTTCCTCTTCGACTGACTACTGCGCTGGTGCTTTCCGCACTTTCGTTGAGCGCTTGCGCCTCCGAAATCCCTGCCGAACCAACCTCAACAGCAGAAGAATCTATCCCGGAACCAGATGGCCCTCACGCACCAGCAGACCGTCCTTTGGAACCTGAATCCACAACTGTAAATGCAGCAGGAACAGCCCAGATCACCCAACTGGACTTAGGAAATACAACGGATAACGGCTACAGCGCGCCCATTCGAGGCATCCTAATCACCCCCACAACTGAAAAACCTGCACCGTTGATCGTGCTTAGCCACTTACGCGCGCCTAACTGCGGTGAACACACGTTTGCTTTTCCTTGCCCTAACGGCGAAACTGAACACCGCTATGACCACGGAATGATCTATCTCGGTGAAGCTCTCGCCGAACACGGCTACGCCACCGTCATCCCTGATCTAGGTGGAATTTTCTCTGGCGGGGATGTGGAAAGTCCCTACAGCCAAAAACAGATGTGGAAACAAGCGGTTGGTGCGCTCGTCGAAAAGCTCCCAGCAGAAAAAATCAACCGTGACACTATCGGCTTGTTTGCGCATTCACGTTCAGGTGCCTTCGTGGATTCTGCAATCGAGCTTTTTGGTGAAGGAAAACTACGTTCTGTCTACACCTATGGACCAGCATATGACACATTCGACATCGCCGAAATTTCGCCAGCACCAGCAGATATCCCCTATTTTTCGCTTATAGGAGATGCAGACATAGATGTTGGGCCCTCAGCAAATCTCTGGATCGGCCACTACTTAGATCAGGAGCGCACACAGCCGGCTCTTGTCGCTCAAGCACCAGGTCTTGGACACATGCTAATCAACCGTGGCGCCAAAGATGAGCGAATCGGATGCGAAGAAATCGACTGCCCTGATGCCGCCGCCCATGAACGAATCCTTACTGAATCCGCCGTTGAATGGTTTGATGCGACTTTGCTGGGTGCTAAAACTACACTTCCCGTGATAAACAGTGACCAGCTACCAGAAGCTCTCGCTGGGGTGGATGCCCGATGGTTAGCTGCGACGCCTAACGCCACTTACCGCATCAGCGCGCAACAGCTCGGACAGGTATGTCACCATGCAGATCCCATGAACCCTATAAAGCTGCCCGACGCCTGCACCGAACCAGAAAGAGGAGTCGTGCAGGTACTCACTGGAGTGACGCAGACCCAAGAATCCCAAGTTGAGGTAAATGTTGCCCAGGCGAAAACCATGGCTATTCATTTGTCCCCATCCGGTTCCTATGACACCGACAACGTGGTAACTATCACACTCACATTGAACACCGGTGAAGCTATCCCAATACCGCTCGATCCTAAGCACGCCGCACTACGAAACCGTGCCAATGCTATCGAGAACGGGTCTTACACCCTTGGTACGATCCGCATCCCGCTACCTGAAGTAGTTCGCAACGCCACCATAACGAAGGTAGAAATAGCTGCACCAAATCACCCAATTGAAGTACGCGGTATAGATTTTTCTTAACGACGACTAGAAGGCTTTTGGCAATCCGCCAAAAGCCTTGCTTGATTATTTGTGAAATGGAAAAACATCTTTACGACAGAGCCGAAGCACTGTCGTAAAGATGTTTGTTTTTGTTTGGGTATGTTTTAACCCCCACCTGTGTTGGGTGGGGGTTTGTTTGTTGAGTTTTTGTGGTCGGCGGTGTCTTACTCTCCCACAAACTTCCGTTTGCAGTACCATCAGCGCTGTCGGGCTTAGCTTCCGGGTTCGGGATGGGTCCGGGCGTGTCCCCGACGCTATTGCCACCGACACGATCATTATTATTATTGTTGTTTTTGTTTTGTGGTGGTGTTGTGTCAGATACTGTGTAGTGGACGCGGTTTTTGTGTTTGTTTTGGTTGGTTTTTGGGTGGTGTTTGTGGGTGTATTAGTACCAGTCACCTGAGCATATTACTATGCGTGCAGTTCTGGCCTATCGACCCGGTAGTCTTCCGGGCACCTCATAGTGAAACCTCATCTTAGAACAGGCTTCCCGCTTAGATGCTTTCAGCGGTTATCCTTTCCGTACGTAGCTAACCAGCTGTGCCACTGGCGTGACAACTGGCACACTAGAGGTACGTCCGTCCCGGTCCTCTCGTACTAGGGACAGCTTTCTTCAAGTTTCTACGCGCGCGGCGGATAGAGACCGAACTGTCTCACGACGTTCTAAACCCAGCTCGCGTGCCGCTTTAATGGGCGAACAGCCCAACCCTTGGGACCTACTCCAGCCCCAGGATGCGACGAGCCGACATCGAGGTGCCAAACCATCCCGTCGATATGGACTCTTGGGGAAGATCAGCCTGTTATCCCCGGGGTACCTTTTATCCGTTGAGCGACACCACTTCCACATGTAGGTGCCGGATCACTAGTCCCTACTTTCGTACCTGCTTGAGTTGTCACTCTCACAGTCAAGCTCCCTTGTGCACTTACACTCTCACACCTGATTGCCAACCAGGCTGAGGGAACCTTTGGGCGCCTCCGTTACGTTTTAGGAGGCAACCGCCCCAGTTAAACTACCCACCAGGCACTGTCCCCAACCCAGATCATGGGCCAAGGTTAAGGTGCTCAATCCGATCAGAGTGGTATTTCACTTGATGACTCCACCGGCACTGGCGTGCCGGGTTCGTAGTCTCCCACCTATGCTACACAAACCGAACCAAACACCAATACCAAGCTATAGTGAAGGTCCCGGGGTCTTTTCGTCCTGCCGCGCGTAACGAGCATCTTTACTCGTAGTGCAATTTCACCGGGCCTGTGGTTGAGACAGCAGGGAAGTCGTTACGCCATTCGTGCAGGTCGGAACTTACCCGACAAGGAATTTCGCTACCTTAGGATGGTTATAGTTACCACCGCCGTTTACTGGGGCTTAAATTCTCCGCTTCGCAACACAAAGTGTTACTAACAGGTCCTCTTAACCTTCCAGCACCGGGCAGGCGTCAGTCCGTATACATCAACTTCCACGTTTTCGCACGGACCTGTGTTTTTAATAAACAGTCGCTTCCCTCTCTTCTCTGCGACCACCACCAGCTCACATCAGTCTGTCACCAGCAGTGGTCCCCCTTCTCCCGAAGTTACGGGGGCATTTTGCCGAGTTCCTTAACCACAGTTCACCCGAACGCCTTAGTATTCTCTACCTGACCACCTGTGTCGGTTATGGGTACGGGCCATATACACACTCACTAGAGGCTTTTCTCGGCAGCATAGGATCACCAACATCCCCACACATACGTGGGTACGCATCACGCCTCACCCAACATGTAGAACGGATTTACCTATCCTACGGGCCACACGCTTACACCACAATCCAATAAGTGGCTCGGCTACCTTCCTGCGTCACCCCATCGTTTAACTACTACCCACGAAGGTCCCACGCACCATGAAACAACACCATGAAAAACACAGTCTCATCCCACAAATGGGTGGTTAGTACCATGGATTCATTAGGGGCGCATGTATACGGGTACCAGAATATCAACTGGTTATCCATCGACTACGCCTGTCGGCCTCGCCTTAGGTCCCGACTCACCCTGGGAAGATTAGCTTGACCCAGGAACCCTTAGTCATCCGGCGGATATGTTTCTCACATATCATTCGTTACTCATGCCTGCATTCTCACTCGCACACACTCCACACCACGGTCACCCAGATGCTTCACAGCTGTGCACGACGCTCCCCTACCCAACCACCACACACAAAAAACATATGATGGTTGCCGCGGCTTCGGCGGTGTACTTGAGCCCCGCTACATTGTCGGCGCAGAACCACTCGACCAGTGAGCTATTACGCACTCTTTCAAGGATGGCTGCTTCTAAGCCAACCTCCTGGCTGTCTTCGCGATCCCACATCCTTTCCCACTTAGTACACTCTTAGGGGCCTTAACCGGCGATCTGGGCTGTTTCCCTCTCGACCAACGGAGCTTATCCCCCGCAGTCTCACTGCCATGCTTACACTTCACCGGCATTCGGAGTTTGGCTGACATTGCTAAGATTGTAGTCCCGCTCAACCAACCAGTAGCTCTACCTCCAGGAAGAAACACACAACGCTGCACCTAAATGCATTTCGGGGAGAACCAGCTATCACGGAGTTTGATTGGCCTTTCACCCCTACCCACAGCTCATCCCCTCAGTTTTCAACCTAAGTGGGTTCGCGCCTCCACAGCATCTTACTGCTGCTTCACACTGGCCATGGGTAGATCACCCCGCTTCGGGTCCAAGACATGCCACTCAACACACCCTCATTAGGATTCGCTTTCGCTACGACTACCCCACACACGGGTTAACCTCGCGACATGCCGTTGACTCGCAGGCTCATTCTTCAAAAGGCACGCCATCACCCCACACAAAAAAGAGAGGGCTCTGACGGATTGTAGGCACACGGTTTCAGGTACTCTTTCACTCCCCTCCCGGGGTACTTTTCACCATTCCCTCACGGTACTTAATCCGCTATCGGTCACACTAAGTATTTAGGCTTACCGGGTGGTCCCGGCAGATTCACAGCAGATTCCACGAGCCCGCTGCTACTCGGGCACCCAACCAACCACACGCACACATGCATTCACGTACAGGACTCTCACCCTCTCCGGTAGGCGATTCCACACCACTTCCGCTTACACACACACGCACAGCAAAACGTCAACAGCCGTCTTATAAGTCAGGCCCCACAACCCCGCACACACAACCCCTGTCAAGTATCACATGCATACGGTTTAGCCTCCTCCACGTTCGCTCGCCACTACTAGCAGAATCACATATTGTTTTCTCCTCCTACGGGTACTGAGATGTTTCACTTCCCCGCGTCAACCCCCACACCAGCTATACATTCACTGATGGGTGACCACACATAACCATGGCCAGGTTTCCCCATTCGGACACCCTCGGATCAACGCTCGATTGGCAACTCCCCGAGGCATATCGCAGCCTTCCACGTCCTTCATCGGCTTAGCATGCCAAGGCATCCACCGTGCGCCCTTACACAACAACACACAAATGAACCAAACAAAAAACACTAAAACACAAAAAAGAAAAAACACACCACACCCACACACAAACATGCATGGGCACAATGCTCGCGTCCACTATACAGTTCTCACACAACACAACCTGCAACCTGCCACCACCCACACAGGCAGCACCAGACCACAGGCACCACACGGAACAACACACGTCATCCCAGACACCCAACAGCACACCAACACACAAAAGTTTCTCTACACAGTCATCTTCTATACCGCTGCTTCTCATCATGACAACCCCCACCCAGCACACACACAACGCATGCACCACACAACAGGGGCGGTTATGCTCCACCTGGATTAAACAAAAATACTCACAAAACGAGCACCACAACCACAACACGTGGCCAAAAAAACATGCTCCTTAGAAAGGAGGTGATCCAGCCGCACCTTCCGGTACGGCTACCTTGTTACGACTTCGTCCCAATCGCCAATCCCACCTTCGACCACTCCCTCCCCAAAAAGGGGTTAGGCCATGGGCTTCGGGTGTTACCAACTTTCATGACGTGACGGGCGGTGTGTACAAGGCCCGGGAACGTATTCACCGCAGCGTTGCTGATCTGCGATTACTAGCGACTCCGACTTCATGGGGTCGAGTTGCAGACCCCAATCCGAACTGAGGCCGACTTTCAGCGATTCGCTCACCCTCACAGGCTCGCAACGCGTTGTACCGACCATTGTAGCATGTGTGAAGCCCTGGACGTAAGGGGCATGATGATTTGACGTCATCCCCACCTTCCTCCGAGTTAACCCCGGCAGTCTCTCATGAGTCCCCACCACCACGTGCTGGCAACATAAGACAAGGGTTGCGCTCGTTGCGGGACTTAACCCAACATCTCACGACACGAGCTGACGACAACCATGCACCACCTGTACACCAACCACAAAAGGGAAAACGTATCTCTACGCCGATCTGGTGTATGTCAAGCCCAGGTAAGGTTCTTCGCGTTGCATCGAATTAATCCACATGCTCCGCCGCTTGTGCGGGCCCCCGTCAATTCCTTTGAGTTTTAGCCTTGCGGCCGTACTCCCCAGGCGGGGCGCTTAATGCGTTAGCTACGGCACAGAAATCGTGGAAGACCCCTACACCTAGCGCCCACCGTTTACAGCATGGACTACCAGGGTATCTAATCCTGTTCGCTCCCCATGCTTTCGCTCCTCAGCGTCAGTTACTGCCCAGAGACCTGCCTTCGCCATCGGTGTTCCTCCTGATATCTGCGCATTCCACCGCTACACCAGGAATTCCAGTCTCCCCTACAGCACTCCAGTTATGCCCGTATCGCCTGCAACCCCGAAGTTAAGCCCCGGTATTTCACAGACGACGCAACAAACCACCTACGAGCTCTTTACGCCCAGTAATTCCGGACAACGCTCGCACCCTACGTATTACCGCGGCTGCTGGCACGTAGTTAGCCGGTGCTTCTTCTACAGGTACCGTCACCTTAAAAAGGCTTCGTCCCTACCGAAAGAGGTTTACAACCCGAAGGCCGTCATCCCCCACGCGGCGTCGCTGCATCAGGCTTGCGCCCATTGTGCAATATTCCCCACTGCTGCCTCCCGTAGGAGTCTGGGCCGTATCTCAGTCCCAATGTGGCCGTCCACCCTCTCAGGCCGGCTACCCGTCGACGCCTTGGTAGGCCATTACCCCACCAACAAGCTGATAGGCCGCGGGCTCATCTCGCACCGAAAAAACTTTCCACCACCAACACTAAATGATGGTCCTATCCGGTATTAGACCCAGTTTCCCAAGCTTATCCCGAAGTACGAGGCAGATCACCCACGTGTTACTCACCCGTTCGCCACTCGAGCACCCCGCAAGCAGGGCCTTTCCGTTCGACTTGCATGTGTTAAGCACGCCGCCAGCGTTCGTCCTGAGCCAGGATCAAACTCTCCACAAAAAACAAGAACAAAAACAATTCCTGCACGGCTCTGCGAAAAGCCCAAAACCAGCAAAAAACAAACAACCAACAAAAAACAACGATCAGCCAAAACCAACCGCCATCAAAAAATTGATCATTAAAAAAACAACAACCACACACCCCACACAAAGCAGGACACACAGTCATCAAAAACAGTCCCCTCACCACGTTGGACGGGAATCACAACATAAGCAAAGAAACCAACAAAAAACAACAAGCCATCAACCCATCATCTTCTGCACAGCTAGTCATTTAACAAGCAAGCCACACTTGCCAGCCACAACCAAAAGCCACAACAAAAAACAACAAGAAAACAACCAAAAAAACAAAAGTACATTGGCACACTATTGAGTTCTCAAACAACATGAACAGACCTAACAAACTCTTCTTTGAAGAGATTTGTAAAAGTAATTCCTGTTCGTCCCGCTTGTTTTCCTCCTGCCATTCTCTCACTTTGTGAGGGGCAGTGTCGGTCGCGGCGACTCATATAAAGTTACACATTAACGCGGAACAAAACAAATCCGCAGGTTAATGCTATATTTTTGTTAAGTCCCCGCTGCGCACTGAGCCGTTTATTCAAATGTGCGCAACGGGGACGGCTTCATAATGCGTCAGAGTGTTTTCTTGTTATTAGGAAACACCCAGCCAAGTCTTTTCCCGTTCCTTTCGGCTTGCTTGGAGATTTCGAACATCCCGCATGAGATACCACGCCCACAGCGCATATATAGCCATGGCCAGCGCGACTTGACCAACGCCGGTGACGATTCCAGTGCCGGCAAGCACACCAAGAACCACGTATATCGCGATGAGAAGCACTGGGGTTAGCCAGCTTTTGGGTTGGCTAAGGCTGAAGTTGGCCACTACATAACGTAACGGGACTGTTAGCCAAGCAATCACGATTGCTACGTACATCAATCTGATTACTTTCTGTTGTTCGGTCAATGTTTGCTGCATCAAGCCGTTTCCCGATAACCAAGCAATGCCCGCACCGAAAATGATTGTTGCCACTATCGGAAACATGAGGTTAGCCAGTACTGTTGCCTGAGCCCAGGACTTTCGCGTTTGTCCAAATTGCAGCCAGGTAAAGAGCGTGTCCTGCTGACTTGCTACCAGGTGCGCAACAACAGGGTAGACGACGACCATTCCGATAAAGCCGCTAAAGAACGCCTGTTCATGTTGTGCGGGATAGAATTTAAAGAGCAATAACGACCCAGTCAGCATCAGCACTATCAGCAAACCAATCACAATGGTTATGTGTAGATGCAATACGTAGATAACGGAGTTTGCCAGGTTTTTCTGAGTAAGACGTGATTCACCTGGTAGGTAGAACTCCAGGATTTTTCGTATTCGCGGCCCTTGTTTTTGCAAGTCGATGTCTGTTTTAGCTAGTTGTCGCCAACGGTTTCTTCCGAGAAGTACCGAAAGTCCGTATCCGATTTGTGTCAGGCAGGCGATTGCAGCTACAAAAATCCAACTTGGGACATATCTTCCAGGGATAACAAAGAAAACGTGAATAGGCAACCATACCGCTGTCCATAATGTCATCACACAAACAGTTTTTGTCACCATGTGCGCCACATAGGTTCGTGCGCCGAGCCCGTAGCTGACATAGACGCTTTTACTGGGGAAGAAGTAACTTGAGAAAAGCACGGTAATGTATGCATAAATAACGGTGACGAACCGGTTGAATTCCGGGTCAGTCAGTACCGCAGCAACAAACCATAGCAACACAAACGCCAATACGTCCCGGCGTCGAAAAGCAAGGCGAAAAAACAGCTGGATCGGGTGCGCAACTTTAGTCATGGTTTCACTCCTAAGTCAGCTCTTTGTATTGCGGTTCGGTAATCGCTAGCACTGCCTTTTCCAGGGTGCATTCGGCAACCCGAACATTGAGATGGCCGGCGCAGGTGTATAGCTCGTCGACAAACTTTGGAAATTGCCGCAGGTCGAGAACGAGTTTCGTCGCCCCTGACTGGTCGCTGCGGTGCCGCACGGCCCCTGTAACCCCTAGTTGACTAATAAGGCGATCGACAGCTTCGGTTGTTCCGGTAATTTCTAAGACCTGTTCCATGAGGTCATCGATGACACCATTGAGGACGACCCGTCCGGCGTCAATAAGCATGACGCGATCAAGCAGCGCCGATATTTCGTTCAGGTGGTGGGTGGAGATAATAAAGGTACGGTCCCCGATCTCCGCATATTCGGTAAGTACTCGGTAGAACTCACCGCGTTTACTGACGTCTAGCCCCAGGTACGGCTCGTCAAGCAGTACCAGCGAACAGCCGGAAGCGAGCGCAACGATAATCCCCACAGCGGAGCGTTGGCCACGAGATAACTCCCGATACCGCTTGTCGACGCCGACACCGAAGCGAAGGGCTAAGGTTTCCGCGGCGTCCTGGTCCCACGTGACCCACCGATAGCCTCCGGCTTTAAAGATGTGTTTTACGCGCCAATCGCCAGGAAACGGTGAATCAATCCCCGTAAGGATCGTGTGATCCATGTGGTGCTGATTATCAAACGGTGAAGCACTACCGACTAAACACTCCCCGCTAAAGGCTAATTGTCCTGCGATAACCCTCAGCAATGTGGTTTTTCCGGCACCATTGGCTCCGATAAGCCCCAAAATTTCCGGCCCGGTTGGGATGGTGAAATTTAGGTCGGATAAAACGTTTTCGCCCTTGCTGTAGGCCACGGAAAGGTTATTGGCGTTAATCAAAGCAGTCGGCATCTTGTTCCCCTAAGTTCTTGATTGACAGATATAGATGGTTTAGCTGTACAAACCACGGCTTTCGGCGACGCGGTCGATAAGGGTGTGTAGATCAGCTCGACTGACATCCAATTTGACGGCTTCGTCGATAAGTGGTGCTAGATAAGCAGCAGCAAAGTCTTCCCTGCGGCGGCTGATAATGATGTCGTGCGCAGCTTCGGTTACAAACATTCCTAATCCCCTTCGTTTTTCTAGAACCCCGGCTTCCACCAAAATTGTCAGACCCTTTCGAGCGGTAGCCGGGTTGATTGAGTGAAAGACTGCTAATTCATTGGTGCTAGGCGCACGTTCTCCAGCTTTTAGCGATCCATCAACGATGGCATCTTCCACCAGTGTTGCAATTTGCCGAAACAATGGTGCTGTTGCGTCATCCATTTTCTGGAAAGTCTCCTCATTTCAACCGAACCCATCAGCTAAACAAACCTCATCGGTTGGTTACTGATGTAACTAACCATATAACCACTGGCGGGATAACGTCAACCCATTGCAACCAAGAAATTTCAGTCAAGGGAAAAGTAAATGTCACCGTCACCCCATTTACCTGCATATTTCAATCGCGTATCGACTTACGCGACGCAATAAGGCATGCTTGGTTTAAGTAACTTATTTAGAAAATTAGTAGCGAAAGTTAAACCAGGAGCCATGCTTGAACGCACACAAATTTACGTCGACACCTCTTATCTGCTTGCGAGTTTCTACAATTCGTGGGAAATTGGGGCACGAGCGCAATTAGAAATTGATTTACCCGAAGTAGTTCGGGTACTTGGATCAATGGTCCAAAACCAGCTTCACCAGCCAGTTCACCGCCAATACTGGTATGACGGAATCCCAGAAACCGGACCACACCGCTATCAACGGGCTCTGCGTACCTGTGACGGAGTTCAACTACGGGCCGGCACCCTCATCGAATGGGGTGAACGCCGTACCCAAAAGGCAGTAGATACCAGGCTTGTCGCCGACATGGTGCTTAGCTCGGTGCGTCGCGAAGTTACCGACATCGTTTTGGTATCTGGTGATGCTGATATGATCCCCGGCGTCCAGGAGGCAGTTAACCACGGCATCCGTGTACATCTTTACGGCTTCGGGTGGGATTCCATGTCATCGGCACTACGCCACGCCTGCGACTCCACGGTAATCCTCGACCCACGGGAAGACTTTGAAGACTGTATGCAGCTTCAGGTGCTAGAAGGACCATTGCCGCCAAGCGTGCGGCTGCACGATGATGACGACTGCCCCGACGATAGCCCCTGCGATGCCGAGGAAAAGGCAGCTGAAACCTGTTCAGAAATTGTATCTGCAGAACTGGCTACAACAGTCGAGTGCCATGAGCAATCAAAGACCCAATCTTCCAGCCCGGTTCGCCGAATTCGACCAGGTGAGCCAGCGTTTTGCGATGATGATCATGAGATGGAACCGCCACGCCCTTCCCCTAACCCCCGGCGCGCACAATCTGAACCACAATCTGACACTGAGTCCGAAGAGCAACCTCAGCTGCAACAGGCCGAGCAATCGTCGATAAGCACCATCGAAGTAAGTAGCACGGCGATTGAGGAAGTCACCAAAGACGGTCATTCTTATCAACAAACAGACCGCATTTCCGTGACCACCACGACAAATGGCACTGCACGAGCAACCAATCCCGGCGCTGACCAGAATCTGGCACAATCTGCCACCTCCCGCCCATCACCAGCCGATGCGCCCGCTAAACGGCCCGCACCAAATCCATCAATGATGGCACCGCGCCGCAAACTGCGGTCACGCTACGTTCCGCTCCCCAATGAAGTTTGGACCTCCGCAGGCTTCCTCACGCCGTTCGACGTGGGGCAACAATATGCCATCTGGTGGTATGAGAACGCAGCTACCGCGGAACAACGCGATTCTGCACACCTACTTTCTGGCGGTGGCCTTCCCCCGGAAATTGACCGCCCGTTACTGCAATTCGCCTGCGAAACTCTCCATGAATACACATTGACCGAAACCCAACGCGTGAATTTGCGTGATGGTTTCCACTCCGGAATCCGGGGTATTCTTGTCAATAATCAATTCGATTAGCAACAAACACAAAACCGCCGGTAACCATGGCGATTATTGGTTACCGGCGGTTTTCTCTTACAGTCGCAATTGTCAACTACACCCGAGATCGCACAAGTGCGCAGCTTAAAGATATGTGCATGCGACGAACTTTTCCACCGTGGCTAGCTGCTTGCCTTACCGTTGGTGACATCATCTTCCACGACATCAGCATCTTCGGCTTCGATATAGTCTGCGTCAGAGTTCGGGGTTGCGGACTCTTCGATTAAATCGTCGGCTGTCTCGACGGCGTCTGTTGCGTCCAAATCCTCCGAACTTTGGGTTACGGTTTCGCTTTGCGACGCTTTATCCGCCTCCGGCGCTGCCGCTTGCAACTCGCCAGCTGGTTCCTGCTTTTGTTCCAAGATATTATCGCCACGCATCTGTGCCCGGATCTCCTCAAGCCGGGCGGAGGCCTTCATATCAGTGCCGGACATTTCGATCTCAGTCATCCGCTCGCCCATAGAATTCTCCATCAATTCCTGAGCGCCTAATGCATTAGCGTAGCGAGATTCAATTTTCGCTCGAACATCATCTAAGGTTGGAACATTTCGATCTGGATCAATCTCGGCCATTTCATCCATAGCCTTAGTTGCGGTTTCCTGCATTTGAGCTTGATTAGCCTGCCGTAACAGCTGCTCCGCTTCCGCCAACTGCTGAGTTAACCGCGCCTCAGATTGCTGAACCTGGGTTTTGGCAGCTTCGGCATTCTGCGTCGCCTGGGCATGCAGTGCCTTCGTTTCCTCCAGCTGCTGTTCCACACTAACCAATTGGGTGGCGTAGATTTCTGCGGTGGAGGTGAACTCTTGGGATTTTACTTGATCACCATCGGCAGTTGCTTTATCTGCAAGCTGAATTGCCTGGCGAGCCTTTTCCTGCAAACCCGCCTGCTCTTTAACTAGCCGATCCAGTTTCATCTCCAGTTGGTTTTTATTACCAATCACTGCCGCAGCCTGCTGGGAAATTTCTTGATGCTGCTTCTTTGCCGCCTGAACCGCCTGGTTAATTTGAACTTTAGGGTCAGCATTCTCGTCGATAGCGTGATCTACCGATGCTGTGAGGTACTTCCAGCCTTTGATAAACGGATTCTTCGACATAGTGGTTAGACCTTCGCTTTCTTCTATAAGTCTCATTAACCCGGCCAGGATTGCAGCAACAATCCCAACACTATTTCGCCCCAACGCAATTCCTTACCTCATAAGGCCCAGCCTTACACATACGTATCACGTGTGATGCCGCAAGAATGGCACAGCCCAGGCATAAACCACTCAGGACGAAAGCACTTACCATTCTAACGATCTGGCCTTAGTAACGGGGTGAGCAAACCCTAAGCATTAACAAAAAAGCAGATATGATATGACAAGAATTATCGTAAATTTTAAATAAAAACTCCTCGCCAATCCAATTTTGGCTTTTGTGCTACGCATCTCGGACGATTTTATTTCACACCACACAAAAACCCAGGAACGCTTTACACACCACTTGTATCAGGCAACCTAAACACCCACGCATTATCTTCTTATCCGCATACTGTGTGATAAATCTACAAACAATGTATTACCGCAGCGGTGCCTACCTGTCCGGATATCCACGCAGAACTTAAGTTGTGCTACTAAGCTCTAACGTTGTGATTTCACACTCCGATCGCTCTAATCAGGAGAACAAGTGAACAAACTCAAACACAATACTGTTCAGATTGGCCTGATTTTTTTCCGCACTTAGCATTCACACACTAGTTTTTCTTTTTATAGTCCTGCACTGGGATAGGCTACCCGACTCGGTGATAATCCATTACGGGCCTGGTGGCCTAACTCCCTACGATGCCACAAGCTTTCTGACTGTCTTTTATTTTAGTGCGGTAGCACTTGCACTGGAACTCATCCTGCTTTTGGCGTGGGGCATTGCCACGGCCGCCACGATCTTTCGCCGCGCGAACACTCACGTCACAGCACGAGCTATCATCCCAGTCTGCATTCTTCTTTTATCTGCATCTTTCAGCGCAATTAACCTAGCAAGTGTTTACGGAGCCCCAGCTTTAAGCACAATTATTGCCACAATATCTGTTTTGGTGTGCATTTTTATCCCGGTGGTAGCAACATCAATTATGGGCTTCATTGACACGACAGAACGCAGAAAGTGAATATAGTCGCTTGCTACGATATTGGTTGGCATTTTGACTAACTATCTCCAACCGCAGTTTTCGGATGGAGTGCCTTTGCCGCGGAGAGGTTATGAGTGAAACTGATTTTGTCTGGGTTTTCCAGGGGGAACGCGCCAGTTTTCCGTCAGCTATTTTTTCGTCTAAGAAATCTGCCGTCCAATGGATAGAACAGCACAATGTTAGCGGAATGTTATCGAAATATCCGCTGGATGTGTCCGTTTACGAATGGAGCATTGCCTCTGGATTTTTCAAGCCACGAAAAGACGACCATCGAACGTCCGAATTTATCCAAAGCTTCTCAAGCGCATGTGTTGAGGATTCCCAGTACATAGATGGCATAGCCGTTGCTTAAACCATGTAGCTGGTTGGCTGGCGTGTTTTAAAGTCCAAGCAAAAATTATCGAAGGGTGTTAACGGATAAAAGGTAATCGGTGACACGCATAAGCGATTGTCACCGATTACCTTTATGCACCCTTACTGTGTGGTGTTATTCTTGATTTTCTTGGGCAGCCATTTGACGGCGTACCTCGTCCATATCAAGCGCACGCGCTTGGCTGATGAGATCATCAAAAGCTTTCGCTGGTAACGCACCCGTATTGCGATAGAGTGGAATACCGTCACGGAAAGCCATAATGGTTGGTACCGCCATAATCTGCAGTGCCATCCCCAATTCTGGTTGCTCAGCAGTATTGAGCTTTGCAAAGGTGACATCTGGATTCTCTTCGGCTGCCTTTTCAAAAACTGGCATGAACCGCATACATGGCCCACAAGTAGGCGACCAACAATCAACGATGGTTAAGCCCGGTTGGGTTACGGTCGCCTCAAAGTTATCTTTGGTTACATCAATCAAAGCCATGGTGATTTTCTCCTAACTACATTACTAAAACACGTTTGTTCGTGGTTTTACTTACAACAACACCGTCTCCCACCTTATTCCCATTGTGTGTTGTTCGTCATTTTTTATTCTGGCAGATCGCTTTTACGGCAGGTTCGCACTACGTTTAAAACCGGTCGCCTGTTTTGATCGTGGCCGTGGATATATAAACATGGAAAGGATCCTAAAAGCACCATGATAAAGAACTATGTTGTTAACGGAATGACTTGCCAGCACTGCGTGATGTCCGTCACTGAGGAAATTAGTGAGATCCCTGGCGTACAGGACGTTAACGTTGATTTAGAATCAGGCCGGGTCACAGTCACTGGTGAAGATTTTTCTGATTCCAGCGTCTCCGCAGCTGTAACGGAAGCCGGTTTCGCCCTCCAGCAATAATCAATTGGCCATGGTCACTACCAGTTTCGGCGGCGTGGAAACTCTGCGCTATTGAATTTGCGAGAGGTTGTTTGTAAAGTCAGCTAGCCATGAGCACTAAAACACCGGCGCATCCACTTAAGGGCACTTTCGGAGTTACCGGAATGACGTGTACTTCATGTTCAGGGCGGGTGCAACGAAAGCTCAATAAAGTCGCCGGTGTTTCCGCAACCGTTAATTTCGCTACCGAAACAGCAGCGGTATCCTACGACCCAGAGCAGGTAAACTCCGAGCAGATCATCCAGGTGATCCGCGATGCGGGTTTTGATGCCTTCGAAATCATGGGGGATCCCGGGAATTCTTCTTTTCTCGACGATTCACATACAGCGCTCCAGGCTCCTCAGCAACAGGTACCCGACCCAGAATTACAACGAGCCGCCCATGCTGCGGATCTACGCAAGCGGTTAATCATTTCTGCGGTCCTTGCTGCACCAGTCTTTCTTCTTTCCATGGTGCACCAGCTGCAGTTCGATAATTGGCAATGGTTGTGCTTCGCTCTTACAAGCCCAGTTTTCTTTTATGGCGGCAAACCCTTCCATTCTGCTGCGTGGACGAATCTCAAGCATGGTTCCTTCACCATGGATACCTTGATTTCGTTGGGTACCGGTGCCGCTTATACATGGAGTGTGTGGGCACTCTTCTTCGGCGATGCCGGGGCGAACTCAATGCGGATGCATATGAGCTTTTCCGCGCATTCACATCACGGATCCGATCAGATTTACTTGGAATCGGTCGCAATGGTTACGGTGTTTTTGTTGCTGGGTCGATGGTTCGAGACTCGCGCAAAAGGGCGGAGCTCGGAGGCCTTACGTACCCTGCTCAACTTGGGAGCCGCAGAGGCGGTTGTGCTTGTAGACACGGATACGCATCCAAAGGAGCAACGTGTACCGATCTCACAGTTACAGGTGGGTGACATTTTTGTAGTTCGACCTGGTGAGAAGATTGCGACGGACGGTGTGGTTGTTTCTGGGCATTCCGCTGTTGATGAATCAATGCTCACTGGTGAATCGGTGCCGGTGGAGATCGGTGTTGATGACACTGTTACTGGCGCGACCATTAATATGTCGGGTCGATTGGTTGTACGTGCAACCCGGGTAGGTGCGGATACCACGTTGGCCCAATTGGGCAAGCTAGTAAGCGACGCCCAAGCTAGAAAAGCTCCAGTGCAAAAGCTTGCTGATCAGATCTCACAGTTCTTCGTCCCCGCAGTGATCGTTATCGCTGCTATCACCCTCATGGTTCAGTTATGGGTGTTGGGCAATGACGTGACAGACTCATTTACTGCCGCAGTCGCTGTGCTTATCATTGCCTGCCCGTGCGCATTAGGCTTGGCGACGCCAACCGCGTTACTGGTGGGTACTGGTCGTGGCGCCCAACTAGGGTTATTGATCAATGGACCCGAAGTGCTGGAAAGCACCCGGAAGATAACCACTATTGTGTTAGATAAAACGGGCACGTTAACCACCGGAATTATGAAGGTTGCCGATGTCCATGCACTACCTGGTTTTTCGGAGACCACAGTAGTAGAAGCTGCGGCGGCGGTAGAAAAGGCATCAGAGCACCCCATAGCCCAAGCGATTGTGGCAGCTGCTGAGGAGAAGAACCTCACGGTGGTTGCGGTCTCCGATTTTAGGAATGAGCCTGGTGTTGGGGTCACCGGCACCGTTGCGGGTAATCGGGTTAGCGTCGGCAAGCTTGACAACGACGCACCGGAGGACGTCCGTACTATATTCGCCGATTCTGAGGCGCAGGGAGCTACAGCCGTAGCCGTGCGAATCGACGATAACCTCGCCGGAATAATAGCTATAACCGATCAGCCAAAACCGGGTAGCGCCGCAGCGATTGATCAGATGAAGAAGTTAGGGCTGACCCCGATTGTCCTAACTGGAGATAATGCTGGTGCCGCCGCACAAGTAGCTAGTCAGGTTGGGATTACTCCCGACAATGTGATCGCGGGCGTCCTTCCCGAAGGCAAGGTCGAAGCTATTTCTCAGCTGCAACAACGTGGTGAAGTAGTAGCCATGGTAGGTGATGGTATCAACGACGCTGCAGCATTAGCTCAGGCGGATTTAGGTATCGCTATGGGCGCGGGAACTGATGTGGCTATCGAAGCATCGGATATTACCCTCATGCATAACGATCCACAGGGCGCTGTTGATGCTATTCGGCTGTCGCGCCGCACCCTTTCGATAATTAAAGGTAATTTATTTTGGGCTTTCGCTTACAATGTTGTGTTGATTCCCGTGGCGGCCTGGGGGCTTCTTAATCCAATGCTGGCTGGTGCTGCAATGGCATTTTCTTCAGTTTTCGTGGTTTCCAATTCACTTCGCCTCAAGACTTTCCAATCGAGCACCCCCGCTAAGTAAAAGCATCACTCTACCGTAAGTGCTGGTTAATCGCAGAAATGTCTGCGATGTTCCGCCCTACCGCCATAGTTAGTGTAAATTTTACACCCCCATATGATTCAGCATTAGCTCATCCGTTGGCTCACTGCTTATCATGTGCACCACAAGCAAGGCCGCATAGCCCGTTCAATAAACGAGAGGATTATCGACCATGAACACCAACTCGGGAATCGAACTTAGCCGCAACCAGCGCCTGGATCGGTTGCCTTTAACCGGAAAACATAAACGAATGCTTGTTGGTTCCGGTGTTGGTTGGGCGCTGGATGCGATGGATGTGGGTTTGATCTCCTTTATCATGGCTGCCCTCGTAACACATTGGGGGCTTAGCCCTACTGAAACATCGTGGCTGGCTGCTATTGGTTTTGTCGGAATGGCTGTGGGGGCAACCTTCGGCGGATTATTGGCCGATAAATTCGGTCGACGTCAAATCTTCGCCGCCACACTGTTGGTCTACGGTCTCGCCACCGGCGCATCCGCGCTAGCAGGTGGTCTGGCTACCTTGATGGTGCTGCGTTTTATTGTTGGTTTGGGTTTGGGTGCAGAACTGCCTGTTGCGTCAACACTTATCTCAGAATTTTCGCCACGGGCGATTCGGGGACGCATGGTGGTCGCCTTAGAAGCGTTCTGGGCACTGGGCTGGATTATGGCAGCTATCATTGGCCGTTTTGTTGTCACAACCGGTCACGATGGTTGGCGTTGGGCATTAGCCTTAGGGTGCGTTCCTGCACTATATGCACTGTTCGTTCGGCTAAAACTGCCCGAATCTGTTCGTTTTTTAGAAGCAAAAGGACGCCATGCGGAAGCGGAAAAGATAGTGGCTGGTTTTGAATCAGAACTTTCTGTGAAACAACTTTCTGCGCTTAACGCCACCACGTCCACGCCACCTCCTAACGACAGCATGGACTCAGCAGTATCACTGTGGTCTAAATCTTTTCGTCGCCGAACAGCTATCCTGTGGATAATTTGGTTCTGTATGAACTTGGGATACTACGGCGCCTTCATTTGGATTCCATCATTATTGGTTGCCGACGGTTTTTCGCTGGTTAAAAGCTTCCAGTTCACACTTATTATCACGCTTGCACAATTACCAGGCTACGCGGTAGCGGCGTGGTTGATTGAAGTGTGGGGTAGGCGCGCAACCCTAGCAACATTCTTGGTCGGCTCAGCCCTAGCCGCCGCAGGCTACGGCTTCGCCGGATCAGAAGCAACGATCATAGTCGCTGGTTGCCTTTTATCATTTTTCAATTTAGGTGCCTGGGGTGCGCTTTACGCCATTTCACCAGAGCTTTACCCGACCGAAATCAGAGGCCGTGGAACTGGGGCTGCGGCTGGTTTCGGGCGTATTGCCTCGATCATGGCACCGCTGATCGTTCCACCGCTCATTAGTGTCGGTGGAACGTCGGCCCTATTTAGCCTATTCGGCGCAACTTTTATTTGCGCGACCTTTGCCTCGTTGCTCCTGCCAGAACAACGAGGCAAAAGTATCGACTAAGGGCGCTTCCACTCCGATGCAACCCCATCCGATCGGAGTAAATACAGGTGACCTGCTGCATCTAGATAAACCTTGGGGTTTGATTCGATGAAGGACAATGCTTCTGCATCCTGTGCATCTTGCTGAGGCGAACATGCCATCAGGGTGGAAACCCCTGCCTGGGTAGTTTTGAGCACGCTGCCTTCAAACCACAGCCCTTGAGTGCGGTGATTGCAGGTGGCACCACCGTAAAACTCCTGAAGATCTGCCGGGACAGCCCCTGGTTTGAATTCTTCCGTGAGGTACCCCAGCTCGGCAGGACGCTTCGAAACGAACTCACGAAATTCGATTTTCGTTGTTCGAGGTTCCTTGACTGCAACCCACGTTCCAGTGCGAATTTTTTTGAGTTGTGCTTCGGTTACCAAAGTTGCTCCCTTAGGCAACTTGGTTCCTAGTGAAATAGCTTTAGGGGCATCTGGCATAGGTGGAATGAAGGTCGAAGGTGAGGATAGAGAGGACAGCTGGTTGAGGTCCCGGGGTAAAGATACAATCCCCGAGGATGCATGAGCGGGTGCTACGGGGGTTGCCCCCGTAACTGAGCTTAAAAATTGCATGGCTGCGGTCAAAGCTGCCGCAACAGTGTGAGCTATCATCGCTGTTACTCCTTTCGCGTTTTACAATGGCTTCTACTTAGTAGTGACATTTAAGAGCGAAAGGTTACAGGTGTAGTAAAAAAATTTGTGCCGGATCTATCCTATCGATCACCTGGTGTTTTTATCACTTAAGCAATCCGTGAAAGCCATAGTTCCACGACCACAGCCAGGTACATAGCTTTTATAGTTGCCGTGCCATGTCTTTGAAGCGGGAGAAGTGCAACTGATGAGCAACCTGCACAGTATCGATAGGCCCGCCGCGGTGTTTCGCCAAAATGATATCCGCTTCACCAGCACGGGTGTCGTCTTTATCTTGACTATCGGGCCGGTACAACAGCATAACCATATCTGCGTCCTGCTCCAGGGAGCCGGATTCACGAAGGTCAGCAATCTGAGGTCGTTTATCAGTACGCGATTCCGGGCCACGGTTGAGCTGTGAAATAGCGATCAATGGCACATCGAGTTCTTTAGCCAATAGCTTTAATTGGCGGGAGAATTCCGAGACTTCCTGTTGGCGCGATTCAGTCTTTTTACCAGAACTCATCAGTTGCAAATAGTCCACCACGATCATGGACAGGTCGTGTTTCTGCTTCAGCTTGCGCGCCTTGGAGCGAATCTCCATCATGGTGAGATTCGCCGAGTCATCAATAAAAATGGGTGCTTGTTCAATCTGCCCGACTCTAGTGGCGAGTTTCGCCCAGTCTTCGTCGGTGAGTCGACCGGCTCGCATGTCAGAAAGCTTTATGTCGGTTTCCGCCGACAGCATGCGCATGACTATTTCGCTTTTCGACATTTCCAAAGAGAAAATTACCGCCGCTTTGTTATGGACGATCGAACACGAGCGGACGAAATCTAATGCCAAGGTTGACTTACCAACACCGGGACGAGCAGCAACGATAATCATTTGCCCGCCGTGCAAACCATTGGTTAAGTTATCAAGGTCTTGAAATCCAGTTGGTACTCCCTGCGCTAATCCGCCGTGAAGCGCAATAGCGTCTAATTCATCCATGGTCGGTTGAATCAAATCCCGCAGTACCGCATAGTCTTCGGCGGTGTTCTTTTGGGCAATGGCAAAAACTTGTTGCTGCGCCATGTCGATTACAGCATCTAGTTCGGCACCTTCAGTGCCTTCATAGCCCAGTTGCACAACGCGGGTACCAGCGTCGACTAGTCGGCGTAAAATGGCTTTCTCCGCCACAATCTCGGCGTAATATCGAGCGTTTGCCGCAGTAGGTACAGAGGAAATAAGGGTGTGGAGGTATGGGGCTCCACCCACTCGCTCCAGATCATTATTGCGATCAAGACGACCAGCAACGATTACCGTATCGATTTCCTTATTATCGGAAAACAGATCAATAATCGCCGTATAGATAAGCTGGTGCGCTGGTCGGAAAAAATCTTCCGGCGAAAGCGACTCGATGATATCAACAACGGTGTTGGGACTAAGCAGCATCGCGCCTAGTACGCCTTGTTCTGCTTCATTGTCGTGGGGAGGCTGCCGATACTCGTCGTAAGCCCGCCGCCCAGAATCATACCGATCCCGCTGTTGCGAATACCTAGCACGAGTCATCGGCGGCTCAGCAGGCCCGCTGGGTGGGTTCGGAAGATCGACGCTTGAATAATCTGTTTCCATCGGCGCGATTGCTGCGGAACCGTCGAAGGCAACGTTGTGGGTAGTGGTCCCCGCATCCGGCGCATCATCGAAGCTTTGCGACGAATAATCGCTGCTCATCTCTCGCATTCCTCTCCCCTATAGTTCACCATAAGGTAAGTGAACTTAGTGCCATATACGCACCCTAGGATTCTAGCGCACCAGTCTAATGAAGAAAGCATTGGCAAAATATACCCGCATAAGTTCCAACTATAAGCAAGCTAGATGTACTGCCGAACCTCAATTGAGTCCCGCCGCTGATGCTGGAATTATTTTTTCATAGTCTTCGCTTTATTGATCGCCGCGATTGCCCTGATTACGCCGATATGTGAAAACGCTTGCGGATAGTTTCCGGCTAGTCGGCCGTGCTCCGGGTCATATTCTTCGGCTAAAAACCCTAGATCCGTAGCATAACTTGCCAATTGATCCATTAATTTTTCGGCGTCTTCGATCCGTCCAGCGGCGGCATACTGTTCCACCAGCCAAAAATTACAGATAAGAAATGGGTACTCGTGCCCGCTCAAACCATCCATCGCCAGGTTTCCGGTACCAGTCGGATCGGTCCTGTATCGATAAATCAGACCGTGGCTGTCACCATGAATATCTTTCAGGTTCTGTTCAATGGCGGTGACGGTTCGTTGCATGAGTAGGTCACTAGCGTCAATAAAACCGGTTTGCGGTATTTGCAATAAAGATGCGTCGACGGAGCGAGGTTGTCCTTCATAGGTTTGGAGAAAAGTGCCGGTTTTCTCATCAAAACCACGTGAAATTATCTCTTCCCGAAGCTCAATCCGGCGTCGACGCCACATAGCAACATCAGCATCTTCCGCCAACTCCGGATACGTTTCCACTGCGGTGATACCGGCGTTGAATGCAGCCCACATCATCACGCGGCCGTGGGTGAAATAGTGCAATTCGCCCCGCATTTCCCAAATACCGTGGTCGCGTCGTTCAAAGTTCGCATCACAATAATCTAAGAGCTTCTTTTGCAACCGCCACGAATGCGGGGTTTCCTCAATACCGTATTCCCGTAATTTGGCTAAAACCAACATCAATTCACCCACAACATCAGCTTGATATTGTTCGACCGCACCATTACCAATCCGTACTGGTAACGAGCGTTCATAGCCAGGAAGGTGCGCAAGGATTCGTTCATCCAAATTGGTTTCACCACGCACGCCATACATGATCCGGAGCTTATCGACGTCCTCGCCGATAACCGCACACAACCAGTCCCGCCAGCGCCGCGCATACCCGGTGGCGTCGACAAGCCCCATGGATTGGGCAATCAACAATGCCTCGATACTGAAGGCCGAGTCACGCAGCCAGCAATAACGATAATCCCAGTTTCGCTCTCCCCCAAAGTCTTCCGGTAAAGACGCGGTTGGGGCTGCTAGAACCGCGCCGTTAGCCAAGCATAACGCCTTCAACGCGGTTACTGACTGATTAAGCAAAATCTCCCATTTGCCTGCCATGCCAGAGGCTGTAGACGATGCTGAAACGTCGGTGGCCGCTTCGACGAAAGTCGCCGCAAGCTTTTTATTGTCCGATTCTGTAGCGGTTAAAACTAATTCCCACCTCTGCTCGTCACCGGAGCTAAGAGAGAATTCTTCATAGAAATCGCTGGCAATATCGGAAACTAGCGTCGGCAATCGTCCGAAAAACGTGGATTCCAAAATACCGTCTTCATTAAAAAATTCGTAGACATCAAGTTCATTTTCATGACGCTGCCAGGCAGGACACTGCAAGCCATAATTAATACGAGGCCGTAAATCGTGCTGGACGGTAACGTCACCTTCGACACACACGAGTTCGCGGATGATGATACTTGCCCCTGTCTCCGCCACAGCCAAGGTATCGCGCAGCACTGCCACACCGGTTTCAGTAGTCCAGGTAGTACGCAATACCGGATAGGGAGAGTTGGTTTTCTCATACTCCCATTGGATAGCGGTTGGTTCACTTAAGCTAACGCGCCAGCATCCGTGGTTGCTTGTCCCCACCAATGCGGCGAAGATGGCTTCGCCGTCTACCTGTGGGCACAGCCAATCAATGCTGCCATACCGTGAGCACAATGCTACAGTGCGGTGATTGCTAAGCAGGCCGTAATCTTCGAGAGGGACACTTTCGCCTTGCTCGTAGTATCGGGCCACACCATCCAATACGGGATTCATGTATTCTTTTTTACCTGAAAACATCGGACATAAATAGTTACTAAGGATTTTTCCCCAGACTCACTGAGACGAAAACATCTTTATCTGCTTTCACATGAGTTTCAACCCCCAGGCCGTCACCCATAATCACATTCTCTACCAGATTTTTCCGGCTTAGACAATTCTAAAATCCCCGAGTTATCCACAGGCTCTGTGGATAAACCTGTTTATGGATGGTGGAATAATGTGAATGCCTGTGGATAACTTTCATCACATCATCAAAAATACCCCAGGTTTATCCCAAAAATGCAGGTTAATCCTAATTTCACCCCTGTGGATAACTTTCACCATATCCGTGGAAAACACCCACAAGCAGTGCATTTGACAACACGACTTTTGGCAGTTTTTCGATGCTGAAAATCAGAAAGCGTGAGTTTTCCCACAAGTTATCCACAGGAGGCTTGGGATAAAACACAATCGGGGGTGAATCGGTTCAGTTAAACACCATCCAGTAACCAAAAATATTGCACATCCCTACCGATAAAACTGAAAAGTATATTAACGTTAGAAATACGAACGGACCGGCCACGGCCTGGAAACTAAGGCCAGGCCGGCCGGTCCGTTCAATGCTGTTGTCGTTGGGTCCCTCACTGCGGGACCGTCGCTGCTTAGCGCCTGTGATTAGGCAGCAACGACCTCGAAGTTCACCGTTGCTGCGATGGTGGAGTGCAGCTTAACGTTCACCTTGTATGCGCCAGTGGTCTTAACCAAAGACTTAGGCAATTCGATGGAACGCTTGTCCAGGTTCGGGCCACCTGCTGCCTTAACGGCTGCGGCGATATCCTCAGCAGATACAGAGCCGAAGATCTTACCCTTCTCAGAGGTGCGCACAGAAACCTTCACACCTTCCAGTGCTTCCAGTTGTGCTTTTACTTCACGCGCATGGTCGAGGTCGCGGATAGCGCGAGCCTCCTGGGCACGCTTAATGCCCTCAATCTGCTTCTCAGCACCGCGGGAGGCTACGATTGCCAGGCCGCGTGGAAGCAGGTAATTACGTCCGTAGCCGTCTTTAACCTCAACAATGTCGCCTGCGACACCGAGGTTTTCAACGGCGGCGGTGAGGATCAGCTTCATGATCCCTGCCTTTCGTGGTCTTTAGCACCCAAGGTGACCTGCACCTCGGGAAAGTTTTACATCTGTGTTATTTGGTTACGTTAGGTACACGACTATCAGAACGGTGGTTCATCGTCGGCACCACCAAATCCACCTGCTGGTGGGGCACTACTCCACGGATCATTTGCAGGCGCAGACTGTTGTTGGACACCACCAAACCCACCTTGGTTTGCTGGTTGGCCACCGCCAAATCCGCCTTGATTGCCATTAAACCCGCCGGAATTGCCCCCAAAGTTACCGCCAGCGTTGCCGCCGCCGAAATTACCACCGCCGCCTTGGTAGCCGCCTTCTCGAGGATTGCGATTGACCTGTGCGGTTGCGTAGCGCAGGGATGGGCCGACTTCTTCGACCTCAAGCTCCATAACCGTTCGTTTCTCACCCTCACGGGATTCATACGAACGCTGCCGTAGCCGACCAGTAACAATCACGCGCATTCCCTTAGTAAGGGTCTCGGCGACGTTCTCGGCGGCTTGACGCCAGATGTTGCAGGAAAGGAACATTGCTTCACCGTCGACCCACTGGCCAGACTGTGAATCGTAGCGACGTGGGGTAGAAGCCACACGGAACGTAGCTACCGCAGCACCCGTTTGGGTAAAGCGAAGCTCGGGGTCGGCAACTACGTTGCCGACGATCGTGATATTGACGTCTCCTTGTGCCATGTTCGTTAGCCTTTCATCTCTGCTTTAGATTTTTAGGTAATCGGCGCAACAAGAATTGGTGGATTCTTATAACGCTTGAAGGTTTTTGGTTTCAACTAGCAACCTTAGTCATTGACACCGACATGAAAATACCCTTTGCTCAAGCTTTCGATATTTTCCCTGCGCAGTGCTCATCCTGACCTAGGTTTACTTGTCGTCCCGCTGAACCTTGGTGCGCAGAACGTTGTCGTTCAGGTTAAGAACACGGTCGAGTTCCTGAACGGTGGCTGGCTCACAGTGCAGATTGACGACAGCATAGATGCCCTCGTCTTTCTTATTGATTGGGTAGGCCAACCGGCGCTTTGGCCAGATGTCAACCTTTTCCACGGTGCCGTTTTCCTTGCGGACGATCTCTAGGAACTTGTCCAGGGACGGGGCAACAGTGCGTTCATCCTGGGAAGGATCCAGAATGATCATGACTTCGTAGTGACGCACGGACCTCATCACCTCCTATGGTCTTGTATATAAATCTCGTTTCGGCCACACCCGGAACTGGTTGTGGCAGGAGGGTCGTTGCGTCAGCAACCTGTCAAACATACCCCATCTGCTGCCAAAAGTCGATTCTTGTTTGCTCTCATCGCGGTTCTACAGAAACAAATACCGCTAGCACCACGGGAATAACCGTAATCAATAGAATAGCTACACTAAACAAACCCCAAATCAGTTTCGGCGATTTTTTATACATGAAGCTTGCAAAAGACCCGCCAAAGCATAAGAAACCAGCGAACACACTCGCCATGGTAAGAATCGTTGTGCCATCCATTGTTGCTGCTAGTTCTCCTTGACTGGGACTGCGACTTCTTTTAATCAGTGTAACCCCGCCAAATAGTATCCTTATCTTTTCGCCAACTCCTAAGTAGACCCCACCTGGTACCTAGTAGTGCCCGACGCGATTACAGGGGCGAAAGATGAGCCAAAAAGAGTCCAGCTAGTAGCAAAAAAGATGTGTTGATAGCGCACGAAACTACCAACACACCTGTCTCAAACATAGTGTTTATTTAGCCGCCAGCCGCACAGCTGTTGACATTTCACTATTCTTCAGTGAGCAACTCGCCCGGAATGACAACACCTGGCAGAATTTCTACTCCTTCTTCTGGGAAAGTAACCGCTGGGGGTTGCGGTATTGCTGGTTCAGCTGGCACTTCTACAGGTGGAGCCTCCGGTTGGAAGTTGTCTATTACTGGTGCCTGCGTGGCGATTACCGGCCCGATTGAGCCGCGACCCTTACTAAACCCAAACGGTTTAGGTGCTGGAAACTCTTCCAAATCGCGTCCTTCAAGTGCGCCGTCCAGGACACCTTTCCAGATGGTGGCGGGCAGGTCCGCGCCGTACATATTTGCTCCCCATTGGTTAAGTAGCGGGGAGTTGTCATGGGTGCCAACCCAGACTGCGGTAGCTAATTGTGGTGTCGCACCGATCATCCAAGCGTCTTTGTTCAACCCCGTATCACCAAGTTGGGTAGTACCGGTTTTAGCGGCGGATTCGCGCCCACCAGCCAGGTCCTTATATCCAGACCAGCCCGCAATCGGCAGCATTGCTTCTAGCACCGTGTTGGCAACATTGGCAGCCACCCGACGTTCGCCTTCTGTTGCGCCGTGCTGGTACAGGACCTGCCCGTCAGCGGTTTCCACCTTCTCAACGAAGTAGGTGTCGTGCCACACACCCTCGTTTGCCAGTGTCGCCAAGGCATGCGCCATGTCGATCGGCCGGGACTGATACTGTCCGAGAATAATACCTTCGAATGGCTGTTCACCGTGCTCGGTCAATGTTTTCTCAATCCCTGGCAGGGAGCGTGCCATGCCTAGCGCATGCGCCATGTCTGCTGTGTCTTGGGTGGTATTGGCGAGTTCGTCCTGCAACCGCAAAAATGGGGTATTCAGTGATTGCTTGAGCGCCTCTTTCATGGTGCACGCACCGTTACATCCGCCACCAGGTACGGTGACACCTGGCAGTTGGTACGGCGCGGTGGAGATGGTTTGGGTGGTAGGGATACCTTGCTGGACTGCGGCTGCAACGCCAAAGACCTTGAAGGTAGAGCCGGTTTGCAGTGGCGCATTGGCGTAATCCCAGCCGGTTGCTTCTTCACCACCGTAATAGGCGCGTACCGCTCCGGTGCCTGGTTCCACGCTCACAGCTGCGACTCGAATGTTGTCCTGCTGGTTGCGCATGCTTTCGGTCACTGATTTGGTGGTGGCGTTTTGGGCTTTCATGTCAATGGTGGTGGTTACTCGCAAGCCACGGGTTTCGACATCATCTTGGGTAATGCCTAAGGTTTCCAATTCCGCCATAACCTGGTTTTTGATCAAGCCATTGGGACCGGTGGCTTCGGTGTAGGCGCGGTTGAGAGCCGGGTCGGTGGTTTCGGGATACACAAGACCAGCACGAGTACCCTCGTCGAGCCACCCTTCGGAAACCATACCGTCAAGTACGTAGTTCCAGCGTTCTTCTGCTTCCTCCCGGTTAGCCCACGGATCCAATTGGGATGGACGCTGAATTGAGGCTGCCAAAACGGCAGCTTGAGCTGCGTTGAGTTCTTGTGCTGGCACGTCGAAGTATGCACGGGCGGCGGCGTCAATACCATAAGCGTTACGGCCAAAATAGATGGTGTTGAGGTATGCCTCTAGAACTTGTTCTTTGCTCCATTCATTGGCCATTTTGACCGAATAGACAAGTTCTTTGGCCTTACGTTTATAAGAGTAATCGTTACCAACCACCATGTTTTTCACGTACTGCTGGGTGATGGTTGAGCCACCGCCAGCTGAGGTGTTGCCAGTGATTTGGCCGATGATGGCGCGGGCGAAACCAGTAAAGGAGAACCCGTTATTGGTGTAAAACTGCCGATCCTCTGCGGCTAGAACCGCATTGCGGACGTCTTCTGGTATTTGGTCCAGCGGGACTTCTTGGCGGTTGCCTTCCGCTGGCACAATTCGTGCTAGTTCGGTAGTGGAGTCAGTAGCCATGATATGGGACACCTGTTTAGTCACCAGTTCTTCTGGCTCTGGCACATCGGTGACAATATAGGCCACCATGAATGCCAGCAAGGGTGCAACAAACACGGCTAACACCACTGCGATGATGCTGCCTTTTATCCAAGAACGCTTACGGTTAGGCGCAGGCGAGCCTTTGGCTTTTTTGCTATTTGTATTTGCCACTTACAGTTCTTCCTCAAAGCGGGCTACACAGTATGGGACTGCGTAGCTTGGTACTTCTTCTACCGCAGACTGGGGTTGCCGCTGTTTGGGAGTATCCCATAGCGTTTGCTCCAGCTTTTCGACGTCAACAGGTGTTCTCGCCGACGGTGCCGCAATGGCGGCCTGCACCAAGTGGTTCCACTTGCAATTGGTGCATACCTCCACCGTGTGAACAATAAACTCCCGACCTGAGTTGGCAAAGTTCTGAATCTCCGCCACAGATCGAGCGCTGCCTGATGCATTACCAAGCTGTTCACCATAAACCCACAGCACGTTCCGCAAGGTTTCTTCCGCACAGATCGGGCATGGGTTCGCAGCCGATACTCCATGAAACTTTGCTGCGGTGAGCAGCAGAAAATCAGCGTCACACACCTGGTCGTGCGACTTACGGCCAGCACGTACCAATTGAAGCGTCTTGGCTCGTGCCAGCCGGTGCGAAACCTGACCATGGAATTCAACCATTCCACAAGTTTAGCGGCTTAGGCACCTAATACGTAGCTTCCTGACTTGATCACATAGCCACCTGACCGCAACCGGCTACAATGCAACTGTTCATATTGAGCAAAACGGAAATATAAACCTGCACGCAAACTGCCAAATACATTCCTGCTATAAGCATGAATCGTTAGGTTGCACACAGAATGGATACAATTCAACTCATGAAATCAAACGCCCATTGGGAATTAGCAAATCGTATTAGGCCAGCGCTCACTCGGTTATATGTACTTTACTTTCGTATTGCCGAAGCATCCGATCTTACCGGGCCGCAACTAACAATTTTAGGCAGACTGGCTGAAGAAGGACCCTGCCGAATTAGCTATATTGCTAAGGTCGAGGGTATCCGAATGCCTACTGCATCAAATGCGTTGCATCAATTAGAAGAGCGAGGAATGGTAGAACGCATCCGGGAAGAAGCCGATCGGCGTGGCGTAAAAGTGCAGCTAACCCCGTTTGGCAAGCAAGAGCTTGAACGAGTAGGGAACGAACGCACCGATTATTTAGCGCAAATGCTGGCAACCTTACCCGTCGAAAAGCTCGGCGAAGCCGAAAAAGCAGCAGATATCATCACCGAACTCGCCGAGGCCTACACTGCGGAACTCATGCAGCAACAAGAAGGCAACAACTAAACCTAATTCACCCTAAGGCAACAACTCACCTACTGTTTCCCACGCTAAACTTTAAACCGACATAACTATCAGAACTATCTGCCACCTCCGTTGCCTATGCCCTCAAAAACCCAGTCCACGCCACGGCACCACATGCAACAATTTCGCATCTTGGTTGCGTGGCAACCCCAGTCCAGCGGCGACGAAGCGCTTGAAGTCGCCGCTTGGGTAGCTCGCACCGCAGATGTCACCATCCAATGTGTCACCACATTCTTGCGTCCTTGGCCGTCACCGGCAATGAGCAAACTTGGCTCCACGCATAAAAAATGGTTCAAGAAGGAAACCGAACGTTACACCAAAGCCGTCGCTGCGAAGCTTAACGACGTCGGCATTGACCGCACCCAATGGGCCGAGCCAGTCGCTGTCATCGCTGATGGCACCTCTGAATCCGTCATGCTCACCCAAGCCGCCCACGACTTCGGTGCGGACATGATCCTGCTTGGCTCCAAAGCCGCCGCCCCTAAAGGCCGGTTTTTACCTGGCACCACAGCCGACTCCATGCTGCACTCTTCGCCTCGGCCACTCCTCCTAGCACCCCGCCTACCCAAACTAGCCAAACGCGGCATCACCCGCGTTAATGTAGCTTTCATTGGCCAAGACACGGACGAATCTGCAACAACCACAGCCGCCGAACTCGCCGCCGCATGGGGCGTTCCACTGAGGATTCTCGCCCTCTCACCAGATGGATTCGGGGCACCTCCCGTTTCAGAATCAATCAAACCATCAATAGACTTAAGTCACGAATGGCGCGAAAACGCATTGGCAATCTTAGACCGACTCCGCAGCAGCGCTCACGCTGCATTTCCCCACATTGATATCACCTGCGACATAGGCTCCGGCAACGGGTGGCACGGCGCTCTTGACGTACTCAAATGGAAAAAAGGCGACCTACTCTGCTTCGGCTCCTCCCCCCTCGGTGCCTTTGAACGGGTCTTCATTGGCTCCCAAACTTCCGAAATCCTCCCGCACGTCCAAGTGCCAGTCCTCATGATCCCCACCCGAGGAAAGGAACAATAATGCCCACCGCAGTCATCACTGGCGCCAGCCAAGGCGTAGGCCTCGCCACCACCCGCACCCTTTTAGACGCTGGATACACCGTCTACGCGCAGTACCGTAGCCAACCCGCCAAACTAAACCACCCCAATCTGCACTGGTGGCACGCCGATTTCGCAAACCCAATAACGGTACCGGATCAGGTGACGTCGCAAAGCATCAACGCACTGATCCACTGCGCCGGTGTCGCGCAACTTGGCAGCACCCACGACCAGCCCCGGCGCGCCTGGGAACACCACATGGCAATCAATCTCCACGCCCCGGTCGAACTCACCCAACAGCTACTACCGCAACTTATACGCACCTTAGGGCACGTTATCTACATCAATTCCGGAGCCGGGCACCACACCCACCCCATGTGGGGCGCATATTCAGCCAGTAAGCACGCCGCCCGCGCCTGGTGCGAGGCACTCCGACAGGAAGCTCCTGAGATTCGGGTCACTAGCATTTACCCCGGCCGGATAGCCACCGAAATGCAACGCGCGATCCGGGCCCAGGAAAATCAAGACTACAATCCCTGCGAGTACATCTCGGCTGATACCATCGCTGGCACCATACTCAACGTCTTAAATACACCGACTGATGCCCACATCCCCGACCTCATAATCCGACCAAGGTAACTCATGGAACATCCCGAAAACGACCTCAGCTCCGACGCCGACCAGTCCAATCGGTTCCGTCCACAACCCACCACCTTTGATGAACTGGCCGACACCCCAGACCCGCTTAAAGAAGCTGCTCTTAATAAGAAATCAACAAAGCAAGCGATCGCCTGGGCACTACTAACCCCAGTTATCACCGGAATCGTCGCCTACATTCTCGCCTGGGTCGCCCGCATTCAAGGCGGCTCGCTTTGCGACGACGGGCACGCCACATGGATTTGCTCCCGGCAAGCGGAAATCTGGTGGCCAGCCGCAACCAGCATGGTCCCCATCATCGCCACCATCGGGTGCGGCGTAATCATGTACCGCAAATACCTCAACTACACTCGCTGGCGGCCATGGATGGGCACATTCTGGTTCCTCGTGCCGTTTGCAATGCTGTGGATGGTCACCGTGTTTCAGATGAGCATTGTGGGGCACTAAAAGATAGGAATTTTTGCATGTCAGGGTTGCAGGATTCAGCAGGTTTTCATAATTTCGACGCTCCCCTCGGGAACTGGGACAAAGATCTCTACGATCGCAAAATGTTTCCAACTAAGATCGCAAGATTCTACAAATCTATAAAGACCCAAGATAATTCTGTAGTCATGGCGATCACCGGCCCCTGGGGGGCAGGGAAAACCAGCATATTACAGGAGATCAAGGCAATCCTTACGCCTCATTACGAGTATCACAACATAGTTTTCAATTTCACACCTTGGGAGTATAAAGATCTGGAGGCTATGCAAGAGGGATTTTTTAATCTGCTGTCACAGAATCTGCGCTACACTGGTTTTCCCTTACGTTTACGTGCTGGCAAATTGTTCCAAAAAGCTCGACCAATTCTCGCTTTAGGCGAAGCCCTAGGATATATCCGAATCAGTTCACTTCAACTTGCGTTCCGGCATAAACCAGACAGTCAAAAACTACGCAAGTCGATCGGACGCACTCTAAAAAAGAAGAATAGAAATATCTTGGTGATAATCGACGACCTTGATCGTCTTGATTCCCAAGAGCTGATGGAAGTTTTTAAGCTAATTCGATCTGTTGGCTCTATTCCCCGTATTCATTATCTCCTCAGCTATGACGAGTCTGTGATTTTACAGCTCTTAGCAAACAGTACTTTCATTAAAGAAATCAATGGCATTGAGGCATCAAATTATCTTGAAAAAATTGTGCAAGTAACTTTCCCTGTTCCGCCATTACGTGATGAGCAAATACTGGCAGTTTTTGATGAAAGACTGAAGCTTTTAACGGAGGCTATGAATTTTGAACCAGACCCAACGGAACTCCGAGAACTGGAAATATTCTTCCGACAATCAATTATTAAACATATAGCAACACCCCGGGATCTCAATCGATTCTTCCTAAGCCTGCAAGCTGAGTTTCCCCGAAGCCCCAAAGAATTCAATTTTGCCGACCTAGTAGTTTTAAGTTGGTGTAAACATAGACACCCTCGGTTGCATGAAGCGATAAAATTAAACAAAGAGTGTAATCAAAAATCTGAATGGCAAAAAGAATTCACAAATCCCAGTACAGCAAACCCAGATTCCTTAGTCCAAATTGCCCGTGACGTATTAGGTTTTTTTGTATGCGGCTAGCATTGGACGAAATTCAGCCTCAACCATGAAAGGTTTTTCCCCCGAGCACCGAAGAAACGAATTTGCGCCCCAATGTACTTCGACAGGTATTTTTCTGCAGACATTCCTGCCGAAGACATTAACGACAGTTTTCTCTTGAAAGCAATTGATTCCTTAGAGAAGGAAAAACCCGATGAAAGGCAACGTTTCCACCAAAGGCAACTTATTCAATGGATCGAACAGGAACATCCGTACATCGTTGAAAAAATAAATACCCTTATATCGAACAAGCCCAACCTGTCCCAACCATTACTCATTTGGATTATCGAAAACCTTCTCCTTTTTGCAGAACACTATTATGCCATCCCTACTATCCTCTACCGGATTTGTTGGCGGTGTTTATGGCATACAGTGGATACTGATTCGAGTGGACAGTTCGGTCAATATGTAAAGCAACTTTCCGATGAACCTAAGACATTATGTATCGTCAGTCGATTCAGCGTTCCAAATCTGACTACAACTCCAGATCCACCACCTAATAACGCTGAACAATTTCAAAATTCGCTTTGCAATGCGCTATATGAGGCATACCGCAAATTGCATGAACGTACTGATAAGAATGACTTTACGGATAAACAATCACGATTTGATGTTTTGTCACGGCTTTGCATTCATAATCAAAATAAAGCTAAAGAATTAATTGATGAGTTAGGTCTATTTACCCAGTGGGAGATTCTTGATATCGCAACAATTTTCGTCGAGTGCACTATGGCCATTTCCCCAAAAGATGAACTTTATTTTAACGAACAAGTTTTTTCAAAATTATTCAATTCTGACCAACTTCAAAAATCATTAGATAAACTTTCTGATGACGATAAACCTAAAGATGAAACAGTAACGTCACTCAGTAGGTTTGAATCAGACGAAGAGTGGACCAAGAAGCGAAAATTCGTGTTCGAAGAACTGAGAAATATAACGTTTCCTCAATCCCCAGCAAAAAATGATTAGGTGATAGTTTTCTGGTGTCACTAACCAATTTTGATGTCTGGATAACCTCTTTTTGTGTAAAGATGACAGAAAAGTGTCAGGTAGCCCTGCAAAATGACAAATTACACCGAAAATGACACTTTTTCAGTTTCCTTTTGTAATTTTGTGTCATTTAGTGTCAAATAGCTGTCATTTTATGTAAATTTGTGTAATTTTCACGGTTCCCATGTGTCAAAATGACAAA